>JAZNUR010000001.1:0-37540 GCA_045592405.1 Oscillospiraceae bacterium
TGCATTACGTTGCGAACCCGAAATCCACGGCAATTGCAAACCGCAATTACTTCGAGAACAACAGGCTCACGAAGAATTCTGTTTCCAGCAATTATATCGTAGGTCTGGAGGGCGAGATCATCCGCTGTGTGCCGGATGATGAAATCGCACACTGCACCAATTCTGCGAACGCCTACAGTATCAGCATTGAGTGCTGCCATCCTGACTGGACGGGCAAATTCAATGACAAGACGTATGCTTCACTGGTCGAGCTGTGTGCGGAGCTTCTGAAGAAGTACGGGCTGACCGCAAACGATCTCATCCGTCACTACGATGTGACGGGCAAGATCTGCCCGAAGTGCTTTGTGCCTGCGTCCAAGGGCGGTTCCGATGACGACAAGCAGACCGCTTGGAAGAGGTTCAAGAAGGATGTGGAGGAGAGGATGGCACCGAAGGCGGTGAAGCTCTACCGTGTACAGGTCGGTGCATTCCGAGTACGTGAGAATGCCGAAGCCATGCTCCAGAAGGTCAGAGCGGCAGGCTTTGCGGATGCGTTTATCAAATCAGAGTAAAAAATTACCGGCAGGGGAATCAATCCTCTGCCGGTGTTTGTATTGGTTTTTGTGGTTGCCGATTCATAATGGGGAGATCGCGAGAAAAATAGCACACAAATTATAAAACAAAACAAAAAATCCTCAGAAATGATGCGTTTCTGAGGATTCTGGCGGAGAAAGAGGGATTTGAACCCTCGCGCCGGTTACCCGACCTACTCCCTTAGCAGGGGCGTGAACACTGACGTAAAATAGCCATTTTTAACGCTTTTGTGTGAAACGTGTGTGAAATGGCATCACGCCAACCGATTGACTTCTGCGAGCCTGTCGGCTACTGACAGATGAGTATAGTCCAGAGTTGTGTCATAGTCCTCGTGCCCTGCAAGCTCTTGGAGCATCGCTGGGCTGACTTTGAGTGCGGTTAGACGTGTGATATATGTGTGTCGGCAGCAGTACGGCGTGATGCTCTCACGGACGCCAAGCTCGGTACGCTTGCCTTTCCACGCTTGGTAAAAATCGTCCGTCTTGCGATAGTACGCAATCTTATCACGACCCTCTGCAAGCATCCGCTCCAAAACCGGTACAAGCCTGTCAGGGATAATGATCTTGCGTTTTTTGCCTTTGGCGGTTTTCTTGCCTCCGCTCATCCACTGCTCATCCAGATGTACCATGTCTCTGCGGATGTCAAGCAGCTCACCCGGGCGGATACCAGTATACAGCATGACAAGCATATGTGCTGTCACACGGTCTTGAGTGGCTCTGTAGTCGTCCCATAAGAGCTGTATCTCATCATCTGTCATGACCTCACGCTCTGCACTCTGGAGCTGTGGGAGCTGTATAAACGCCGCCCTGTTTTTGTCCGTGTAGTCATCTCTGATCGCAAGCTTGTATAGGTGTGACAATAGGCTCTTGATGTCTCGTGCGGTGTAGTGGCTCGCACCGTGCTTGTCCACCAACTTTTGCAAGTCCGGCACTGTCAGCTCATCTATACGCCTGTACTCGATATCTGGTGCGATCTTACGCCATGCGATGCCGTAGGCAGTCCGCTTAGATCTACTCATGGTGTCAAGCGTCTGCTGCAGCTGCTCCCAGAGAATTGCCACAGTTATGACCTTACGCTCCTCGACGCCCGCCTGCATGGATGAGATATAAGCAAGAGCGTCTTTTTTCTTAGCAAAGCCCCCTTTGGTCTTACGCTTGCGGAGCAGTCTGCCGTCCTTGACATAGTAGCCAAGTGTGATTTCTGCTTGCCATGTGCTCCCACGCTTATAGACGCACCCCTGCCCATTGCCACGCTTTTTGGAGCCATGCGGTGCCTTCTGCTGCTTTGCACCACAAATGTTGCAGTAGATACTGCCCTCCGGTATTTCGGCGTTGCACTTGATGCAGATCATGATTGCACCCCCTTATGATCTTCCCCCTGTCGGATGGCAGGTGGATTTTTTGCAAATGTAGCTACTTTTTTATAATTATCTTGGCAACTTCTATAATTTTTTGACGCTCTTCATCGCTTGCGTTTTCAAAAATTTTTTGAAGTTCATTAGAACTATCTGATTCTTTATCGGTTTTCGGCTGTGTAAAATATGTTGTAATTGCACCAGTAAGCATTCCAAGCAATCCGATTCCAAATATCATCAGAATTACAGCGACGATTCTGCCAATGCCGCTGGATGGAGAAATATCACCATATCCGACTGTTGTACAAGTGACAATGCTCCACCATAATGCGTCCTCGAATGTCATCGATTCAGCGTACATCATAACTATAGACGAACAAAAAATCAATGCAAGATTCACATACAGAACATAAACAAACCCATTTGTATTTATAATGCCCTGTATTCGCTTTTTTAAAACCCCAACAAACGCTCCTGCACGGAGCAACCGCATAAATTTAAAAATCTTTGCTGCCTTGAAAATTCTGAAAACCCTGAACACTCGGAACATTGAGAATATAGAGCTAAACGGGATAATTGCCAATAGATCAAATATGTTTTCCTTAAAAAAATGCTTTCTTGCATCCGAAAGATAAAACCGCACACCATAATCAATTGTAAATATAACTAGTATTATATTGTCGATGAAATGGTATGGCTGCACAAGCAAATCGATTTTTCCGAGTAGATCCATCACCGCTAATACGATAGAGGATACTGCCAAAACAGAAATGAAAATGATGTACAACTTATTAAATACGCTGTTCTTTTTATTCATGCCATTTCAGCACTCCATTTAAATATTTCCATAAATATACTCCCCGACAACTATAATATGAAAATATAATATCACATCAGTAAGTTTTTTTCAATTTGCAAATCACCCGAAAAAAAGATTTATTTATGTGCAAATCCGCCAAAAACACACAATAACTTTCTATTTCTTGATAAAATCCCCGAACTGCTCAAACACTTTTCTCTCAAGCGGATGCGACAAAAACATATTTCGCTCGTACAGCACCTTCATCCTCTGTGCCCGGAACTGTGCCGCCTGCATGGAGATACCGCACACACGGGCAATATCATCCGCACTATGCAGCCCAAGCCCCCAAAGCACGCAGGCAGGAGCCAGCATATCAACGGCGAACTTGTCAGCAGCTTGCTCTTCCTCCGGTCTGCATTCATCCTCACTTCTGGACATCGGTAAATCCCCCAGATGCCCAAGAAGATAATGACCCAGCTCATGCATGACAGTAAACCGCTGACGGGGTTTTGGATCATCCTCCAGAAAAGAAATATTAATCTCATCGCCGAAGGAGCTGATTTCACCGGATGCCCCTTTCAGCTGTTCTTTGGTTGCCACTTTACACCGAATCCCATAATGTGCGGCGATCTGCACCGGTCTGATCGGCAGTTCAGACACGCCGCAGTCAATCAGGCATTGCCAACTGGCGTTTCTGGCATTTTTGTAAATCGCATAATTCATAAAAATCACCTCAATGGTATTGTACCACAGAGGTGATTTTTTTACGTCTGGATAATGTTACAGGTCGCTGTCAGCATCTGGTCGGTTCCTGATCTCGTCAGCTTCTGCTTTTGTGATTGTTCCGGTACTTGGCGGCGTGCCATTTCTTGCAGCAGCTCGGACGGGGTATTCAGTCTTTTCAATATTGGCTTTCTTTGCTTGTTCACGTTCCATCACTGCTCTTGCAAACCATTTCACTTCCTCAAACATCTCATCCGTGATGCCGTCTGCACCGTTGAACAGGGCGAATTTGAGGTCTTCGTCTGTTACGGCTGCGGATGGCTTGGATTCTGTTCCCAATAAGTAGTCTACGGTTACGTCGAAGTAGTCGGCGATTTTACTTAATGTTTCACCGTTCGGAATAGTTCCACGACTCTCCCAGTTCACAAACGAGTTTTTTCCTAATTTTAAGTCAGTAAGTAATTTGTTTTTGCTGATGTTTGCTTTCCCCAGCAACTGTAATACGTTTTCTAAAAATACTGTCATAAAATCACGACCTTTCTATTGACTTTCCTCAAACGGTGAAGTATAATATAATTAGGCTATACGCCAAATCAAAACTATGGAGGTAGATGGTATGCCGAATCTATTGGCAATACTGTGGCTATTGACATTGAATGCGATTCTGTTCAGCTGTGAGCATAAAATGAGCAACTCTAAAAAAGCGGCGGCAGCATTAAATACAGTACTAATTATCATCAATCTGCTATTCCTATTATAACTTGGATGATGGCGAGTATATCAATCCCAATAAGTCCGGGAATTACAATAAAACGCATCATGTATTTGAACAAAAAAGCAGCAAGACCAAACCTGTCAAACATTCTGTGATCAAGCCTATAATATGGAGAGACAGAAGGCAATCCGTTTTTTCGAAGAAGAACATCCTGTTCATCAAGAATGTAATTGCATAACTCATTATAGCTTCTTTTGTCTGGATTACGCAGAAACGCTTCCAAAAGATAACATAATTTATTTCCGGCAAGTAACTCATTTTCGTAAATCAACTTCTTAGCTTCTTCGATGGTTTTTATAAAAGAATCATCGTCCGCCAAATAACGAAAGAAGTGTCCATCCAGCAACTTAAAAAGGGGGAAATATACTTTTTCCAAACGCTCCCTTGAGATTTCAGTATGTCTTCCTTTAAAATACATCCAAGTAGAGAAAAATGTTCCTACAAATGTTGTTATAATCGCAGCCGTAACTTGTGGCTGTTGCAGTATTGCTAAAAATTCAGAAACGAATCCCATAATGTCCCACCTCACCCCATCTTCGGATGGGGTTCTTTTTATTTCAATTTCAATCCCTTGTTGTCTGTGAAATTGCCTGTTATAAGTAAAATAAAATCAACCAAAGCCCATATCCAACACATTCCAAAGGTGAACAGATTCACCAAACCAGAACCAGTTTTTCCGACATAAAAACGATGTATACCGCAAAGCCCGATGACTCCGAGCAGACAAAGCAGGATTGCGGTAGTTTTACTTTTTGGTGATGCGTTTTCGGAAGATGTTATATTTTTCATAACTGGAGTGTTATTTACTGTCGGATGAGCCATCGGAGGTGTGGATGAAGTTCTATTATTAACAGAAGATTGTGCAAACTTTTCACCGCACAACGGACAATAGACATAATCTTTAAAATAATAATAACGCTCTCCACAGGCATTACATTTCAATTCGTCCATATTACAGTTTCCTTTCAATAACACCTATTTTCAACGTGTGGGAATCATCGTCGTTAATTTCATCATCGTCAAGGTAAAATAAATAATCATCACTTTCAGCATAAACATTTAGTCTTTGTGGGAGTTTAGCCCAGCTTTCAATCATATATCTATCTTCAATTTCGTCATGCTCTATTGATATTTCATATCCAGTTGCAAACATCTCGCCATCCTCAACAAGACTATCATATTTTTTCTCCGATAGTTTAATTGTGAAATATTTTTCGACAATTGTATCATCAAATTTCTTGTAGAACTCCAGTGAAATGACAATAATATTTTCCGAAATATCATGCTGAAGAATGTGACCAGATACATCATCATCTCGCTTCAAGAAATCAATTACCATTTCCTGAAGTCTTCCTTTATGTAAATAACCAAGCTTTTGTTTTCTACCTGATGCAATTCGTTCAACAACTATAGCGTTTTCGTCATAAGGATTTTCAGGCTCATGGCGAAAAGAAATGGAATCGCCATTTTTGCACAAACGTGCTGCATTCTGATCAGCTGCAATCTTTACATCGTCATAAAAATACGACAATATGGAGTAATTTGCAATCTTTATTGGAGTATATGCAATTTTGTGTGTGATGGAAATGTCTTTTCCGCAGTAGGGGCAGAAGTTGGGGAAACTGATCATCAATGTGCGGTTACAGAATCTACACTTATCCAAGATAGCATTACCTCTTTTCTGTTAAATACGCATTAATTACGCTGTTGAAAACTGTGTATTGCAACAAACTTCACCGAATGAGGAACAAAACTATTGACTTTCCTCGTTTGGTGAATTATAATATAACTAAGCTATTCAAAACGGCACAACAAACCCGTACAGACAAACAGCATAATTTTTATGTATTTACTTGATTTGACACTTTAAGTATACACCATTTTATGCAAAATGTCAATAGCCAAGTTATAAATAAAGTGAGGTGAATTTATGGAATTTGCAAAGAATCTGAAGCGTGAGCGTGAGAACATCGGGCTGACACAGGCAGAGTTTGCCGACAGAATCGGCGTGGAACAGCCTACAGTCGCACAGTACGAAAGAGGCATCAAGCAGCCTGCGTTCCTGACCATCGTCAACATCGAGCGTGTGCTGGGTGTGTCGGTGAGGGAGCTGGTAGAGGGGAAGAAGTAACGACAAAAAGTCGTGAAGCAAAAATGGAAGGAGAGCAGGGGGAGGTGAGGATATGCTTTTCAAAAAAATGAAAAACGAAATTCGTGAGCTTCGATATTCGGAGCGAAAACTCATCGAGAAGTATAAAGAGCTTGAAAGCCGAATCACGGAGCTGGAGAGAGAAAAGGCGGCTGCGAAAACAACCGCCCGCACGACTCATTGTGACAAAACAGAATAGTCGTACTTCTCTTTGAGTTTCTCGAATTCGATGTCAGACCACTGATGCGAATGATTGTCTGCGATGTTATCGAGGACTTCCTCGACATACACATCAAACTGGTGAAAGAACTCGTCTATGTCGTAGTGTTCAAGTTCTTCGATGTTTGAAATGTACACAGCACGAGCTGCACAGGAACATGAGTATGCAGCGTTTATATAGCCTACAATCGCAACATCTGAGCGGTTATCTGTAAAAATCTCATTGTGTGCCTTTTCGGCAAGAATCATTGCATTTTTAACAAGTGATTTTAACTGAGATTCGAGATAAAAGAATTTGGTTTCCATTTTTCCACCTCCTTTCTGCCCCCATTATAGCAGAGGGTGGAGAAAAAGTCAATCACGAAAGGAGGCAAAATGCCGTGAGCGAAAAGGTAACAATCCAGGTTGATAAAGAACTGGTAGGAGCTATTGGTATTATGAATCAGCTCAGAGAATCCGGACTCATTGACATCGACGTGGAAACAGTTGGCGTCATTGATATGTGGAACAAGCTCAGTGATGCAAACAAGGTAGCGTTTTTTGCACAGCTGTACAGTGCAACAAATCAGTAACATAAGAGGAGGTGAACACAATGGAAGGTGTACTTATCACCGCAATCATTTGCGGAACGTTGATTGTCCTGACGCTTATTGGCTACAAGCGAAAAGGCAAGTAAAACAACCAGAAAGGAGCAAAACCATGGCAGAACTGATCGCAAAGATCGACGAGATGATCGAATTTGACAAACGCCAGATGCTGACCGCATCCGTCGCAAAGAGAAAAGCACTGGAAAATCACCTGAACGCTTTGGAGGCGTTCCGTGATATGTTCAGCGCGGAAGGAGGTACAGCATGAGCGAAAAGGAGATGTTGGAAAATATCGAAAAGCTTGATCGGGAAACCCTGACCCCTAAGGATATCGCTCCGATTCTGGGGATGACGCAGTACACGATCAATCAGCAAGTCAAGAAGGACAAAGAGCGTGGTGTCAACAGCTTTCCGTTCCATACGATTCTGACAGGTAGCCGTGTCAGAATCCCGAAACGCTCGTTTCTGGAAGCGATGATGCACGCAGTGAAGTATCCGGAGGAGGCAACACCATGAAAACACTACTCACACTCTCCCTGCTCACCCTGCTCCCAGCTGTGCATTTCTTAGCGACGGGCAACCCCGACAGTTTCTGTGCGGCGTTTTGCCTTGCAGTACTTGGGTTGGCTCTCTGGTTTGCGTATGAGATGGAGCTGCACGACCGAGAACTGGACAGGCAGCTGGACGAATGGGAACTGGAACAGAAGCAGGAGCAAGCGTTTAAGATCATGATGAACAAGCGTGTGATCCGCCGAGAGCTGATTTCTGAATGGGAGAAGATTGGATGAACGTACTTGAACGCATGGAAGCAATCGGAGCGGAAAAGAAGATTGCAGATTTCCGAGTAAAGCAACAGCTGCCTTATGAGTTCAAGCGGTCATACGCAGAAGTCAGAGCGTTAGAATTTTATGATGAATGTGCAAAACGTGGACTTGACTGTCATGTATCGGTAGGCGGTCTGGACAGCATCACACTCTATATCTTCCTGCACACACTTGGAATCAAGGTTCCGGGCGTGACAGTTTCGGCACTTGAAGACAAATCCATACGGGAGATCCACAAGAAACTCGGTTTGATCCGCTTAAAGCCGCTAAAATCAAAAGTTGCGGTGATCCGTGAATTTGGATTTCCGATCATCTCAAAAGAGGTAGCAGGAAAAATCAACCTGCTGCAGCATCCGTCAGAGGATAATGCGACAGTACGCCATGCGATTATAACCGGCGAAACAGGAGAATACGGCGGCAACCGCAAGGAATCCAGAATGAAGATGGCACAGAAGTGGCTGGAGCTGTTCGGCGGCTATGAAAACGAGAATGAGGGCGTTGACTATCTCAAACCGGATTTTCTTGTATCGGACAAGTGCTGCTATTATCTCAAAGAAAAACCGTGTGACAACTGGGCAAAGGAACATAATAGCGTGCCCTATTTGGGACTGATGGCATCCGAAGGCGGACGCAGACAGAAAAGCCTGATGATCAACGGCTGCAACTACTTCGGAGCATCCACCATCCGTTCTGCGCCGTTTGCGATATTTTCAAGGCAGGATCTTTTGCAGCTTGCACTGGATCTGGATGTGCCGATACCGAAGATATACGGCACGATTGAGCGGGATGCAAACGGGAATCTCTACACAACAGGAGCACAGCGGACAGGCTGTTCCATGTGCGGATTCGGCATCCAGAAGGAACGTACACGCCCACACAGATTTGACAGGCTGTATGAGTCGAATCCGGATGAATGGAATTTTTGGATGAATGAAGTAGGATTCGGTCATGTACTTGACTGGATCGGGTGCCGATGGCGTCAGCCGTTTACACCGGGAACAAGTGCATGGCTATCACAAAAGGAAATGGAGGAGGAAATTTGGAACAAAAAGAACGGTCAGATGACACTGTGGTGAAATCCTGCGGCTTCCAATGCGAGTACACCGGCTGCCGCTGTAACACTGACGGCACCTGCACCGAGGATCCGCATTGCTGCCCTGCGCATCGGGCGTGCGGGGCGTGCACAAATGCGGCGTGCGAAAAGAAAAATCCCCCACCGCAGCGGGAACTGCGATGAGGGGAAAAGAAAAGTTTACAATTCTATTATACACCGAAAGGTGGTGAAAGTCAATAGCTAAAATTGGGTTATGGACGGATTCGCATCACTTCCCGAGTCTGCCATTGATGAAGCTATCAGCATATCACAAGTCAATCGGCGATGAAGTGGAAATCTTTGACTATTGGAATCACTATGATTTGGTTTATGCGTCGAAAGTATTCAGTTTTACCGAAGATATCGACGTTTATCCAGTGAATGCGGACGAGCTGCGAAAAAGTGGAACAGGCTACTGCATCAGCGTGCAGAATGGGAAAGAAGTATTTGACGAATCTTTAAACAACAATTTGGCAAATGAGATCGAACATATCTATCCGGACTATAAGCTGTTCCCGCAGTATAAATTTGCGGTCGGGTTTCTGACAAGAGGATGCCCCCGAAACTGCGAATTCTGTGTAGTTGGTAAAAAAGAGGGGCTGTGTTCACGACAGATTGCGGATTTATCGGAGTTTTGGCATAATCACAAAGAAATCAAACTGCTTGATCCGAATATTCTTGCTTGTAAGGATCATGAACGACTGCTGCAGCGACTTGCAAAAAGCAGAGCAAAGGTCGATTTTACACAGGGATTAGACATACGGCTGACAAATCCGGACAATATTCGCCTGCTGAATCAAGTTAATACCCCGATGTTACATTTTGCTTGGGACAATCCAAAGCATGATTTGACGGAACATTTCAAACGTTTTGCAGAACATACTGCGGTGAAATCTGAAAGAAAGCGTATTGTGTATGTATTGACGAATTTTAATAGTACGATCAATGAGGACTTATACCGCATCTACACGCTGCGAGAGCTTGGCTACAGCCCGTATGTGATGATCTATCAAAAAGAAACTGCCACAAAGCAGATTAGAAGACTACAGCGTTGGGTAAATAATCGGTTTATTTTCCATAGCTGCCCGTCGTTTGCGAGTTACAAGGATTAGGAGGAACAACCATGAAAATCAAATACAAGACTCTGCACTGCAAGAAATGTGGTGGGGAGATCAAGCATGATGGACGCTGCGGATTCGGATTCAGATACCATCCGCAATGCTATGCGGCGATTTATGGATGGTTTGAGGATTAGGAGGATAAAAATGGAAGATTTAAAAATGATGGCAGAGAAGATTTTAGACGAAATGATCGAAATAAAACATCATTTGCAGGAGCATGATTTGAAAATTGAGAAGCTCCAGAAAGAGAGGGCTTTGAAACCTTCTGGGAGGCGTAGACTGAAAGAGCTCATTGATGACGAGAAGTATGCATACATTTTTGGTTGGAAAGTAAATCCTAAAAATGGGAAAGTGAGCAGATGCAGCAGATCTGAATCAGAAAACTTGTGGGCAAGATTTCGAAGAAATGTCACGATTCCCATCTTTCTTCACACAGGAACCGCTGATGGGAGTACAGCGAATTTTAATTTTACTCCGAAACCTCATGAAGATATGTCTGATACGGAATATGCCGTTTACACAGATGCAATGCTAAAAATCATAGACATCATATATAACGCAAAAAAACAGCTCGAGGTGATAAATCATGATTAAATACACATCCGACTGCAACAGCTGTGCCGAATGTATCGGCTGCGGACTGAATAAGCGACGAAAAGCTGTGTTCTGTGATAAATGCAGACAGGAGATCAGCGATAATGTCTTCATCGTGGAAGAAAAGCAGCTCTGCGATTCCTGTGCTCTTGAATCGTTGGAAAGCTATGATGTGGAGGATCTGATTGATGATACTCCATGACCCCAAAACCCGCACCGAATGGCTCGCCTGCCGTGCGGAAGGCATCGGCGGCTCTGATGCAGGCAGCGTTCTGGGGCTGAATCCCTACAAATCGAACGTGCAGCTCTACAAGGAAAAGGCGGGCATTGTAACGCCGCCCGACATTTCCGACAATCCTGCTGTGACATTCGGCAAGGAAGCGGAAGCACATATCCGTGCACTGTTCTCTCTCATGCATCCGGAATACAAGGTGAATTATCACGAGTACCGTATGTATGCACAGCCGGATACACCGTACCTATATGCCACACTGGACGGCGAACTGATTACCCGAAACCGTCAAGGCGTGATGGAGATCAAAACAGCAGAGATCAAACGCCCCGAACAATGGAAGGACTGGGACGGGAAAATTCCCGAACATTACTATGTGCAGGTGCTACACCAGCTGCAGGCAACGGGCTGGGAATTTGCTGTGGTAGTCGCATTTATCCGCTATCGTAAGGGTGACGGATGGGCAGTTGCCATCCGTGAATATTACATCGAACGTTCCGAAGTGGAACGGGATATCGCATATCTGAAGTCGAAAGAAATCAAATTCTGGCGGCGTGTGCTGGATCGGCAGGAGCCGCCTTTGATTTTGCCGAGAATATGAATGAGGAGGATGCCCGAGGGTGAGGCAGGATTTTGCTTGAACCCGAGTGGTATTCCGACACAGGATTTAAGGAGGAAACATATGGAATTTATCATCACAACCGACCTGTCAGTGCTGCCTGCGGCAATCGAATGCAACGCAGACGAGGTCAAGGCTCAGCTTGCCGAAAAGCTGGAATATTACAACAATCTTGTCGTCACGGAGGGCGGCATCAAAGAAGCAAAGGCAGACAAGGCGAATCTGAATAAGCTCCGCACAGCGATCGACGACCGACGCAAGGAAGTGAAAAAGCAGTGCCTTGCACCCTATGAAGCGTTCGAGGCGGCTTGCAAGGAGATCCTTGCCATGATCGACAAGCCCATCACAGCAATCGACACACAGCTGAAAAGCTTTGCGGAGGCGATTGTGACTGAAAAGCGTGATGCTCTGCAGGCACACTTTGGCAGCGTTACAGCGGAAAAGAATGCAGAGTGGATTGATATTAACCGGATTCTCAATCCTAAGTGGAAGAACTCCACAATGAAACTGGATGCACTGAAACGGGAGATTTCCGAAGCCGTTGACCGACTGCTTGCAGAGGAAGCGGAACTGCGGAGCATCTACGGCGGCACGCCGCTGTTCACGGCAATCCGGGGGAAGTACTTAGAAACCTACGACAAGGGGCAGACCTTCGCCTATGCCGCTGTCCTGATCCAGCAGGAGCAGCAGAGACAGGCTGCACCGCCGCCGATGCCCGAGCCCATGCCGGAGCCTATGCCGATGCCCGAACCGCCTGCAGCGGATGAACCGTGCATCACGGGAACATTCCGTGTGAGGGGCACAAGAACACAGCTTCAGGCACTTTCGGCATTTATGAAGCGGAATGGCATTGCATTTGAAGTAATCAGAAACAAGAAGGAGGAAAATAACAATGGCAGTAATGAATAATTTGGTGCAGCAGCCTGCACCTCCCCAGCAGTACATGGTACAGTACAAAGCGGGAAACACGGACATTGTACTGGATGAACAGACGGTCGTGAACTTTCTGGTAAGCGGAAAAGCAGAGAATGTCACGCCGCAGGAAGTCATCATGTTCATGAAGCTCTGCGAGCATCAGGGCTTGAATCCGTTTCTGCGTGAAGCGTTCCTTGTGAAATACAGCGAGAGCAATCCTGCACAGATCGTGGTCGGGAAAAATGCCCTTGAAAAGCGTGCGTACCGCAATCAGCGGTACAGAGGCATTCTCGGTGGAATTATCGTCATGCGGACGGATGGCGTGATTGACTACAGAGTCGGAGAATTTTACCTGCCGGAGGAACGTCTGGTCGGCGGCTGGGCAAAGGTGTTCGTGGATGGATACACAAACCCCATTGAATCCTCTGTTTCGATGGCAGAATACAATCAGGGCAAGTCTGTATGGTCGCAGAAGCCTGCCACGATGATCCATAAGGTTGCAAAGGTCCACGCTCTGCGTGAAGCGTTCCCGGAAGATATGGCGGGTATGTATTCCGCAGAGGAAGTTGGTGCATACGATCTGCCGGAAGCTCCTGTGGATATGCCGGCACCGCAGAACATAGTCGAAGCCGAAATTGCACCGCCGCCGCAGGAGCAATATGAATATGACGAATTTGCAGAAATCATGGGAGGTTAAGTATGTACAACAGAGTGATTTTAATGGGTAGACTGGTTGCGGATCCGGAACTGAAGCACACGCAGTCAGGTATTGCAATGTGCAATTTCCGCATTGCTGTGGACAAGCCTGCAAAGCAGGGCGAGGAAAAGAAAGCAGATTTTATCAGCGTTACATGCTGGAGACAGACAGCTGAATTTGTCAGCAAGTACTTTGCAAAAGGCAAGCTGATCCACCTTGAGGGCAGACTCCAGAACAATGATTACACTGACCAGAACGGCGTAAAGCATTACAGTATGGTTGTCAATGCGGACAACGTTGCCTTCTGCGGTGACAAGTCCCAGTCTCAGAATCAGCAGCAGGGCGGCGGATACGCACCCTATGCACAGCAGCGGCAGTCATCGGGTTATTATCAGCCGCCGATGCAGCAGCAGCCATCCGGCTACTATCAGCAGCAGCCGATGCAGCCACAGTATCAGCAGACCGCCCAGACACCACAGTATGGACAGGCACCGCAGTATCAGCAGACCGCCCAGCCGTCGGCACCGCAATCATACAATGCACCGCCGCAGTATCAGCAGGCACCGCCGCCTGCACAGAATCAGCCTCCTCCGATCGGTGATCTGAGCGAATACGAAGAAGTCCTTGCAGACGGTGAAGTGCCGTTCTGATGTTGCATTTAAAAATGCAACGATCTGGTAAAATTCCGTAAAGACTGGAGGTGATCGGCATTATTATTACGGAAGAACGTGCGGCTGAGCTTGACTATGGCGACCAGAAACGCATTGCGGAGATCATCACGGATGTTGCGTGGCTTTCGAAATCGCAGCCGGATGTGACGGAATCCCTTTCGCTGCTGAGAAACGCAGCCGAATCGAAAGGCAGAAAGGCGGAATTTACCGAATTGCTTTCCAGAATGCGTACATTGCTTGAAAAGGACGAGCAGTTCCAGGCGACGGGGTTTGTGCTTCGGTTCTCATATACGCTCGATGACTTTAAATATTCGGAAGAACCGCTGCTTGAGGTATTCGAGCAGCCAACGCCCTTCAAGCAAAAGAGGGCACTGCAGTACATCTGCGATGAAGCAAAGAAAGCAGGCTTCACAGGATTCAAGGCACTTTACAATTCCTATGTTGCAGAACGCAGGATCCGCAATGAACGTCCGAGCGGTGAACTGCCAATGCATCCGACGCAGTTTCCGGGACAGCCGCTGGAACTTGATTCCGGTGAATGGCTCTGCGATAACACAGGCGTGTATCGGATCACGCAAAACGGCTTTGAGTACGCCTGCCATCATCCGATCATGCCGATTCAAAGGCTGACGAACATCGACACGCAGGAAGAAAAACTGCGGATCGCATTCATGAAGGGGCGGTACTGGAGAACGATCATCGTCGGGAAGAAAGAACTCTTTGACGCATCAAAAATCATCGGTCTTGCCGCATACGGCGTGGCAGTCACGTCAAAATGTGCAAAGGCATTGTCCGAGTACATCTGCGACATCGAAACGCTCAACTATGACGACATTCCGCAGCAGGACAGCATTGCACGGCTTGGCTATCTGTCGGACGGCAGTTTTTCGCCCTATGTGGATGATCTGGCATTCGACGGAGATACAAGCTATGGGGCGATTTTTAAGGCTATCACACAGAAGGGTGATTTTGACACATGGAGGCGTGAAGCGATCAAATGCCGCCGTGAAAGCCTGACGACACAGATCCTGCTTGCTGCGTCGTTTGCTTCCGTCCTGATAACCAAACTATACACCATGCCGTTCTTTGTCCACCTTTGGGGCGTGGAATCAGGTACGGGCAAGACCGTCGCTTTGATGCTTGCAGCATCTGTCTGGGGAAATCCGGAGCTTGGCTCATATGTCCAGACATTCAATTCGACGCAGGTCGGGCACGAAAAGACAGCGGCATTTCTGGGAAATATCCCGATGTGCATTGACGAATTGCAGCTCTCCAAGGATTCCCACGGACGCAGTAAATTTGATGTCTATCAACTGGCACAGGGTGTCGGCAGAACCCGTGGAAACCGTTCCGGAGGCGTGGATAAAACCCCAACATGGGCACTGTGCATCTTAACAACGGGCGAATCACCGATCGTGTCAGACGGTGCCGGTGCGGGTGCTGTCAATCGTGTCATTGACATTGAATGCAGAGCATCAGAGGCGGTTGTCCGTGATGGTATCGGCACGTGCAAAGTCATAAAATCCAATTACGGGCACGCAGGCAAGCAGTTTATTGATCGGATGGACGACGAACATCTGGAACAGGCACAGCGTGTCTATGAGAAATATTTCCGTGAACTGTCACAGGGCAGCACGACGGAAAAGCAGGCAATGGCAGCGGCTATGATTCTGACAGCGGATACATTGGCGGACAAGCTGATATTTCACACAGGTCATTGTCTTACTGTGTCCCAGATTTCAGAGTTTTTGAAGTCAAAAGCGTCTGTTTCTGCCGGCGAACGTGGCTATTCGTATATGTGCGACTGGGTAGCGATGAATGCCAACAATTTCGATGCTGAAAACAAAACAGGCAGCGTTTATGGAGTGATCGACGGGGACTATGCGTATATCAACCAGTCCGTGTTCCGCAAGGCGTGCAAGGACGCAGGATTCGATGATCGGGCACTCTTGAGCTGGCTGAAATCGAATGGGCTGATTTTGACGAGGGGGAGAAGATACACACGAGGCAAGCGTCTGAACGGCGTGAATGTCGAGTGCGTAGCTATGCGGATGAAGGAATGTGATGACTATGACGGAGATGAATACAACTGTTTATTATAATGTGGCACATAGTGCGGCACAGATTGTGGCAATTTCCCAATAAAACAAACCCCAGTATTTCGCTGTATTTTTATAGTGTGGCACTGTGGCACATTTTCCCCGCATACACACCAAAAATTTATACAGTAATTTTTAAACAGAAGATTTTGAATAAAAAACATTCCCCCTGACGTGAGATGGTGCGAATTTGTGCCACAGTGCCACAGTGCGTTAATTATGGCGAAATATCGTTAAATTTATTGTGGAACACTTGTGCCACGGATGTGACACAGTGCCACGATGGAAAGGAGCAACCAATTGCAATTACGAGACTACCAGCTTGCGGCGATCACGGGCGTATCGCAGGCATGGCGTGCAGGATACAGACGCCCGTGTATCGTGATCCCCTGCGGCGGCGGCAAATCCATCATCACAGCGGACATGGCAAAGCGTGTCACGGATACGCACAATCAGGTGCTGTTCCTGGTGCATCGAAAAGAACTGTGTGAACAGATCACGGACACATTCGGCAGCTACGGTGTGGATATGGATGCGTGCAGCATCATGATGGTGCAGACGGCGTGCAGGCGACTGGAGAAAATCCACCGTCCGAAACTCATCATCACCGACGAAAACCATCACTGCCTTGCCAATAGCTACAAGAAGATCTATCAGTATTTTGACGAATCCTACTGCGTGGGCGTGACGGCAACTCCCGTACGTCTCAACGGCGGGGGTTTGGGTGAGATCAACGACAAACTCATCATCGGTCCGAGCGTCCGTGAGCTGATCGACCGCAATTGCCTTGCGGATTTTGACTGCTACGCACCGCAGGTTGCGGATCTGACGGGGCTCAAACGCAAATCCACAGGTGATTTCGATATGACACAGGCAGCGGAACTGCTTGGAAAGCCTGCCATCTACGGCGACATCATCCGGCATTACCGCAGTCTTGCGGACGGCGTGAAAGCGATCTGCTACTGTCCGACGATTCCGCACAGCATGGAAGTTGCACAGCGTTTCCGTGAAGCTGGGATCCCTGCGGCACACATCGACGGCGATACCAACAAGCAGGAGCGTGCACAGATCATTCGGGACTTCCGTGAGAACCGCCTGCAGATCCTGTGCAATGTGGATCTCATCAGTGAGGGCTTTGATGTTCCCGACTGCGGTGCATCCATACTCCTGCGGCCTACTAAATCCCTGACACTGTACACGCAGCAGTCCATGCGGTGTATGCGATATCAGCCGCAGAAACGGGCGATCATCATTGACCATGTCGGAAATGTGCATCGGTTCGGACTGCCCGACGAAGAACGGCAGTGGACGCTGGATCCGAAGCCCCAGAAGAAACAGGAGAAAACCGTTCCCGTGAAGCAGTGCACCGAATGCTTTTACACGCATCCGCCTGCTCCCGTCTGCCCGAAATGCGGCTTTGTGTATCCGAAATCGGAACGGGAGATCATGGAAGAAAAGAAGGAACAGGAGCTTATGAAGATCGAAAGCCGTGTGCGGATGTATCAGAAGCCGGATGAATGCAGAAGTATGAAAGAACTATGTGCTATGGAGAAAATGCGTGGTTATCGAAGAGGCTGGGCTTATCATCAGGCAAAACGACTTGGAATTTTGTAGGAGGTGTAATTTTGAAAGAAACGGACATTCAGAACCAAATCAGGATGGCATTGTCCAAGCACGGCATTGTCATACGGCAGAATACGGGAAATTTCCTTACCGCAGACGGCAGGCGTGTTGTCTGCGGTGTGAAGGGACTGTCGGATCTGCTGTTTATCGGCAAGGGCTTTGTCGCATTCATTGAAGTGAAAAACGATAAGGGCAGACCGACGCATGAACAGCTGCAATTTATCAGGGCAGTACATAATCTCGGACACCGTGCAGGCATCTGCCGCAGCGTCGAGGACGCTCTGGAACTGATCGGGGTGGGATGCAATGACAACGGATGAACTGGAAACGCTTGCAATGCAGCACAAAGCACTCCCCGAATTTACGCCGCTGCCGGAAACGTGTTTTTACTGGACGATGCGATTCCTGCACGACAATGTCAGAGATGGAAAGCTCAACCGTGATGCCGCAAAAATTGAAAAGGTTCGGGCAATCCACCGATACAATGAATTCAAGGCACTTTACACTGAAAGCCGTGAACTGTTTAAGGAACGGCAGAAATGCATCCGTCTTGCCGAAACCATGATGAACGACATGGTGAAGGAATCCGATGCTCTGAAGGCTGCGGATATGGCATTTGAGGTGATTGGCATTCTGACGGGAGATATGGTGTTTGTGAAGGCTATGAGGGAAAAATGGAAGGAGGCAACCACATGAAAATCATCATTGTACTGGTGATCGTCGGTCTGTTTGTTGCCGCTTGCATCGACAAGGGCACGAAGGGTGACCCGTGCTGGAAATGCGACAAGGATGATTGCACAGGATGCAAGCACTGGAAGGAGATGACGGGGGATGGCAGCTAAAAAGGAAATCGTTGATATCATCAAAAATCTGTCTGGTCAATATCCGCCGTATGTGATTTTTTCTGACTGGGTGGAAATGATGGCATTATCCATCCAGAACGCCTGCGTTGTGATTCACAATGATGTATGGAAGAAACGGGAACAGCAGTTCATGGATGTCCGTAAAAAGTATACGGATGCAGAGTTTTCACTCTTTGGGAAAATGTTTTACCTCCTGTGCAAAGCGCTTGAAGATGATTTTGGAGACGTGCTCGGCGAGATCTATATGGAGTCCGACAGTGGTAACAAGTACACAGGGCAGTTTTTCACGCCGTTCACAATCTCCAAAATGTGTGCGGAATGCTCTATTCCAGATGACTTTGATGGTAGTTACAAGCTTACGTTGAATGAACCGTCTGTCGGCGGCGGCGGTATGATTATTGCAGCAGCGGCAATTCTGCACGAAAAAGGAATCAACTACCAGCGGTGCATGGAAGTCGTGGGTCAAGATCTTGACTGGAAAGCAGTATACATGGCATATGTTCAGTTTTCCTTGCTTGGCATTAGTGCAGAAGTGGTACAGGGAAGCACGTTGACAGAGCCATACTGCGGAAAAAACTATCCTTCTGAAAGGGTGCTCCGAACGCCGAAAAGAATGGGAGTGCTGCTTTAATGGGAAAACGAACATGGACGGATTCGGATGTTGAGTATCTGAAGCAAAGGGTAGGATCGGTTGGTTTTGGAGCTATAGCAAAAAGGCTTGGCAAAACGGAAACGGCAGTAATAGTTAAGGCAAAACGGCTAAAAATAGGATGCTATAAATCCAACTCTGAGCACATGACAGTTGCTGAAACTGCGGAATATTTTGGTGTTGATAGGGCAACTGTTTACTACTACATTAATCACGGACAGTTAAAGCCTGTTATAAAGACAGTTCGGAACAAAACACGCCGTATTTTTTTGGACTGGCAAGAAGTATTGCGGTTTGAAGCAAATTACAATAAACAAAAACACAAAAAATGGAGTACTTATGAAATATCCATCTTGAAAATGCTTGTGTCAGATGGTTATACAAATAAGCAGATAGCAGAAAGGCTCGGAAGAACAGAGCGTTCTGTTGAAAGCCAACGTATCAAAGTGATGGGAGGGAAACATGAAAAGCGAAATTGTGAATAACATCCTTTGCATGCTGCAGGGATATGACATAGACAGCGATGAAATCGAAAACAAGCTGTACCTGATCCTGAAAGACTGCACGATTACGCCAACAGAAACAGCGCTTGCCATCCGAAACGAGATGCTGAACGATACGCTCCTGAAACGTTTCATCGCTGCAAAGATGGTGAAAGGATGCACACAGAAAACTATCGAAATGTACAAAAACGAGGTCGCAAAAATCCTGTTGAGAATCGGCAGGTCTGTGCCTGATATTACGGCAGATGATGTACGCTTGTACATTGCAGTAAGATTGCAGCAGGACAAGGTATCTAAGACAACGGTTGACAACGACATTCGATTTTTACGTTCGTTTTTTACTTATTTGTCAGCGGAGGAACTGGTTGAAAAGAACCCCATGCTGAAAATCGAGAAGATCAGAAGCGAGAAGAAAAAGAAATACGCATTCACAGAGCTGGACTGCGAAAAGCTGCGCAATGCTTGCAGGACGGCACTGGAAAAGTGTGTGATTGAACTGCTTCTGTCAACCGGATGCAGAGTGTCGGAACTGGTACAGATGCGAATCGACGAACTGGAAGGAGACAAAATTATTGTGCATGGAAAAGGCGAAAAGGAAAGAACAGTGTATCTGAACGCAAAGGCACAAATCGCATTGAACAATTACCTGGCAGAACGTAGAGACACAAATCCGTATATTTTCCCAAAAGGTTACAGCATAAACGATCAAAATTTTGGTGTGGACAGAGCTCCTTACTGGTATCGTAACCCAGATGCAATTTCAGATGGGTACAGAGACAAAGGTGGGATTGAAGCCATGATGCGAAAGCTTGGCAAGCGTGCAGGTGTAGAAAACTGCCATCCGCACCGATTCCGCCGGACATGTGCAACATTTGCACTCCGTCGTGGCATGGCTCTGGAACAGGTCTCCAGAATGCTGGGACATGCAAACATTGCCACAACGCAGATCTATCTTGATCTGTCAGAGGATGAGCTACGACAGGCTCACGCAAAGTATGTGGTGTAGGAGGTGCACATGATGCATGGAAAGGAAGAAACCACATGACCGAAACCGAAATGCTGATGCACTGGCTGCAGAGTCAGGCGAGGAAAAGGAAGATTGAAAATGCGTGAGATTTTGTTCAGAGGGAAACGAAAAGATAACGGTGAGTGGGTTGAGGGGTATTATGTATGCGTCGGCGGTAAATTCCACTACATACTAACAGGACAGATTGACTTGATGAGTGGTTATCCCCGATTCTTTTATTGCGAAGTTATCCCCGAAACCGTAGGACAGTACACAGGACTTGCCGACAAGAACGGAAAGAAGATTTTTGAGGGGAATATTGTAAAACACATCAATGTGTTTGAGGAAATCAATTCGCCCGAAATCGGTGTTGTGGTTTACGAACAAAGCGAATGCTGTTTTGAAATTCAGAGAACGTACAAAAATCCTGAAAACGTACACATCCCTACATCAACCAGAGTCACCTATATTATTCCCGATAAGCGAAACTTATATGAAATCATCGGCAACATCCACGATAACCCAGAACTTTTGAAAGGAGAATGAACATGAAAGTAAAAGTTGAAATGACACCCGAAGAAATGATAGTAGCAGTGAAGTGCTACGAAGAGTTGAAGGCGTACAGAAAAACAGGCTACACGCCCGAACAGGTGCAGGAACTGCATGACAAGCACTGGATGGAGTGTATGCAGATTGCGCACTATGACAACGATCTGAACAGCAACAGAGGGTGGATTCCGGTATCCGAAAGACTTCCGGAAGACGGACAGGAAGCACTCGTTATTACGCAAAAGGGGAAATCGGTGCGATTTGTAAGGTACAACAAGACTTACAATATGTTTGACATCATAGGAGGTCTTGGTACACTCGGAACGTACTCAGTCACCCACTGGATGCCCCTTCCCGAACCGCCTGCGGAAAAGGAGGTGCAGACTTGACACTCGAACAGCGTCAGAAAATATTCTGGCTCAACCGTGCATTTTATGCCGAGAAACTTGCAAGAGCACTGATGGATAAGCGTGACCGTGACAAGGCACTTGCGGAACGTATTTCCAAGTGTACGGACGGCTCGGGCGGTACATCCGCAGGCAACAGCACAGAGGATGCATTACTTAGACTGGCAGAAACAGAAGAAAAACTGCAGACAAAGCTCAGAATCCTTGTAGCGTTGCGTGATGAGATACACACAGCTATTACATCAATCGAGGATCCTGAACTGGAAGCGATCCTGATTCGGCGATACCTCAATTATGAACCGATGGAAGTCATTGCAGAGAGGATGCATTATGCACGGATGACGATACACAGAAAGCATCTTCAGGCACTCGACAGGATGTTATTGAATGTTACATCAGAAAGTGATACAATGGTATCATAGAAAAGCAACGGAAGATCACCCCGGCTTTTCCGTGCGGTGCCCGACCCGACATCGCACGTTTGGGCTTCCGAAACTCCTTTCTGGGTTTTGTCGCCGGTGTGCAGCCCGGCGGCGTATGCAGTAGGCAGTCCGGAGCAACGGCCACGCTCCCGCAGGTGAGACTCCTGCGTGCTGCTCCACAATATCCCCATTGTGTTTTCCACCTCCACGAGAGCATCCGAGTAATCGGGTGCTTTTGTGTTGCAAAAAAGTTGGTGACAAAATGCTGACTACAGATCAAATCAAACAGCTGATCGAAACTGACAATCTCGCTGTTTTTTACAACGATAAATACTGGAGGAAACTATCTCATGAAGTCATAAAAGAGAACCATAATGAGTGTGAAGTGTGCAAAAGGAAAGGAAAACAAACCCCGGCAGTACTGACACATCATGTCATGAGGTTGAGAAAGCATCCTGAGCTTGCATATAGCAAGACGTACACTGATTCAGACGGGAACGCACACACACAACTCATGCCGTTATGCTTTGACTGTCATGAAAAAGAACACGGCAGAGGGATTTATGCAGTACGCAAAGGCTTCACGAACGAAGAGAAGTGGTAACAAGGATTTGTATACACCCCCGGGTCAAAAAATCCGATTTTTATTGGGAGGGTAGGACACCGAGGGTAGGTACAGACAGTTCCGATTTTTCTCAAAAAAAAATTTAGGGGGTGGTGTCTTGGCACTCACAAAGCAGGAGAAACTGAGAAACAAAGTCAAAAAAAATCTGATACAGCAGCTAAAATTGAGGGGTGCAGACATCCCCGTTTTCCTCGATCTGATCGAAGATTATATGTCCCTTTGGGATACCAAAGAATTACTGAAAGAAGATATCCGTGAAAATGGAGTTCGTATCAAATATGACAATGGCGGCGGTCAGACAGGCGAAAAGGAAAATGCCAGCGTACAGAAGCAGGTGCGTGTAAATGCACAGATGATGAAACTTTTGTCACAACTCGGTATTTCTACCGACAAGGTTCTTGGCGGTGATGGGGATGAACTGTAAGATCCCAAAAGAAATTCAAGCGTATATTGATCTTGTCCGTGGTGGGACCATTGAAGTCTGCAGGGAACAGAAACTGCTTTGCGATTTCGTAGAGCGTGTGTTTGAAACGGAGGACATTTATGTTGATGAACAGCAGTTAGAAAAATATTTAAGCTATCAGAAGTACTTTCCTTACCGGTTATTCGAGTGGGAGGTATTTGTATTTACGCTTCACAACTGCACATATCGTCAAGACGGAGAGCTTCGGTTCCCCGTCTTGTTCATTTATGTGGGTCGTGGGGCCGGTAAGAACGGATACCTTGCGTTTGAAGATTTTTGCCTATTAACACCTACTAACGGCGTTAAGAATTATCATATCGACATTTTTGCAATGTCGGAGGATCAGGCGAAAGCAAGCTGGGATGATGTATATAATATCCTTGAAGACCACAAGGATATTATGAAGAAGTTTTTTTACTGGAACAAAGAAGTCATCAGGAATCGCCAAACCGGATCGGAATTCCGCTACCGCACATCCAATGCAAAAACCAAGGACGGCGGCCGTCCCGGTAAAGTAGATTTTGACGAATACCACGCTTATGAAAATTATGCGATGGTTGACGTTGCGACAACCGGACTCGGTAAAAAGCAGTATCCGAGACGTACCATCATGTCAACAGATGGTTTTGTCCGTGGAGGGCCTCTTGACGATCTTAAAGACAAGGGCGAACAGATCCTGAATGGAGAAATCCCCGATAACGGAACGATTGTGTTTATGTGTCGGCTGGATGAAGAGGGAGAAGTCCACGATAAATCGAAGTGGACAAAGCCCAATCCATCACTGCCATATCTGCCGCATTTGCGCTCCGAACTGGAGATGGAATATTTCGACTACAGTCTGAATCCGTCAACCAGTATTTCCTTCATCGCAAAGCGTATGAACCGACCGCCCCGTGAACTGGAGAACGAGGTAACATCCTGGGCTAACATCCTTGCGACAAATCAGCCGATTGATAGAGAGCTGCTATGCGGAAAACCGTGCGTTGCCGGTATCGACTACATGAAAAGTAACGACTTTCTCGGTGCCGGTCTGCTGTTCCGCATAGCCGGCAAGGATTATTGGATCTGTCATACATGGGTGTGCAGCAAATCTGCTGATCTGAACCGCATCAAAGCTCCGCTCCGTGAGTGGGAGGCTCGGGGATGGCTGACATTTGTTGATGCTCCGGACATTCCTCCTGAACTGCCTGCAATATGGCTTGCAAATGAGGCGGAAAAGCTAAATGTAACAATATTGATGATCGGTATTGACAGTTACCGCTATCAGCTGCTGTCAAAAGCATTGATGGAAATCAATTATTCCGCTGAGAAGAATTACGGAAACGTAAAGCTGCTGCGTCCATCGGACGAAATGAAGCATGTCCCCATGATCACAAGCGGATTTGTCAATCAGAAGTTTGTCTGGGGTGATTATCCTCCGATGCGATGGATGTGTAACAACAGCAAGACAGTGACATCCCCTTCCGGAAATATCATCTATGGGAAAATTGAACCGAAATCCAGAAAGACGGATACATTCAAGGCGTTTGTTATGGCGGAATGCGTGTCCGATGTGCTGGATGATTATGACTATGACGATAATGACTATAGCAATGCACCCATATCCGATATGGGTGTGTTCACATTCTGACAGGAGGTGAGAAATTGAAGGTAATGGAATGGCTGCGGGGACTTATTTCCGGATTGAAGCCCGGCACGATTGACATAGCGACCTATCGGGAAGATGGGCAGAGCAAGATTGCATTGGAAGCATTTGCACTGCTGTCAGCTGCCGAAATGGTTGCAAGGCTGCTTGCAAAATGTGAGTTCAAAACTTACCGTGATGGTAAGGAAGTCAGAGGAGCTGAGTGGGTATCTCTGAATGTGAAGCCTAACAAAAACCAGACCTCAACGGAATTCTGGCAAGAAGTCGTATGCCGCCTGTTGTTTAAAAATGAAGTTCTGTGGATAGTGAACACTGACGGTCAGAAGATCATTGCAGAAGATTTCAGCAAAAAAGAATTTGCGGTATTTGAAACAGTGTTCCACGATGTCGAACGCAAAGAATTTGTGTTCTCCAAGTCGTTCCGCAGCTCTGAAGTGTTCTATCTACGGTACAACACTGTCAGCAAGCAGGCTTTTGTGGACAATTTGTTCCACATGTATGAGTCGCTGATTTCGACGGCATCAGAAAAGTATCATAAATCAGGAGGAGAAAAGGGCATTCTGGAGGTTGCCGCAAAAGCAAAGGGCAACCGAAAGGAGTACGAAGAGACCTTCCGTCAGCTGATGGACGATTATTTCAAGACGTATTTTACGCAAAGAAATGCAGTTCTGCCGCTGCATGAGGGGTACACCTACAAGCCGTCAACATCGGATGCGGCAAAGAAGTACTCCAATGAGATCAGCGACATCAATAATCTTGTGGATGCAGCACTTGCAAGAGCAGCGCAGGCATATCAGATTCCCCCAGCTCTGATCAGAGGAGATGTTGCCGGGATCAAGGACGCTTATGATGTGCTTTTGACAAATTGCATAGATCCCCTTGCGTACATGATTTCCGAAGAACTGACAGGCAAGATGTTCACGCCGGAGGAAATCGCAAGGGGATGCGAAATCGTTGCAGATACATCCTGCATCAAACACATTGATATCTTTGATATCGCACCCAATGCTGAGAAGCTGATCGGATGTGGTATGCTGGATATAGACGAAACAAGAGAAAAGGCAGGCCTGCATCCGACTGGAGAAGAGTGGGCGAAGGAGCATTATATGTCCCTGAATTATCAGCGGATCGAGGATGCCATGAAAGGTGGTGAGGAAACATGAGCAAAAGCAAATTCTGGGAGCTGAAACAGAAGGCAGATCTGCCCGACACGCTGGAACTGTACATCTACAGCGATGTACAGGGAGATTACTTTGACTGGTTTAACTGGGAAATGAAGAAATCCGAAACATCGGCAGAGTATTTCCGTGAGCAGCTCGAAGCTCACAAGGATATCAAGCAAATCAACATCTACATCAATAGTCTTGGCGGCTCGGTGCTTGAAGGCGTTGCGATCTACAACCAGCTCAAACGCCATCCGGCACATAAGGCAGTATATGTGGATGGATTTGCCTGCAGTGTCGCATCGGTGATTGCAATGGCCGGTGACAAGGTCGTCATGCCGAAAAACACTGTGATGATGATTCACAACGCATGGACATACACCTGCGGTAATGCGGCACAGCTGCGGAAACAGGCGGATGATCTCGACGTGCTGAATGAAGCGGTCCGTCAGTCGTATCTGGTAAAATCAGGTGGAAAGATCACAGAGGAGCTGCTGATGAAGCTCCTGGATGATGAAACCTATCTGACTGCAACGCAGTGTATGGAGTATGGTTTTGCCGATGAATATGCAGAAGTTGAAGCGGATGTAGATGCCGCTAAGCAGATGCTGCAGCAGGCAAAAAAGGAAAACATCACACAGTATGCATCCCGTCTTGAACGTGTCTGTGCATTGTCACAGAAAACAAATTCATCCACCCCGCCTGAAAACAGAGCGGTAGAAATCATTATGTCATTTTTTAAGTAAGGAGAGATAAAATTATGCTGAATCTTGATAAACTTCAGGCAAGAAAAAATGAAATCATGAACAACCTCGCACAGGCAGTTCGCGAAAATGATGAAACAAAAATGCGTACCTCTATGGAGGATTTCCAGCAGTTTGTGTCCGATCAGGTCATGGCTGAGGCACAGGGTATTGTGGAAGCGGCAGATCGCACCATCCTTAATTCCCGTGGTGTCCGTCAGCTGACATCCAAGGAAAAGGAATATTACAATAAGCTGATTGAAAACGCAAAGCAGCAGACAGGTGTGATCACAAACATCGAGGAAGCAATCCCCGAAACTGTTATTGACAGCACACTTGAAGGTATCAGAACCGCACATCCGCTGCTCAATGCAATTGATATGCAGAATACAGGTGCGGCAATCAAGTGGACGCTGAATGCAAAGGGCGAACAGCGTGCAACTTGGGATGTATTGAACACGGCAATTACAACGGAACTGACCGGCAAAATTGACGTGATCAATATGGAGCTGTGCAAGCTTACCGCCTTTATGTTTGTGACAAAGGATATGCTTGATCTCGGCCCCGAGTGGGTTGACAAATATGTCCGTGAGGTTCTCGGTGAAGCTGTCGCAGTATCCAGTGAGGTTGCGATTGTCGATGGTAACGGCGTTAAGTGCCCGATCGGCATGACAAGAAACTTTGTCGGTACATTTGACCAGTCCACAGGATATGCACGCAAGGAAGCAATTGAAGTAACACAGTTTGACGTGATGACATACGGCCGTCTGCTGTCTGCTCTGGCTATTGACAGAAACGGCAAGTCTCGTGCGATTGCTGAGGTAGTCCTGATCGTGAACCCTGTGGACTACTTTAAAAAGGTGATGCCCGCAACAACCTTCCTGACTGAGCTTGGCACTTATGTGACAAACGTATTCCCGTTCCCCACAAGGGTAATCCAGAGTGTCGGTGTTCCCGAGGGCAATGCGGCCATCGGCATTGGCAGGAATTACTTCTTTGGCATCGGCACAGCAAAGGGCGGCAAGCTTGAGTACGATGATTCCTACAAGTACCTTGAGGATCTGAGAACATATGTGATCAGGCTTTATGGCAACGGCAGACCTGTGGATATCAACTCTTTCCTGCTGCTGGATATTTCCAATCTGGCACCGCTGCAGGCAGCAGGCGTGACCGGATACACATCCAGAAGCTTTAATTCCGAAACAGACGCAGCATACATTGCAAGCCTGACATTCGGCGGGCTGACACTGGAACCTGCATTTGACAAGGGTATCACCGAGTACACAGCAACGACGGATTCCGCATCCGCTGTACTTGTTGCGATCCCGAAGGACGGCGACTCCACTGTATCTGTAACGGCAGGCGGTAAGACTTACGCAAACGGAAGCTCTATCAGCTTTGCGAACAACGCAGCGACAATTGTAGATATTACAGTACAGAATGGATCCGTATCCGAAACATATACAATCGCTGTAACAAGAGGTACGGTGAATTAGTATGCAGCAGGAGCTGAAAAACTACCTCCAGATTACATGGGATGATGAGGAAACTGATAAACGGCTTTCCGGCATCCTAAAACGTGCAACTGCACTGCTGAACAAGTACGCAGGCGTGGAGATTGATTTTGACAAGAACGAAGATGAACGGCAGCTGCTTTTTGACTGCTGCCGTTATATTTACAACAATGCACTTGCCAACTTTGAGAAAGATTTCAGCGGTGATTTGATCTCTCTCAGAGTGCAGTATGCGGTGGAGGGATATCTCAATGAACAAGCCGAAGTTTCTGACGTTTAATGATGGCATTGCATTGTTTCATGAGCTTCGAACTGACGGTGCTCCTTTGAAAACGAAATTGTGCTTTGAGTATCTGACGATCGGTGCAAAAAGAAATTTCGAAGCGGCACAGGCGGATGTGCAGATTGATGAGTTGATCCGCACACCGCTCAACCGCAGCATATCCACTCTGGATATATGTAACATCGGGGGGATCTGGTACCGTATCGGACAGATACAGCATGATCAGGAAACCAAACCTCCGTCAACAAAATTCACGTTGACGAAGCTCATCGGGGAAATTGACTCTGTAAGCCTGATCTCTTATGAAACCAACAGGGACGATATCGGTCAGATCGTTGAAACCGATTCTTCACTGGACAAGATTCTTTGTGTGGTTCAAAGCGTGACAAGAACTGAGTGGAATGCGGCACACCAAAATGATTATCAGGCGGAATGGATGCTGGATGTGTCAACCGGCGATTACAGAGGACAGCGTATTGCAGAATTCCGAGGAACCAGATTCATAATTTACCGCACATTCTGTAAAGGCGAACGGACAGAACTGTACCTTGGATTGAGAGTTGGTGAAATCTCATGAAATCGCTTGACCGGCAGATCATGGATGCCCTGAGAGAGTACACGACGGAAGTGACGGAAGGCATCGAAGAAGCGATAGAAGATGTGGCAAAGGAGTCCAAGAAGAAATGGCGTGACATGGCACCGAAAAGGACTGGTGATTACAGAAGGTCTCTGCGGCTGTCAAAGGATAGAACAAGTTATAAATTTAAAATTACTGTTCATGCAGGGAAACCGCACTACCGACTCACACATCTTCTGGAAGATGGGCACAGAACCAAAAACGGCGGCTTTGTATCCGCAAGACCGCACATCCGCCAAATCGAAGATTGGGCACTAAAAGAAGCTGAACGCCGCATCGAGGAGGTGCTGAAAGGATGACTTTAAAAGAGCTGCGTGAAAAGCTTGACACAATGGGTTTACCGCTTGCATATCAGGAGTTTCCGAAACAGCAGGCTCCCGATTATATCGCATATTTTGAGGACGACTCCGAAAGCATCACCGCTGACGGGGTCGTCGTTATTTTGGTGCAGAATGTGGAGATCCACATGATCACAAAGCAGCGTGATCTTGCAAAGGAAGCGATTCTGGAAACAATTCTGACAGTTGCAGGCTTGACATGGGAACGATCCCATGACTACGACAGCAAGCAGAAGGTATTTGATACTGCATACAGTCTGCAGCTGATTAACTGAAAGGATGGATAATATGAATAGAGCGAAGCTGAAAAAGACAGTCGCAGGCGTGGGCTATGCACCTGCACAGATTGATGAAGTAACAGGCGAAATTACTTACGGCACGTCCATTTGGTTCCCGACAATCGAAGCAGGCGGCCGTGAATACGCAGCAACACCGAACGGTGAAACTACAAGCGTCCATGCGGACGGTCAGGAGGTATACTCCGCCGAAGAAAATCACGGCTACGACATCGACCTGACGCTCCTGCGTGTATGCGATGACGTAGACGAAGCATGGCTTGGTCGTGCGATCGAGGAAAGCGGCGTGGTTGAATACGCAACCAATGAAGAAAATCCGCATTTTGCACTGTTCATCATCGAGGATACCACCGATGGTGTTGGTGAAACAAAGATCTGGTATAACTGCCACTGCACAGAACGCCCCGAGGAAAACGGCAAGACAACGGAAGGAGCTGGCTTTGATCCCGAGTTCCCGACATACAAGATCGCAGCACGCCCCAGAATGAGTGATTCTGCGGTAAGTATGAGGATCAGCGGAAAGCAGAAGTTCACAGAGATCCCGCAGCCCATGGGATGCACACTGAAAGCTCTGGATATCGGCGGTCTGGCACTCACGCCTGCATTCCGTGGCAGTGTGTATGAGTACACTGCAACAACATCCAACAGCACCGACATTGTCACTGCCGTTGCAGCATCCAACACCGCAACTGTGGAGATCACAAATGGTGCAACAAAGGTTGAAAATGGCACTGCTGCAGCATGGGCTGACGGCAGCGGCACGCTGACGATCACCGTCACGAACGGCGAAAACAGCCGGACATACAAGGTGACCGTGACGAAGGATTAATGGGAGGATACAAATGGATATTACTCTGAATCTTAATGGAAAAGTTGTCCCTTTCAGAGCTACAGTGGGTGTATGGCGAAGATATAAGGCTCAGTTCGGACGTGAAATTTTCGCCGATTTGCAAAAGCTTGAAAGAATTGGAACGGCAGCAAAAAATGATTTCAATTGGGGCGAAGTTGAAATTACAACTTTTAATTCAATTGCGTGGGCTATGGCTTGCACTGCTTCCACAGATCCCGACAGTTTCCCGACACCCCAGCAGTGGGAGGATAGTCTTGAATCGTTGCCGATCAAGCAGATTCAGGAAAAACTGATTCCTGCACTGATGGCGACGACTGTGCCTGATCCAAAAAACGAATAGGCGGTGACGAAAACGCAAACGGCGGACTCTTGACATACGAGGAGTTCGCCGTTTTACTTTCAACGTCTGGAATTTCGATCACCGCAGTTGATAACTGGACAATTGGCATGGCATTGAATTATATCCACGCCTTCAGCAGAAATCAAAGAAGAAGGAACGGCGAAGAAGTCCCCGATCCTGACGCCCAGTACCGAAAACTGAAAGCAATGCAGCCGCAGATCGAGGAAATGCACAGCAAAGGACAGATACATGAGGAACGGTATAAATCGTTTATGCAGTCAATCAAAAATTATGAAAAAATCTTAAAGGAGGGATAAAATGGCAGGAAAGAAAATCAGCGGCATTACAGTCGCCATCAATGGCGATACGTCTGGTCTTGCGAAATCGCTGAATGATGTGACAACTCAATCCGTGAAGCTCAGCAAGAATCTGAAAACCGTCGAAAATCTGCTAAAGCTTGATCCGACCAATACCGAACTGCTCGCACAAAAGCAGAAGATTCTTTCCGACAGTATCGCCAAAACCTCTGAAAAGCTGGAAGCATTGAAAGCCGCACAGGCAGGCGTAAAGGCACAGTTTGAGCGTGGAGAAATCGGCACAGATCAGTATCTTTTATTCCAAAAAGAGCTTATAAACACCGAAAAACGCCTCGAAAGTCTGAAAGCACAGGCAGCCGATACAGGCGATGAAGTAGAAGATCTGGGCGACGATACTAAAAAAACAGGCAAGGAAATGGCATCTGCTGAAAAGGATGCATCAAAGCTTGCGGGCACACTCAAATCCGGTCTTGTGGTTGCTGCAAAAGCGGCTGCGGCAGCAGTGGCGGCTGCAGGAGCGGCAGCGGTGGTTCTTGCAAAGAATGTCGTTGAGCAATTCGGGGAACTGGAGCAGAATCTGGGCGGCTCTGAAGCGGTATTTGGAGAATATGCAAAGAGCATCCAAAAAACAGGCGAAGAAGCCTATAAAAACCTTGGCACATCGCAGTCCGAATATCTGGCAGCGGCAAACAAGATGGGTGCACTGCTGCAGGGTTCCGGATTTACAGTTGAGCAGTCGCTTGGCATGACGGAAAAGGCACTGCAAAGAGCAGCTGACATGGCATCCGTCATGGGTGTTGACGTGTCCGCAGCGATGGAAGCGGTCAACGGTGCCGCAAAGGGCAATTTCACAATGATGGACAATCTCGGCGTTGCCATCAATGACACGACCTTGAAGGCGTACGCACAGGCGAAGGGGCTTGGAGAACTCAAAACCACGCAGGACAAGGTCAGTGCGGCAATGCAGCTATTTCTTGAAAAGACGGAACAGTATGACGGGAACTTTGCGAGAGAAGCCACACAGACAATTTCTGGTTCCATTGGACTTCTGGGAGCATCATGGCAGTCGATGATCGCAGGACTTGGAAACAGCGAGGCAGATATGAAAAATCTGACCGCAAACGTTTCTGATGCATTTACAGCTGTTGTGAAGAATATCAAACCTGTGATCGAAAATGTTGCAAAAGCACTCCCGGAAGTTTTGAAAACCGTCATGGACACAGCCGGAAGTTTACTGCCGGATTTAATCCCTTTTGCAATCGACGTTGTCGGAACGATTGGCGAAGGAATCATCAAACATTTACCCGTTCTTGCAAACTGTGCAATCACACTTGTCACGTCTCTGGCACAGGACATCGCCGCAGCCGCACCCCAGATGATGCCTGCGATCATTGACACAGTGCTGCAGATCGCTGAAATGCTTACAAATCCCGAAACGCTTGGCGGTCTGATTACCGCAGCACTTGCAATCATTACAGCACTTGCAGAGGGTATTGTTGCAAACATTCCGACGCTCTGTGAAAAGATGCCGATCATTATGGACAATGTCTGTCAGGTGATCGCCGCAAACCTTCCAAAGATTGTCTATGCAGCACAGCAGATCATGTATACACTGACAACGTCAATCCTCCAGAACCTACCGCAGATGGTCTCTGCAGGCGTTCAGGTGCTCAGTGCAGTTGTACAAGGCATAGTCTCCCTGTTCGGCAACATCGCATCAACAGGCAAACAGGCGGTCAGCACGTTCGGCGGCGGCATTGTGTCGATGATCGGGCAGGCAGTGACATGGGGCAAGGATCTGATTGATAATTTTATCAGCGGCATCACGCAGAAGTGGTCGGCACTCAAACAGTCAGTATCCAATATCGCCCAAACCGTCCGTGACTACATCGGATTCTCTGAACCCGATAAAGGACCGCTGTCCAACTTCCACACCTATGCCCCCGACATGATCGACTTGTTCACGCAGGGCATTGACCAGAATGCGTACAAAATCAAAGACCAGTTTGCAAAATCTCTGTCCGGTTTGAGCGTTGCTGCAAACATGACGGGTGCAAACATGGCACGCTCTGCAGCACCTGCAATGCAAACGGCAAGCCCGATGCAGCTGAATGTCAATGTCAACGTCGGCAGCATCGCCAGTGATTACGACGTGGGACGCATGACAGATGTCATGATCGGGCAGATCTCACAGGGGCTTGAACATCTGAAAATGCGGCAGACCGCCGCTCTGGGAGGTGCATTGATTTGATGATAAATTACATCGAGATTGACGGTGTAAGAAGCACATACAAGCTGAAATTCGACAAGCTGCCATTGTTTCCGATGGCTGAACGAAAAACAGAAACGTACAACGTCGGACGTGACGAATCCGCAGCGTATGCTTTGGAAGAATACAGCGACATCGACCTGACACTGACCGCTTATCTGATTGGCGGCACGACCATCCTCGATGTGTACAAGTGGATCTCAAAGGGCAAAATGCTCACTCTGAGTACGCAGCCGACGATCTATGCAAAAATCAAAAAGGTTGGAAAAATACAGCCCGAAAGAACGGGCTGGAATGCTCACAAGATCGTGATTCCGATCACGCTATCCCCGTTTAAATATTCTCTGGAAAATCCCGAAACGGAGCTGAAGAGCGGTGAGTTCATACGAAATAACGGGTCACTCTTCTCACGTCCGGTCTGGACACTCTACAACATCCAGTCCCCTGTCTTTCTGGAAGTCAACGGCGAACGGCTGAAAATCGACGTTGAAGGCGGCGAAACCGTGGTGATTGACACGGAGCGTATGGTAGTGTACAGCGGCGTGAACGTGATTCTGGATAAGACAAGCGGCAACCTTCCGCTGCTTAATGTTGGGAACAACCAGATTTCGTGGACGGGTGACGTTGAGCGTGTGACCGTCCGTAAGAATGAGAGGTGGGTCTGATGAAAGGCACAGGCATTGAAACCGATCCGTACTTAATCGAAACATGGACAGATTTTTTTGACGAATCCGCACACGGGACGAATGTTTACTGTATGCTTGCAAACGACCTCGACGGAAATGAACTGAATAACGGTATTTTCCCATCCGGTAACGCCGTCCCCGCTAATCTTGACGGCAACGGCAAGTCCATACGTAATCTGTATAACATGGATGATGGAATCAATCTCGAAATCAGCGGTAAGGGCATTTGGAAGAATTTGACCATTGAAAGCGTGATCACAACTGGAGCCGTATTCACATACGATGGGGTGACCACATCGTACAAAATACAATTCCAAAAATGCACAATTTCTGTAAAATGTCTGTATTTCATATCGCTTGGCGGTGCAGATTTCACAGAGTGCACGCTTTCCATGATTTTGGGAGAGTCGATGAAGGATTTCGGATCAAGAGGCGGGAGTGTCAGTATGAATCGCTGTTCCTTGTACTGCACGATCCAAGAACCTTCAAATAACTGGAATAATTTTGATGTTAAAACATCCAGAATCGAAATGCAGGTAAACAAAATGCCGGCGGATGGCGGAACTTTCGCTGCTGAAAACTCTATAATCGCTGTCAAAATGCCCGATGGTGAATCCGGTGTTAATTTTGTATTTTCCGGAAATTCTCTTTTCCCATCTGTGATGGACGCAACTTTGTGGGGCAATAACTCGACGGAAAAATTCTCGGGCATCATCCTGCTCCCTACAGAATCCATGAAAAATGCAGACGCACTTAACGCTGCAGGATTTGTGGCTGCGAGGGTATCGTAATGTGGGTAATCAGAGACGGGGACTACCCGTCCATTGACGGTGTTGTAACCGCAGAGGAGTTTCGACTGAAAAGCCCGGCACCCACATACGCATGGAACATCATCGACGGCGGCTACCCGTTTTTGACAACACATCATGCGGCAAAGCCTGTTGTTTTTACAGAGCCTTACCCGACGTGGATGTGGAAGGTTGTTGTTGATGATGAAACGCAGTCACAGTCGGAGGATTATCCCGTACTGCTGTATGAACGCCCGATCATCACAACTCCGGTACATCAACACCCCTATATCTGCGTGTATGATATGCTTACGCCGCAGGACAAATTTGACACAAACGGTTTGCGGATCTTGTCCCCGACGTCCTGCCCCGTCACACAGGAAGAAAACGGCGGCTATGATATCGTGTTGGAGCATCCGATTGACGGAGAAGGAGCATGGAAATTCCTTGTGGAGCTGAACATTCTGAAAGTATTGGGACAGCTGTACACAATCTATCGTGTAGTCAGCAAATTCGACGGCAACAAGGGAAGCATTACGGCGTATGCGTCGCATATCTCATACCAACTTGCAGACCGCTGGATCTACGGCAGCAAAATCGAATCCTCAGACGGGCAGCACGCCATCGAGCAGATCCTTGCAGCGTCCGAATCGCATGGCGGTGAGGGCAGGCACGAGTACACGTTCACCGGCAGCAGTGACATCGAACAGCCTTTTGCTGCGGAACTATCAGAAATCACGCCAATCGCCGCACTGATCGGCACGGATTCCAAGTCGTTCATCAACCAGATGGGCGGGGAGCTTTACCGTGATAACTTCCGATTTTCCATCAATAAAACGATGGAAGGTGCAAAAGAAGATGCGTTTTATATCAGTGTGGGCTACAACCTGACGGGCATCGAACGAGATGTGGATTACTCCGATTTCTGTACCTATTTCCGTGCGTATGACAACTTCGGCAACCGGTGGGCGGTAAGCTACACGCCAACCGCAAAATTTGCACATAACGTCGTTCGGAGCAAGACATTTAAGTATGATGAGCCGAACAAGGAACAGCTTGCAAAGGACGGAGCGGCATATTTTGAAACTGTAAAAGAACCGAAAATCACATACAAGATCAACATCAGAGATCTGCGAAACAATCCTGATTATAAACAGTTTGAGAATATCGGACGATATAAAGTCGGTGATTGGGGCTGGATCTATGATGAACGTCTTGGAATCCGCACAAAGCAGAAGGTGATCAAGACGGTCACAGACGGTCTTACAGGCGAAGTGATCGAGCTGACGTTTGGCAATTTTGAACGCAGTCTGACACGACCGGTGAACTTGTCAAATGTGATTGCAACTGACTCCGACAAGTATATGATCAAGCAAGGAGTTGCCGCAGAAGCAAAGGCAATCCGTACATGGAGTGACTTGTCTGCATATACATGGGACGAAGCAAAAAAATTTACATGGGATCAGCTCAAGAAAGGGTGATTGAATGGCAACAAAAACAGCAAATTTCGGGCTTATCATGCCCGATATCTCCGGAAGTATCGACATTGTGCCAATTAATCAGAACATGGAGAAAATTGACATAGAGTTATATGCAGCGTATCTCAAATCTTTTAACACGCCTATGATTGACATTACATCGGGCGACAATCTCGACGATTACACCGATGCGGGCGTGTACAAAGCAAAAAATGCAGCAACCGCAGGCTCTCTGCTTAACTGCCCCGTGTCAGACGGTTTTCGTCTGGAAGTGCGGTATATCTCCGATGCAACCAGACGCATCCAGACGATCTACCCCAACAATGCAAGCGGCTATTTTTACATGAGAAATTACACCGCAACCGGATGGGGTAGCTGGTACAAGTACGGTGGAGAACCAGTGGCGGCGGTTAATGCGGCAGCTGCGACGGCAGAGTAACAGGAGGATATAAAATGCAGTACATGATTATGATTTTGATCGTCATTGGTATGGCGATAGCAGATTTTGTGACAGGATACATCAAAGCATACTGCACCGGTACAGTCAACAGTCAGAAGATGCGAAAAGGTGGAATGAACAAGCTCGGAGAGGTCGTCGTGATGCTCACTGCCTGCGGGCTTGACATCGGTATCCACGCCCTCGGACAGTACTATGAAGCGGCAGCACTTGCGGAAATTGCAGGCGTTGTAACGGCGTTTGCGGTGTTTGGGTATATCGTGCTGATGGAGCTTGTATCCATCCTTGAAAACTACGCAGCAGTTAACCCGGATGCCCAGTGGGCTGCAAGGCTAATCAAGCATCTGAAGGAAAGCAAGAAGGAGGACTAACCATGGCAAAGTATCACGAAAGAAAAACAAGTTATGCAGGCACCGTGCCGAACAGCAACGACACAAAACACTATGTTGAACTCACCGCCGACACGGCGGCAGACATACCGGATCCTGCGGATCATCCGGAATGGGAGATCGGCAGTGAACTTCTGGTTCTGGAAAACGGCGGCAGCAGGTACAGGCTGTCAAATGCTCGTCAGTGGGT
>JAZNUR010000002.1:0-11423 GCA_045592405.1 Oscillospiraceae bacterium
GCTTTGATGAAGCACAGGAAATCGTGGAAGGACTTGAGGATTACGGCGTGGATGATATGGTGGTTGTGTACAACAACTGGACAAACGAGGGTATTTCCGGCAAGGTGGATAATAAGGCAAAGCCTTCGGGCATTCTGGGCGGCTCGGGCAAGTTCAAGGCTCTGACCGATTATCTGGAGGAGCAGGGCTTTGCGTTCTATCCCTCCGTGAATAATAAGACCTTTGTGTCCGGAAACGGTCACTACAGCTTTACGGATACTGCCATCCGCATTTCCGGCTCCTTCTCCAGACAGCCGGGGTATAATCTGTCCTATGGTGTGCAGGATGCCTCTGTTAAGACAAAATCCCTGCTCTCACCCGAAACATTTGTAAAGCTCTACGATAAGCTTGCACAGCGTTATGCCAAGAAATCGCTGACCGGCGTAAGCCTCGGTGAAATGACTTCCACACTTTACGGTGATTACGGTAAGGTGGCAATGTCCCGTGATGACACAAAAACGGCATTGCAGGAATCCTATCAGTCCATTCAGGATGCAGGACTTTCCATTCTGGCGGATACCTGTGCAGCCTATGCGTTCCCCTATGCAGAGCGGATCTCCGATGTTCCGCTGCAGTCAAGCGGGTTTGACGTGTTCGATGCGGATATTCCGTTCTATCAGATCGTTATGCACGGCATCATTCCGTATGCAGGCACGGCAATCAACGGCAGTGCGGACAGCGACAATGCATTTCTGACTTCTGTGGCAACGGGCTGCAATCCTGCATATGACATGATTTATGCGGAAGCGAGTGACCTCAAGGATACTGATCTTGATGAATATTTTTATTCGCATTATGCATTCTGGCAGAAAACTGCTGCGGACCAGTACCGGCTTGCCTCCGAGGTGTTGTCCGGCGTCAGCGATCAGCTGATTACCGATTATATGAGGGATGGTGATATTTCCATTACCGTATTTGAAAACGGCACGGAGATCATCGTAAACTATGAGGCAGAAACCATTACCGTGGACGGCACGGAATATCGTCTGGCGGATGCGTCAGCAGGGAAGGGAGCGTGAGCGTACGGATGAAGGAAAAAACAGTAAAACCCAAGAAGGAAAAACGTGAGGGATTTTTCGCCAGAATGCCCTATGAAAAGCGAAAGGCAATGTACGGTTACGGCTTCATCGCATTATGGCTTGTGGGAACATTGGTGTTCTTTCTGTACCCGCTGGTCACTTCTCTGATATATTCCTTTATGGAAGTCAATCCCCAGAAGGGCGGTATGAGCGGTGAGTGGATCGGCTTTGACAATTACATCAAGGTGTTCACCGAGGATCAGTATTACAGGCAGTACCTTGTTTCCGTGTTGGGTGAAACACTCTGGAAAACACCGCTGATCCTGATTTTCTCGCTGTTTGTGGCGGTCATTCTGAACCAGAAGTTCCGTGGCAGAACCTTTGCAAGAGCAGTATTCTTCCTGCCCGTAATCATTGCAACGGGTCCTGTGTACAATATCATTAACGGTAATATTTCTTCGAGCGGTGCCAGCAGTGCAGGACAGTTCTCCACCATGTTTTCAACAGATCTAATGGGTGAGCTGTTCCAGTTCATCGGTATCTACGGTCTGACGGATAATATGCAGACCATGATCGAAACCGTATCCAACAATATTTTCACGATTATCTGGAGTACGGGTATTCAGATTTTGATTTTCCTTGCGGCATTGCAGAATATACCGGTTTCGGCAAAGGAAGCGGCACAGATGGAGGGTGCAACGGCATGGGAGTATTTCTGGAAGATCACCCTGCCCTATGTCAGCCCCATGATTCTGGCAAATCTCATTTTCACCGTCATCGACTCCTTTACCGCTCCTGATAATAAAGTTATGGAGCGAGTGCTGGAGGTTCGGCATGACTGGTTCTATGGTCAGGCGGCGGCAATGGCGTGGGTGTACTTCCTGATCGTTATGGCGGCGGTAGGACTGATCACGGCGATCATGAACCGTTTCATTTACTACGAAGTGGATTAAGGAGGGACGTATCATGGCAAAAAAAGAAGTAAAGCCTGCTGAAGCGGGTGAAAAAGTCATTGGCAACGGTCTCTCCAAAAAGGAAATCAAGCGTATTCGTATGCAGAAAATGGATAAGACAGAGATCGCCTATATGCGACGCAAGGAAGCGGCAGAAATGGTTTGGCCGTTTTTCAGATTTCTGATTTTGTTCGGACTGTGCTTTATCATTCTCTATCCGCTGATCTACATGATCAGCTGTGCATTCCGTGCACAGTCGGATATGAATGATCCGACCGTTATGTGGATTCCTCGTCATCTGACGCTGGACATCATCAAGCAGACGGCAAACGCCATGAATTTCTGGCCGACGCTCGGCAATACGCTGCTTCTGAATATCGGATGTTCTCTGATTCAGGTCGTGACCTGTGCGATCACGGGCTACGGCTTTGCGAGATTCCGTTTCAAGTTTAAGAATCTGCTGTTCGGTGTGGTAATCATGATGATCCTTGTACCGCATCAGATCATCTCCATGTCGCAGTATACGGAGTTCCGTTTCTTCTTCGGATTGCAGCCGCTGATTTCGGATCTGTTCGGTACGAAGGTCGGCAGTGCATTCAATCTGATTGACACACCGTTTACGATGTATCTGCCCGCACTGACTGCAAACGGTATCCGTGCAGGACTGATGATCTTTATTTTCCGTCAGTTCTTCAAGGGACTTCCCAAGGAGCTGGAGGATGCGGCATATCTGGACGGCTGCGGCCCGTTTGCAACATTTGTCAAGGTTATGATACCCAATGCAGCTTCCTCATTCCTGACAGTATTCCTGTTCTCCGTGGTTTGGTATTGGAATGATTATTATGTAAGTTCCACGTTCTTCCTGAACAACAATACCATTGCACTGGCACTGAAGAATCTGGATAAGCTTTTGCTGCTTGAACTATTCGGCACTGTTACGGCACAGGTTACGCCCCGTGAACAGATCCTCTGGATGGAGGCAGGCTGCCTTCTGGCAGTCACACCCCTGCTGATCATGTATATCTTCCTGCAGAAGTATTTCACAGAAGGTATCGAGCGTTCCGGTCTTGTTGGATGAGAATTATATGAAAAAATCCCCTTGCTATGTAACCCGAAAGGCACAGTGCCTTTCGGGTTTGCTTGTCAAAAAAGAACACGGCTTTATGAAAAGCCGTGTTCTTTCTGTATGTAATTACTGTTTTGATTAAGTCCAGTCCTCTTTTCCGTCCCTGTGCTGTTTCAGTGCAGCAAAACGGAGCAGCTGCTTGCGTGAGGAAATCCCCAGCTTGCTGTAAATGTTTTTGTTGTGATATTTGAGGGTGTTTTCGGTGATGTGAAGAATTTCCGCAATCTGTTTTGCGGTCTTTCCCGAAAGGTACAATTCGTAAATCCTGTACTCGGCAGGGGTAAGCATACCAAGATTTTCCACGAAGAAGTTGTATTCCTCAGGAACGATCTCCTCCTTATGCTTCTCGGCAAGGCGGTCAATTTCACTTTTGGCAAGCTCGTATTTTTCCGCCGCCTTCTCGTATTTTTCCTTTGCCTTTTGAGCCTCCTCCTCGGCAAATTGCTTTGCGTGTTCGAGGTCATCAAGCTGCTGCTCATAATAATTGTCCTTTTCCTCAAGAAAAGCAAACAGGTCGTCGATTTCACGGATATGCAGTTGTTCGCCGTAATCTTCTCTTGCTTTGACCTGCTCTATCTTCTTCAGAATGGGAGAAACATATTTCTTGCTCAAAATAATACAGCAGACGGCGGCAAGAATTGCGGCAATCAGAAAAATCAGCAGAATATTCATCTGTCCCTTACGCAGCAAGCTTTCATACTGCGTTTCAGGGAGCATTACAGCCACGCTGAAGGTTTCGTTGCCAAGCACGATTTCCCGTGTAATTCCCACGCATTTTTCATCGCCGAAATCAAAAAGCCGAGAGCCGCTTTTGTCCTTGATATGCAAGATGTTGTCCGTGTTGTTATATCGCCCTGAGCTGAACTGCCCTGAATAAATTCCGGTATGATCATCCAGCAGACCGCAGATTTCATTTCCCCATCGACCGCTTACGGTCTTATGCGAAAGCTGAAACAGCAGATCGGTTATTTCAAAACCGCATACGCCAATGATATTCTCATTGTAATCCCGAATGGGAACGTAAATGTATCTCGCCCTTTCCCATGTATCGGGAATGGGGACGGCAGGACTTAAAACATAGTGCGTTCCGTCTGAAAAGGTTTCATTGCAGTGCTCAAAAAAATCCGTGCTGCTTTCATTTTTCCAACCGCTGTGGAAATTGATGCCCCTGCTTTTTCCTGTAGAGAATGGACCTCTGTAAATGGAAAAATCGTTGTTTACGGTGTTTTCCGAGCAGAGGTTGATATATTTGAGGTAAATTCCGCTGTAAAGCTCAGTTTCCGAATTGCTGTTTGCAGTGGTGTCAAGAATGTAAAACGCACCGCTTGCGGGAGCAACCTGCATATTGAGATAAACCCATGCGTAAAGTTTGTTTTGCAAGGCGTCAAGTGCCTCGGCATTGTTTTTTAGTTCATCAAAACGGATATGATTCTCCGTCAGATAGTCCTGAATTACCTCTTCAAGCTGAGTAGAAAAGGATATCGCACAAGAGGCAAGCTCGTCGCTGTCTCGTTCAATGCGGTCCGAACAGGCAGAAAGCCGTGCATCGAGGTCGTTCATGATCTGTCTGTCAGTGGGATTGAGAATACCGAACAGGTTCAGCAGAATAATAATAACCGCAAGAAACAGGAAGATTACGGAAATGATGTAAAAAGCAAACCTTCTCCGCATTGACACCCCTTCGGATTTGAACTGCTGTATAAAGCTTTTAACGTCAAGATATTTGAGTTTATTCATAGCCGCTCCCTCACATATCCTTGTCCGAAAGCTTTTTCAGTTCTTCGAAGGACGAAACGGCAAGCTCATTAAGAACCGCTGCTTTATCCTCGCCCTTTGCTACTCGTTCAACAAACCGGTTATGTGCGGATTTCAACACCAGCTTGACGTTCTGTTCAAAGCGGCTCTGAATATCCGAAGCATTGTGATAAAGTGGCAGTGCGTGAAGCTCATAACTGCCTGTCATTTCACCCATCATATCATAAAGACCACGGTAGTTTTCCTGTTCGGCAATGCCCGTGTCGGCAAAAAGCTCCGCAAAAGCCTCATCCGTCACAGGAAGGTAGCCTGCACTTGTCACAAAGCCCAGGTTATTTTCCTTTTCCGTAAGCCATTTTGCAAAAACATATGCACCGTAATTCTTGCGTTCATCATCATTCCTGATGGCAAAAAGTCCTCCGCCCCTGTGAACAGCCACAGCCTTTTCCGTCGTAAACCGAGGATAGGGCAAGGAAACCGATGTGATATTTTCGGTTGTGTTATCGGGATAGAACACCATTTCAGGCTGATACAGGATATCCGCAGTTGAGCCGATATTTGAGATAATCTCGACGGTTTTCCAGCGTGAAGCGGCATATCCGTCATCAAGACAGATTCCGCCGTAGATTGCCGCCCGACTTAAAGGATACCACACCTTTTCAAAGGCGTCGTCATTCAGATTAAGCTTGCCATCCTTGATGAATTCGCCGTCATAGGCCTTCATTCCGATATAGGCATAATTGTAAAAATCGTTGATCTGTGTGAAATTCTGACCGTCCGACCAGTCGTAATACCTATTTGCCGTTTCAAAAAATCCGTCAATGGTTCGAAGCTTATCAGCGGACACGTCCGCTTCTGCACTGAATCTGTCAAACAGCGTCTTGTTCAGAAACAGCCCCTCGGAGGATTTGGCGATCGGAAGCATCAGCAGCTGATCACCGAAATATCCTTCTGTTATAAATTCATCTCTGAACAGCGAAAGCTCGTCCGCCGAAAAATAGTTGTTCCAGCAAAGAAGCTTGTCCTCTCCGACGATTTCCGCAACTCTCGGATATGCAGTAAACAGGTCGGGCAAATCCTCTGCACCCGGCTCGCCGTTTGCCGAAGCGGAAAGAGCCTTGTCGATTGCCGAGGAACTTGTGACCGACACAACGTTGACCGTCACACCGTTTTCTCTGCCGACGGTGTCATTGAATTCGTCGATTGCGTCATTAAGAGGAGATTTTGTCTGGCTGCCGTAAACGTGCCACATGGTAAGTGTGACGGGGTTGCCGGCGTCAGGCTTTGTTTTATCCGAACAGCCTGTCAGGCAGACTGCTGAGATTACAAAGGTTAAGATGAGAGCTATTATTTTTTTCATTATATATTCCCTTCCTGCACGAGTGTACTACCCGATTTACTACCCGTTTCAGCATAATTTTCAGTTTTCCTACCCGTTTTTGAAAATTTGGGTAGTGCAAAAAAACCCTATTTGCGTTATGATAATACCTGCAAGGGTAAAAGAGAGTATATATCCTGCTTGCATTTGGGTACTCTGTAATGTTCCTGTGGATGCCGCTAACAGTCACAGGAACCGCCCACCTAATAATTTTAGCATATTACTCCGATTAAGTCAAGATTACATCAAGGAGGAATGGAAATGGGCCTATTTGATTCGCTGATGAAATCAGCAGGAAATGCACTCAAGAACGAAACTGCCAAGACGGTAAACAACGCTGCTTCTTCCGTTGGAAAGGGTAAAAACCAAACAGAAAGCTTCACCTTCCCTGCACTTCCGAACAACCTTGCAGAATTACAGGCTATGCCTGAAGCTTCTCTTGACTCGGCGTTCAAGACAACAGCACTTACGATTGCTGTGCTTTGTGCTTATGAAAAGAACCCCGACGTCTGTATCGAAATGCTGAACTTTCTCAAGGGCCCCGCTGATGTAAGTGCATACGAAAAGGGCTTTATCAAGGAACGTCTTAGTGGAAAATTCTACAAGACATTCTCATTTTTTGAGGGTGCAACCCCTGAAAACGGCTACAAGCCGAACATCCCCTATGTCATAAAGGTAAGTGAAAATCCTTATTCCTTTGACGAGGAAAACTGGGCGACACTCTATGTGAAAAGCGGCGGTGCGGATAATCCCCGTCCGATCAAACTGCGAAAGAAACCGTCTACAGGACAGTGGTTCTTAAACGACATTCAGTGCCTTGCGGATATCCGTGTACCTGTAGAAGAAGATCCCTGGGCATAATGGGAGGTAATTTGTGGGTTTATTCAGCAAGAGTCCTGCATCTTCTGCGGTACAGAGGTTGGGATGCTGAAGCATTCAAAGCTGTATGATGAAGCACGAATTACCGGAGAAAAACTGATATATAGGGGGAACCGCCGCAACAGCGTGTTGCGGCGGTTATAGGGGTAAAATATACAAAAGATTTTTTGAAAAACAAGCGAAAACAATGTGAAACAAAGAACCCGCCAAACGGCGGGTTCCTTCAGTATCAAGTTATTTTTCGTAGAACGGGGTAGCACCCTTAATGGCTTCTGCACCAAATTTACTGTTCATCGGAACAATTGCCAGTTCTACATTACGCAAATTAGGTCTTGCAGCCTCTGCCAGACCATCAAACAGCGTCTTCAGCTCTGCTTCGCTCAATGTATTGGGAATATCTACAACAAAAAGGAAGTTCGGATGTTCCATGTCCTCACGCTTCATCACACGCAGATAAACCTTGTTGATAACGGACTGGCTCTCCAGATAAGGCCTTACGCCATCGAGCAGGGGAGTCGGTTCTTCCTTCAGTGTACCGATCTGAATCTTTGTGCCAGGGGCAATCGGCTTTGGAGTCGGTCGTAATTCCTGAATCTTGAAGAGTGTCTCAGAAGGAATCAGAATATTGTGGCTGAATGCGTTAATTACAGCACCTACAACGTCGGGGTTGTTATTCTGGCGGATGATATGGCAAAGATCATTGTATGAAAGGGCTGCCTTCTTGTGGTTCTTATGATCATTCCACTTGCTGAATTCCTCATCGTCTGTGAAGATGGGAAGGTACATCTTTTGATCCTGATTGTTGAACATAATGAAGTTCAGCTGCGGCTGTTCTGTCAGCTCCACTGTGCCGTCTTCATTGGCTTTTGCCTGCTGAACGCTTTTCACGTTAATGGGAGCGATGAAACGAGCGTTTTTCATCTCTACTGCAAAGATCTGCTGTGATGCGGAGTCGTTCTTTGCCTTCATATTTTCGATTGCTTGTACCAGAGTAGGATTTACGATCGGCTTCTGGTTGTTATTCTGTTCTGCCAAAATATTCACCTCATTTTAAATTTACAGCACGGACGGAATCTGCCCGTTCAAAACAACTGTTATAGACATTATAACATAAAAGTATTGTAAAGTCAACCGCATTTTTATAATCTATGTAGAATATACTCTTTCCACAGTGAGTTTTTATGAGATGTAACAGAAAAATATCCGCCCGTAACGGCGGATGGTGCAGATATGAAAAATCAGGAGCACAACCAGCAATGCCGGTTTCTCCTGATTACTTTTCATCGTATGCAATTACGCACGCTCAACCTTGCCGGAACGCAGGCATCTGGAGCATACATGAATGTGACAGGGAGTTCCCTTCACGATTGCCTTTACACGCTGAACATTGGGCTTCCATGTTCTGTTTGTCAGTCTATGGGAATGGGAAACCTTGTTACCAAAAGTTACACCCTTGCCGCAAATTTCGCACTTTGCCATTGTAGGATACACCTCCTTAAACCATGTAGAAAAACACCTATGTCATTATTATAACAGATGTTCCCGAAAAAAGCAAGTGTTTTTTTTCGTTTCTTGCCAAAAAAGTTGTGATTTCTGAATTTCCGTTGAAAAGCAAACGACCAAACACATTTCAACATTCAAAATTGTGCAGCTTGTACAGTTGTGTGATTGCCTGAAAACTTCGGAAAAGCACTTGCAAACTGAACGGATTTGTAGTATAATAGAAGTGTATGCTTTAATTGTATTTATAAGGAGAGGTGCGTATGTTTCAGATCCCTGAATTTTCGATCGAGTTCTTTTTAGAGTATTTTGTCAGGATCATGATTATCTTTCTGATTCTGCCCATCCATGAATTTGCACACGCATGGACAGCCAACAAGCTGGGTGATCATACATCCAAATACATGGGAAGGCTGACGCTGTCCCCCTTTGCACATATTGATATTTTTGGTGCGATCATGCTGTTTTTATTTGGATTTGGCTGGGCAAAGCCCGTTCCAGTCAATCCATCCCACTTTAAAAAGCCCCGCTTCGGGATGCTTCTGACTGCCATTGCAGGTCCTGTGTCCAATCTGATCGTTGCATTCATCGGAATGTGTATCGTACAGGTTGTCGGAGCAATCAGTACCCTTGAGGGAACAATGGCTTATATTTACATGATGCTGTATTATTTTGTGATCATTAATATCAATCTGGCGGTATTCAACATGATTCCCGTACCGCCGCTGGATGGATCCAAGGTGTTGAGCTATTTCACGCCCTATAAGGTGGACAAGTGGATCTTTCAGAATCAGCATTTGTTCTACCTCATCGTGATCATACTGATGTCAACAGGGATTCTGAGCTATCCGCTTTCAGTCGTATCGAACCTGATCGGCATGGGAATGGAATTTGCAACATCATGGATCCCCATGCTGCTGAGGTAAACGATGGAAGAAATGCGATTTAAGCTGGATGTGTTTGAGGGACCGCTGGATCTGCTGCTCCATCTGATTTCCAAACACAAGCTGAATATCAACGATATTGAAATTACAAAGCTGCTTGAACAGTATCTTCTCTATATGGAGCAGGCAAGGCAGCAGGATCTGGAGCTTGCCGGCGAATTTCTGGAAATGGCGGCAAGACTTGTCTATATCAAAAGTGCGTCGCTCCTGCCGAAGCCCGAGGAGGCGGAGCGAATCAAACAGGAGCTGCAGGGTGCTCTGATCGAGTACGCTCTGTGTCAGATGGCAGCATCGCAGCTTCGGGAAACCTTCATTGCAGATGATGTGTTCGTCCGCAAACCCATGAAACTGAAAACCAAGCAGACCTATCAGCTGCAGCATCCTGCGGAAAAGCTGGTGCAGGTGATGCAGCAGATCGGAAAATCCCGTGTGAACGGGCAGAAGCTTTCCGAGAGGATCACGGATACGGTTACGCAGACAAAGGTGGTTTCTGTGATTTCAAAGGTCATGTTTGTACTGCGGCGGCTATATGACGGAAATGCCGTTTCTGTGCAGTCGCTTTATGACGGTATCACGGATAAATCCGCAAGAGTGGCAACATTCCTTGCGGTGCTGGAACTGACAAAATTCGGCAGAATCGAGCTGAACGAGGATAACACCATGCTGACCATGAAAGAGAAGAAAGGCGGTTAAGGGATGGAAGAACAGAATACACTTGCGGCACTGGAGGCAGTTTTGTTTGCAGCCGGAGAACCGCTGGAAACCGATCGAATCGCCTTGACGCTGAATATACCGGAGCTTGAGGTGTATAATTTTACAGAGCTGCTGCAGGAGAGATATACCCAAACGGGCAGTGCCCTGCAGGTATTGCATCTTGGAAATGCATGGCAGATCGGGACTCGTGCGGAATTCGCACCGCTGATTCGCACAGCACTGGAAACCAAACGGATGCAGCCGCTTTCCAATGCGGCGATGGAGGCATTGACGATCGTTGCCTATAACCAGCCCGTCAGCAAGGGGTTTGTCGAGCGTGTGCGTGGCATTGACAGTTCTTCCGTTGTCAATTCTCTGGTGGACAAGGGATTGCTGGAGGAAGCGGGCAGAATAGATGTTCCCGGACATCCGATTGCCTATCGGACGACGCCGCTGTTTTTGCGTGCATTCGGTCTTTCTTCGCTGGATGATCTTCCCGATCCTGAACAATCGGAGAAATTCACCGGAGAGATCGCTGATACGGGGGAGATGGACGAATAGCTCCCTGCGGTAGGTAATAGCGGAACGGAGGTGACGGCTTGCGTATATTTTTAATCATATTATTGGTGCTGCTGCTGATTCTGGCAATCATAATGGTGTCAAGAATCGTGCTGGCAGTGGAATTCTGGAATGGGGAATTCCGGTATGCTGTCCGTTATTTCGGCATACAGGTGTATCCGTTCAAAAATAAAAAAGAACCCGATCCTGAAAAAGCGGCAAAAAAAGCCGAGGAGAAGGAACGTAAAAAAGAGGAAAAAAAAGCAAAGAAAGAAGCGGAAAAAGCGGAGGAGAAGGCGGCACGGAAAAAACGTCTGCTTGCGGATAATATGCAAAGAGCGATGCAGAAATTTGCGGAGCGTTCGGATATGATCGGCGAGATCCTTTCGGCGATTCCGGGGTCATTGCAGAAGCTGCTGAGCTCCGTCACACTGGGCAATCTGGAAACAGATTTCGTAATTGGCGGCGAAGATGCAGCGGATACCGCCCTGCTCTATGGAAAAATTCAGATTGCAGTGCAGAATGTGCTTGCATTCCTCGGAAAATATATTCATGTCAAGCGTAAAAAAAAGTCGGATC
>JAZNUR010000003.1:0-9064 GCA_045592405.1 Oscillospiraceae bacterium
CACTCCCTATTTTGAGGTTTTTCGACAGAATGATATCCGCTGCGACTGCAGCGGATATCGGGCAGCAACGTATAAAAACCGCAGTTTTTCCTCCTAACGCCAGAAAACCAGAAGTTCACGCAGATTAAAATAGAGATCCGGTGCACTATGCCACATCGTAAAATTCTGGTCCAGAGAGAGGAAGAACGCTGTCAGGAATACAGGCGACAACAGCAAAACCGCAGCGGAAATGCGGCTGAAGGTTCCATACACCGCAGGGATTCGCCGCAGGCGTTGGTTTGCCTCCAGAATCACCGCCGTGCTGAACACCGCAAGCACGGGCAGTATGTCGCAGAGATAACGGGTATTGTAGCCGCCTATGCAGTAATCAAGGAATGCCACCACCACGGGCAGCAGAAATGCCAGACGGTATGTCCAGCGTTTTTCGGAATTGCAGCGGCACTTCCCCGTCAGCTTCCAGAAAATGAGATAACTCATGGGAATGCACAGGAACATACAAACCCCGAATCCGTGAACCACATAGACATAATGGGAAATGCTCGCAGAATTCATCATTCTCTGGCGAATGAACGGGAACATCCCGCCGACTTCCACGGGATTCAGGAAATACTGCATCACCGCCGCAGGAAGATCACTGAGGCTCACACGGTTTGCTCCGGCATTGCTGACAGTGAGCTGGTAGGCAGCTCCAAAATCAAACGGAGAGTCGAACCTTGCAGCATTATATGCCATCGTCACGCAGGCACCGATCAGCAGCGGTACAAAAAAGCTTGCCACCGCCGCAGCCTTCTGCGGAATTTTCATATCCTTCCGTGAAATGAGCTGCAAAAACGGCGGAATCAGCAGCACCGCATACAGTGCAAACGTCGGACGGCTGAGTACCGCTGCGGAAATCGCCAAGCCGCATCCCGCCAGAAGCAGGCAGCGTGACAGCCGGCGTTTTGCCATACAAGCCTCCAGCCCCAGCCACAAATACAGGCACAGAAAGCAGATACCTGAGGATATCACCGTATAATACCGATCTGCATAATGTGCACACAGGAATAGTCCCGACACAGCGGCAGTACTTGTCAGTCCGCAGAGCAGCAGCAGGAAATTCACCTTGCCGCCGTATTTTTTCAGCACCGTCAGAACCAGCTGGAACAGGAAAACCATTCCCAGAACGCAGAACACCAGCGATGCCATATGGGCAGAGGGGATATTTCCTGTGAACAGATACATCGGGTAATACAGAAAAATTACCGGTGCAATGCCGAAATAGCTGTAGTATCTGCCATTATAAAACGCCCTGTCCCAATGGATCGCCGCACCGGACGCTTCCCTTGCATCGGGATCATAGGGATTCTCCAGTTCTGCCAGCAGAGGATCGGTTTCCAGATGCAGATGCACCTGTCCTCTCTGCCATGCATCAAATGTCTGTGCATAGGGATCATACGTCCCAACGCCCTCCTCCATATTGTACTTCACGACATCTCTGCATCCGGGCGGAGCGATTATGATCATTCCGACAACGGCAGCCACCAGAAGGAGCAGCACTGCCTCACGGTGAAAGAAACTGCCTCTGTTATAGGTGATCCTGTGCCACCCAAAAATGCGGATGGCGGCGATCAGACAAAGAATCCCAGTAAGTGCCAGAAACCGCAGCAGAGAAAAGCTGAAGGGCTTGACATTCATCAGGGTGAGCGATTTCAGACGCACCTCTGTTTCCTTTTCCACATCACGGAAGTTTACCTTCATTTCATGCAGCGTCCGATAGGGCTTGACCGCAAAAGTCAACGTATCCTGTGAGGGATTCATCCATGTCTGTGCAACACTCTGATGACGTACGGAAAAATTTTCATCCGTAATGCTGCATTCCGCCTGCCAGAAAAGATCCTCGCTGTCAACAGAAAACTGCACATACCTTACATCATCACGCTCCAGCGGAAATACGAGTTCCGATGCACCCGTTACGACGATTTCCGTGTGAACGATTTCGGCATTGGTCTTGGGAAGCGTCACTTCCTCGGATGCAGCATCCATCGTTTCCGCAAAGGGATTCGGGGTGTAGCAATTTCCGCAGAATACCGCAAGCTCCAGAACCAGTGCAAGGCTGGCATATCCTGCCGCAGACCGCAGAAAACGCAGCAGAGGCCTTTTCTGTTTCACCGCAAGCAGCAGAACGGCGGATAATCCCGACGCCGTAAATGCGATTGCATACAGCGGTGCGGGTGATGCATCATGCAGCGTATAATGACATATGATATAGTCCAGACTGTATAGCAGAAGAAGTTCTGCAAACAGCAGTACGCCCGCTTTACGCAGCACCCGACGCCGGTCGGATTTCCCGAACCGAACGGCACAGAACGCTGCACAAAGGTTTGCTGCCAGCACAAGCAGCATACTGAAAAGCAAATGTAAATTCATCCTATGTACCTTCCTTATTCATCTCCGAGTATTTTCGGGGCTTGTTCTTCCTCACGCCTGCGTTTTTCTTCCCGCTTTTGTTTGCGGTACACCCTCGCATCGTAGGCTGCCAGATTCATGACGGAAAGCACACAGATCAACGCAAACGGCAGCAATGCGGGCAGGAGTCTGTCCCGATACAGTTCACTCACGGGCTGCATCGTACCGTCAATCCCCGGAAAATTCTGATCCGCATACACCGTAAACCGATACAGCACGGTCATGCAGGAGGAAATACCGGAACAGCCGCATCCCAGTGCAAGGGCATTGCAACGCCAGAATTTCGGCTTTATCCCGATCAGACAAAACACAACGGCGGCAGTGAGAAGCACGGAGCCTATCCGCATCCACAGAGCAAATGCAGCAAACAGCTGCGGATAATTCCCCGCATCCACGTTGTACTGCCAGCCGGCAGCCGACATCATGGGCATGAACAACGCATACACGAGCGTTGTCAGCAGCAGCAGCACGATGAGTATGATTTTTCCGATTTTGTGTGCATTATGTTTCACAAGCGTTCCCCTTTCTGATCGCAGACGGAACGTCCGCATTCATATAACAACCGAAGATACAGAATATTGGATATTTTTTCAATTTTTTTGGCAAAATCCATGCCGCCAATGATTTTCAGTGATAAACCATTCCCGTTCTGCCAATGCTATTACTGTGCATGAACGTCATGCACAGAAAGCTGGTGAGGAATGAAACGGAAATGTAAGAAATTTTTATCAGGCATCGCAGGCTGTCTGTTGTTGCAGCCCATAGCATGGATGCTGTTCTATGCCGGCAGTCTGCCGGATCAATACTACGTCAGAAAGGGCGAAACACTGAGAATTTCCACCGTATTACCCATTACTGCGGAACCATCGGACTCTGTCACAGCCACTGCAATATCCGCTGTGCCGTCCTCGCAGATCTCTCTGCGGCTTTTTGGTATTTTACCCATAAAAAACGTAGAAATTCACCAAACCGATGAAATTATGCTCGTCCCCTGCGGTCAGGCATTCGGCATTCGTATGCTCATGGACGGCATCATGGTCGTGGGATTCGGCGACGTTGTCACCGAAAACGGTGTTGCACATCCCGCAGAGCGTGCAGGACTTCAGGAAGGTGACATCATTCAGGAGGTCAACCGTACCCCCGTGCTTTCCACCGAGAGCTTCCGCAATGCGGCTTCCGCCGGAACGCCCATGCAGCTGACCGTTCTGCGTGGCGAGGCAACCTTCGAAACAGAGCTGACGCCCGAATACTCCCTGCAGCAGGAATGCTTTCAGACAGGGTTATGGGTGCGTGACAGCACCGCAGGCATCGGCACACTGACGTATTATGAGCCGTCAACCGGATGCTTCGGAGGACTTGGGCATCCCATCTGCGATCCCGACACGGGAGAGCTGATTCCGCTGGCAAGCGGCGAAGCGGACGCTGTCACCATCAGCGGTGCACGCCGTGGACAGCCGGGCGTTCCCGGGCAGCTGCGTGGTTATTTTTCCGCAAAGGAGCCGCTTGGCACGCTTTCCTGCAATAACCGGTGCGGATTATTCGGCACGCTGGAGGCATCCCCCTCGGACGCACCCGCGATCCCCATGGCATTCAAGCAGGAGATCACAACGGGGGAAGCCGCAATTCTGAGCACCGTCAGCGGCGATACACCGCAGATGTTTTCCATCGAGATCACATCCATCGATTACAGTTCGGACACGCAGAATATGACCATTGAAGTGACGGACGAAGCTCTGCTTGCCGCAACAGGCGGCATCGTGCAGGGCATGAGCGGCAGTCCGATTTTGCAGGATGGACGGCTCATCGGTGCGGTAACCCATGTATTCGTGGGAGAACCCACCCAAGGCTATGGTATCTTCGCCGAAACCATGTATGAAGTCAGCCGCAGTACAAGCGGACGGGAATGAAAAAAGGGGCTGCATTGGATGCAGCCCCGAATGATGTGCAGTGCTTATCTATTGTCGTCACTGAAGCCGCTCTCAACCAGCTCTACCAGTGCATCCACTGCTGCCTGCTCATCAGAACCGTCAGCAATAATGCGGATATCAGTGCCGCCTACGATACCGAGTGAAAGAATACCCAGCAGGCTCTTTGCGTTTACTCGACGCTCTTTCTTTTCAATCCAGATAGAGGACTTGAATTCATTCGCCTTCTGAATGAAGAAGGTTGCCGGTCTTGCGTGCAGGCCTACCTGATTCTGAACTGTAACATCTTTAACAAACATAATCAAACTCTCCCATCTTTGCGTTATAAGGTTAATATTCTTGCTTACCAGTGCATACTGTTATTATACATACAAAAAACGGAATCGTCAACGGTTTTTCGCAACATCTACATGATTTTTGCAAAAATTCTACGCTTTGCCAAAATGTCCGCCCAAAACGTCACAGCTTGTTTGTGTATATTCACAACAAAAAGAATTGTGAATTTCTGCTATCGGTATCTCACAAGTTTCAACGAAAAATTCTGTGCAAGTTGTTAGTTTTTCGCTTCATCTTTGCTGCAATATGCCGAATAGAGATCCGGACGTTTTTCTTTTGTTACCCGCAGACTCTGCTCATGCCGCCATCTGGAAATATTCAGGTGATGCCCTGACAGCAGCACCTCCGGAACACGCTCCCCTTCCCAGACCTCGGGACGGGAGTACTGGGGATATTCCAGCAAACCGCTGAAATGACTTTCGTCCTCAAAACAAATCGCAGACGGGAGCACGCCGCTGCACATTCTTGCCACAGCATCCGTCAGCACCAGTGCCGGGAGCTCGCCGCCCGTGAGCACGTAGTCACCGATGGAGATCTCCTCATCCACTATCTTGTCCAGAATTCTCTGATCTACACCCTCATAATGACCGCAAAGCAAAAAAAGGCTGGACATTTTCGACAGATCCCGTGCCTTTCCCTGCGTCAGCACGCTGCCCTGCGGAGAAAGATAGATGGTGTGGGGACGTTCCCCCAGCTGTTCACAGACAGCCTGCCAGCAGCGGTAGATCGGCTCTGCCTGCATGACCATGCCCATCCCGCCGCCATAGGGGGTATCATCCACCCTGCGGTGCTTGTCAAGGGTATAGTCACGGATATTATGGCAATTTACCGTAATTGCTCCGGCTTTTCTTGCTCTGCCGATGATACTCTCGGACAGAACCGCTTCACACATTTCCGGAAACAGCGTTGCAATCTCAATCCGCATCGTCAAACAGTCCTTTCAGCGGGCGAATGGTCATGACACCATCCTCCAGACTGGTTTCCACAATAACATCGGGAATCGCAGGGACAAGGTATTCCTTCTTCTCGTCCTCGTTACGGATGACATAGACATCGTTTGCACCGGTTTCCAGCACATCACGGATCGTTCCGTAAATTCTGTCATTGTCAGCATCCTTCACCTGCAGACCGATGAGATCCTGAATAAAATAGCAGCCCTCGTCAAGCTCCACCTCATCACGATCCATATACAGTACCTGCCCACGCAAAGCCTCCGCCTGTTCACGTGTTGTACAGCCTTCGAGTTCCATAATGGCCATGTTTTTGAAAATTCTGGCACGCAGAACTTCCACGGGCTTTCTGCCCTTGTCCAAATACAGGGTTTCAAAAGAACACAAAAACGCCGCAGAATCGCACCAGGGAATAACTTTAACTTCCCCCCGCAATCCATGGACGTTTGTGATTTTCCCTATTTCTAAGAATTTTTTCTGTTCCATGCAGTGCCCCATCAGCCGATTTCTACTGCAATGGCATCCATGCCGTTCTTTGCAGCACCGGAACGCATAATGGTACGGATTGCCTTTGCAATTCTGCCCTGCTTACCGATCACTCTGCCCATATCATCCTCTGCCACGTGCAGATGGAATACAATCACGCCCTCCTCGTTGGGAGCGTCCTCTGTAATTTCAATGGCATCCTTATGATCCACAAGACCTGCCACGATGGTATATAATAATTCTTTCATGATAATACTCCTCAAATTTTGTCACGAAGGCGAGCTTCAGAGAATAGAAGCCCGAAAGCTTCTACCTCCGCCCCGCTGTTCTATTACAGAACGCCCTCGTTCTTCAGGATGGTCTTAACGGTATCTGTCGGCTGTGCACCCTTTGCAATCCAGTCCTTAGCCTTATCAGAATCTACCTTTACTACGCTCGGTTCCTTTGTCGGATCATAGTAGCCGATCTCCTCGATGAATCTGCCATCTCTGGGGTATCTGGAATCAGCAACAACGATACGATAGAAAGGAGCCTTCTTTGCACCCATTCTTCTCAGTCTGATTTTTACTGCCATTTTACTTTCACCTCCGCTGTAAATTGTTATATCAAAGCGGCATTGCCGCAATGAATCATGAGTAAAACCGGTATACCGCACTGACAACGCTCATTGCCACGATCAGCACACCCAGTACGCCATATGCGATCCTCGCACCTGTTCTGCCGAACATCCTGATGAAAAACCGTGATCTGCTGTTCTCAAAGAACCAATCCCAGCTGCACACCGCACCGCAGATACAGAATACACCGATCAGAGCCATCACAATGATGCAGAACCAAACCTGCCAATCAGCCATCGCTTATCCCAGCGGCGGCATTCCGCCGCCCATGCCGTTCATCTTGTCGAAATTCATACCGGCAAGCTGCTTTCTGGCACGGCGTGTCATCATCTTGGTTTTTTTGCCGCCGGAGAACTGCTTCATCATCTTCTGCATCTGTTCAAACTGCTTGAGCAGACGGTTGACGTCCTCAACCTTTGTACCGGAACCCGCTGCAATACGGCGTTTTCTGGACGGATTGATGATGGACGGCTTTGCACGCTCCGCCTTCGTCATGGAAGTGATCATCGCCTCCAGACGGTAGAACTGGCGGTCATCGAGATCCGCATCCTTCACCTTGTCGCCCACGCCCGGAAGCATGGAAACGATGGATTTGAGCGATCCCATTTTACGGATCTGACGCAGCTGATCGAGCAGGTCGTTCATGTCGAATTTCTGCTCCTGCAGCTTCTTGGTCAGCTTTTCGGCTTCCTTATGGTCAATTACCGTTTCCGCACGTTCGATCAGCGTCAGAACATCGCCCATGCCGAGAATTCTGGAAGCCATACGGCTGGGATGGAATTTTTCAAACTCATCAAGCTTTTCGCCCATACCCACAAATTTGATGGGCTTACCCGTAACTGCAAGTACGGACAGTGCCGCACCGCCTCTGGTATCGGAATCAAGCTTGGACATCAGCACGCTGTCGATGCCGAGTGCATCGTCAAAGGATTTCGCCACATTGACGGCATCCTGACCGGTCATTGCGTCAACGACCAGCATAATCTCATGCGGCTGTGTTTCTTCCTTGATATTGCGAAGCTCATCCATCAGCTCCGTGTCAATATGCAGACGGCCGGCGGTATCGAGAATCACAATATCATGGCCGTAATCCTTTGCATAACGCAGTGCCTGCTTTGCGATGATCACGGGATCAATCTGTCCCATCTCAAAGACCTTCACACCGGCACGCTCACCCACGACCTGCAGCTGATTGATCGCAGCAGGACGATAAATATCGCAGGCTGCCAGCATCGGACGGTGCCCCTCTTCCTTGAGAAATTTCGCAAGCTTTGCAGCGTGTGTGGTTTTACCGGAACCCTGCAGACCGCACATCATGATCACGCACGGGGGCTTTGAGGGCATATTGATACGCTCATTCGCATCGCCCATGAGAGCACAGAGTTCCTCGTTTACAATTTTAATAACCTGCTGTGCGGGAGTCAGGCTGGAGAGTACTTCCTCGCCGACCGCACGCTCAGAAACCTTTGCCACGAAGTCCTTAACGACCTTGTAGCTGACATCCGCCTCGAGCAATGCAAGACGAACCTCACGCATTGCCTCCTTGACATCGGTTTCCGTCAGTCTGCCGTGGGATTTGAGTTTTTTGAATACTTGATTGAGTTTCTCCGAAAGTCCTTCGAATGCCATGTGCAGACCCTCCTTCTATGGGATTTTATAGTAACAGCAGCCCCTTTTGGGCAAGCTGTGCAATTTCTGAAAGCGACTGTTCGGGGGCATCCCCCTGTTCACAGTGCTGTGAGATCGTTTCCAGACAATCACGCATTGCCGTAATACGCTTTGCCATACCGAGTTTTTCTTCAAATTCAAGCAGCGTCCGTTCCGAATGGCGGATACTGTCACGTACCGCCTGACGGGTAATGCCCCGTGATTCGGCAATTTCCGTCAGTGACAGATCCTCGTTGAAATACAGCTCTGCAATATCACGCTGACGCTCGGTCAGAAGCTCACCGTAGCAGTCGAGCAGCAGCACGAGTGATAAGTTTTTCGCCATACTGCAAAACCTCCTGCTTGTAAAGCTTTTTTACTTTCTATAGTATACCACAAAACCTATGGAAAGTCAAGTCACTTTACAAAGATTTCTATTTTTGTAGGAATGCACAAAAATACGCTGAAATCAAAGCCGAAGGCGGACTAAAATCATGCTGAAAATTAATTTTTGATAAAATAAGAGGAGCATCTTTCGGGATGCTCCTCTCAGTCTGTTGAAAAACCTTGTTAGGTTCAAAGGACGAAGTCCTTTGGCGGGTGGAGGGCAGCTCCCCACGGGGTGGGGAGACGTCACGAAGTGACAGAGGGGACGGTG
>JAZNUR010000004.1:0-23656 GCA_045592405.1 Oscillospiraceae bacterium
AGCATCCGAGACAGGTTGTTTCCGAGGGTGATGTTCTGAAGGTATACATCAAGGAACTCGATCCCGAGAACGACAGAATTTCTCTGGGCTACAAGAAGACCGAGGACAATCCTTGGGAGCAGTTCAAGGCTAACTACGAGATCGGCGATGTTGTAACAGCGAAGATTGTTTCCATTACAACATTCGGTGCATTTGCACAGATCGTTGATGGCGTGGATGGTCTGATCCACATTTCTCAGCTGGCTGATCGCCGTGTTGAGAACGTGAAGGACGTTGTTGCAGTTGGCGATGAGGTACAGGTAAAGATCACAGGTATCGACCTCGAGAGCAGCCGTATTTCTCTGTCCATGCGTGCTCTGCTGGAAGAAGCAGATGAAGACGCTGATGACGAGGAAGAAGTTGAGTACGAGGCAGAGGCAGAGGACGAGGAATAATCGCCACTCCCTGAATCAGAATAACCCAATGCCCCCGACGGATGTCGGGGGCATTTTCTACGTTTTGGTGGGTTCTTCTGCCGATTCTGTTTCTGTATTGACAGAAGCAAGCGTGCTTTGCGGCTTGCTGCTTTCCGGTGCAGGTTCCTCCGGATGCATTCCGGAGAGCATTGCAAACAGCAGTGCCGCAAACATATTCTGATTCATGAAGCTCTCCTTTCGTTCAACGCACTTCGTTTTCTATCATATCACAATTCACGGTGCTGCGTCAATGCCATTCCCGTGAAATCCCGATTTATCGACAAAAGTTACTGCGAAAAAAAGAAGAACGGGCTGTTTTTTGTCAAAACAGCCCGTTTGGTTATGCAGTTGAAAATACGTGTCAGATGCGTTCTACCTTCATCATGTTTGTCATACCCGAAATGCCCAGAGGTACACCTGCCGTGATGACAACCAGATCGCCGTCCTCCACAATGCCATGTGCTTTGGCAGCGGCAACAGCCTTTGCAAACAGAACGTCGGTGTTAGTTTCCTCATCAATCACAATCGGTGTGACACCCCAGCTCATGCTCATCTGACGCTGGTTTGTTTCGTCAGTTGTGCATCCGACAATTGGGAATGCAGGGCGATATTTGGAAATCAGGCGTGCTGTCCGTCCACGCTTGGTAACGGTGATAATGGCTTTGGCATTGAGGTCGTGAGCAGTTGTTACCGTTGCGTGTGCGATGCCCTCTGCGATGCTTGTATTATCCGATTCCTTGCGAATGTCAAATTCATGCTTGTAGTCAATGTTCTTTTCTGTGGTTGCTGCAATCAAGTCCATTGTGCGGACAACCTCAACGGGGTACTGTCCTGCTGCGGTTTCGCCCGACAGCATGATGGCACTCGTGCCGTCATAAATTGCATTCGCAACATCGGTAATTTCCGCACGGGTCGGACGGGGATTGGTGATCATGGATTCGAGCATCTGCGTTGCGGTAATCACCTGCTTGCCGGCATTGTAACCCTTGGAAATCAGTTCCTTCTGAATTGCAGGGATCTGTTCAAAGGGGATTTCTACGCCCATATCGCCACGGGCTACCATGATGCCGTCAGCAACCTCAAGGATTTCATCAATATTCTGTACGCCCTCCAGATTTTCGATCTTCGCAATGATGCGTACATTGAACCAACCGAGGCTGTGGGTGAACTTGCGAAGGTAGTTGATATCTGCGGAAGTGCGAACAAAGCTTGCAGCTATGAAATCATATCCCATCTTTGCACCAAACTCCAGATCGTTCATGTCGGCTTCGCTTAAATAGGGCATGGAGAGCTGTACACCCGGTACATTGATGCTCTTGCTGTTGGAAAGAATGCCGCCGTGAATGACACGGCAAATGATGTCGGTCTTTGCGATTTTCTCAACCAGCAGTTCCACCAGACCGTCGTTGATCAGGATGCGAGTGCCGATGGAAACGTCCTGCGGCAGCTTTGAAAATGTAATGCTGCCGACTTCGTTGGTGCAGGGAACATCCTGTGTTGTGAGCGTGTAAAGGTCACCGTCATGGATCTCTACCGGCTTATCATCCACAAATTTGCGAAGACGCACCTCCGGACCTCTGGTATCCAGCATGGTGGCAATGGGAAGTCCGAGTTCTGTGCGAAGTCTGACGATTTCACGGAATCGCATTTCATGCGTTGCATGATCACCGTGTGAAAAGTTGAATCTGGCAACATTCATACCGGCGAGCATCATTTCACGCAGAACATTCTCGTTATCCGTTGCAGGGCCGATGGTACATACGATTTTTGTTTTTCTCATTCTCAGCACTCCGTTTCAAACTAACATAAATAATAACGGCAAAAAGAACCAAAATTACCATTTTATATTATACCCCCAAAGTGCTCAGAATGCAAGCGTATTTATGTTAAATCTATGTCAAATTTTCACTGGCATAGTCCGCATGGGAGGCTTTAAGTGGATGGAGAAGTATATTTTTCGAATATTTTGGGAATATGCTAAAAAAGAAGTTTCCTTCAAAAAGGAAACTTCCGAATGCGTCCACGTGCAGACGTTGTATTGGTGGAGCATAGGGGATTCGAACCCCTGACCCCCACACTGCCAGTGTGATGCGCTCCCAGCTGCGCTAATGCCCCGTATGTACTAATCATAGCAGATTTTTATAGTTTTGTCAAGAGAATTTACGGAAGATTTTACCTGCATTTAACTTTGTCATGCTTGACAGACAAGCTGAATTGTGTTATAATGATGAAGCAAATTTAGAAATTGGCAGAAATATAGTTACAAAAGGAGAAATGAAAATGAATAGCACGTTATCATTTTTGTTGGATTGCTTCTGGCTTATTGCCGGTTTTGCACTATTGATCTACGGTGCAAACTTCTTTGTAGACGGAAGTTCCAGTGTAGCAAAGCGTCTGAAGGTGCCGAGTCTTATTATCGGTCTGACCATTGTGGCAATGGGAACAAGTGCTCCCGAATGTGCCGTCAGCGTCAGTGCTTCTCTCAGCGGCAGCAACGCACTTGCCATCAGTAATGCGGTTGGCTCAAATATCTTCAATCTCATGGCGATCTGCGGCATCTGTGCTCTGCTTTGTCCGATGCCTGTAAAAAAAAGCTCTCTCCTTCAGGAATACCCCATCTCTGTAGGTGCAGCTGCACTTCTTTTGGTGTTCGGCGTATTTGGGATGTCCGTTGGCAGGCTGGATGGTGTTCTCCTGCTTGTAGTGTTTGCGGCGTTTCTGACATGGATGGTGCTTTCCGCCCTGAAATCCAGAACGGAATCCACCGAGGAATATAAGATCCTTCCCGTTTGGAAGTGCATTCTGTTCATCGTCGGCGGTATGGCTGCCATCGTGTTCGGTGCGGATCGTGTTGTAGATTCTGCGTCCTCCATTGCAGGTGCGTTCGGACTTTCTGAGAACCTCATCGGTCTGACGATCGTTGCATTTGGTACCAGCCTTCCGGAGCTTGTGACCTCCTGCGTTGCCGCAAAGAAGAACGAGGTGGATATGGCACTGGGCAACATCATCGGCTCCAATATTTTCAACATCCTCTTTGTTCTGGGTGTTGCAGCTGCTATTTCTCCGATGGAATTTATCGGTGAAAATATCATTGACATTGTGGTGCTGATTGGCGTTAGTGCTCTGGTATGGCTCATGGTTTGGCCGAAAAAGAAGATGAGCCGTCTGCATGGCGGTATTATGGTAGCGATCTATGCGGCGTATGTTGTATATATTTGCATGAGATAAATTCGAAAGCCTCCCCATTTGGGAGGCTTTCTTTTGCCCAAATGCCCGCCTTGTCATGGGAAGAATGTTCTGGAAAAAATCTCTTTCTATTGTGTTGATAACGGGGAATAACACGAGTAAATATTTATGAAAAGCATACGGAACGCTAAATAATTCATAAAATATTCACTAAAAAAGAATAGAATCATAAAAATAATTTGCAGGAATGTTCGTAAAAAACACGGATTTTCTGCATATTTGTGTAATACAACCAAAAGTTTATGTAAAAAACGCTATCAGTTCAACTCAATGTACAAAATTTTGGCATTCACAATTTAACAATCATGAGTACATAAAAAATTAATCATTTTTTGTATAAATAAGGTATAATTAATGTAGGAAGTTTTAATTTCTTTGTATAAAATATTGAAGTTGAAGCTTTGCAAGGGATATTACTGCATCCGAAAAAGAGAGGGGAATGCAGTGAATATGAATTTTTTTAAGAAAGGCGTGTTACTTATGGTAAAGAGGAAAGCAAACAGAATCAAAGCTGCACTTGCTGCCGGATTGATTGCTGCTTCAGCAATTGCAGTACCGGTACCGGCATCTTTTGCACAAAAGGAGGTCCCGATGACAGCAGAAGCTGCATCCGATGACTATGCAAAGCTCCTGCAGTACTCCCTGTACTTCTATGATGCAAATATGTGCGGTACACAGGTAAGTGAAACAACTGCACTGGATTGGAGAGGCGACTGCCATACCGGCGATGAAGCTATGGGCGGTTTCCACGACGCAGGCGACCATGCAATGTTTGGTCAGCCGCAGGGCTACACAGCAGCTACTCTTGGCTGGGCTTACTATGAATTCAAGGATGCGTTCAACAAGACCGGTCAGGGTGCACATCTGCAGACCATTACGGATTATTTCTGTCAGTTCTTCAGAGCTTCCACAAAGCTTGACGGCGGCGGAAACGTAACAAATTTCTGCTATCAGAAGGGCGACGGTGACGAGGACCATGCTTACTGGGGTCCGCCTGAGAAGCAGAGCAATAACCGCAGACAGTACTGGACATCAAACAGTGCAAGTGACATTGCAGCAGACTATGCCGCAGCATTGGCTATCAACTATCTGAACTTCGGAAACGCAGAGGACCTGAAGTATGCAAAGGCTCTCTATGCTTTCTCTACAAAGTATAATTCCATCGCAACTGACGGCCCGAACGGCTTCTACAAGAGCAGCAGCTGTCAGGATGAGCAGGCTTGGGCAGCAGGCTGGCTGTATCTGGCTACTAAGGAAGACAAGTACAAGAACGACTGTGCAGGCAAGCAGCAGCAGTATATCGGTTGGGTACATGGCTGGGAAAACAAGGGCCTTGGTGCAGCAATCGTTAACGCATACATCACCAATGACTGGGGCAAGGTAAACAGCTACATCGGTGGTCAGTGCACAAATCCGAACGCTTATTTCTGTATGGACAAGTGGGGCAGTGCGAGACTGAATACCACAATGCAGATGTGTGCTTTGGTAGCAACCAAGCACTCCAACGCTGACTACAGCAACTGGTGCAAGAGCCAGATGAACTACATTCTCGGCGACAACCCTGCAAGAACCTGCTTCGTAGTAGGCTTTGCTGACAACTCCGCAAAGAATCCTCACCACAGAGCAGCATCCGGCTACAACAGCTATAACGAGCTGGGCACAAACACCACATCCGGCCCGAATGCGAAGGTTCTGGTAGGTGCACTGGTAGGCGGTCCTTCCGATGCAGGTGGTACATATCAGGACAACATTAATGACTACGTTTGCAACGAAGTTGCAATTGACTACAACGCAGGTTTTGTAGGTGCAGCAGCAGGTCTGTATGAGAAGTACACCAAAGGTTCTCCTGTAACAAGCATTCCCGGTGTAAAGAAGATCTACAACAGCAGCAGCAATCCCACCACTCCTCCTACACAGACGACTGCACCTCCGCAGCAGACAACTCCTCAGCAGACCCCGCAGCAGCCGCAGAATACAACCAAGCCCCAGGATACACCTTCCACAGGCGGCTACAAGCTTGATGTAAACCAGAGCTACACCTACAACAGACTGACCGAGAAGATGATTGGCTTCCCGTGGGAAGATTTCGGTATCCCGACCGGTGAAAAGCCTGTTAAGGTTGAGGTAAACATCTCCACATCCGCTGATAAGATCGGTACATGGCAGGGTGCATTTGGTTCTTCCACAAGTGTGGATCCCGATTACTGGACGCAGAGCGAGGATATGGAAGAATTCATGTCCGGCACATCCGGTAAGATCACATGGGAACTGGATTCTGCTACATCCAGCATTATCCAGACACAGTACGGCGGTGAACTGAAGGTTGGCTTCTGGTGGATCGACTGCAACAAGTTCAACATCGACTCCATCGTGGTTTACACAAATGGCAGCGGAAACAGCAATCCTCCCGCATCTTCTTCAAATACAACAAAGCCCCAGCAGGTTACAACGACGACTACCACTACTACAAAGCAGCCCGATCAGCCGTCCGACAAGGTAACAAAGTATGGCGATGCAAATACCGACAACAAGGTTGACATCCTCGACGTTATCGTGATCAACAAGGCAATTCTGGGCTCCATGCAGCTGTCCGATCAGGGTAAGGCAAATGCCGATGTAAACAAGAACGGCAAGCCCGACAATGATGACTCCCTGAAGGTTCTCAAGTCCATCGTAGGACTGGAGAAGCTGGGCTAATCACCACAATTCAAAAGCTCTGCAGCGTATGCTGCAGAGCTTTTCTGTTTGTCCGATGAATAAGAGATAATAGTGCCCCGCCAATGGCGGGGCTCAGCTTGTAGAAAAAGTCCTTTTTCTTTGAGATTGGCATCCTGTCATTGCCCCCACCCCAACCCCTCCCCTCAGGGAGGGGCTTATAGTTCGGGGACTTCGTCCCCGAACCCCTCTGTGTGGCTTTCACCTCACTCCCCATTTTGAGGTTTTTCGACAAACAACAGCCCCGCCAATGGCGGGGCTTGTAAATTATCGGTTGAGAATGAAATTTGTGAGAATTACCACATCCGCTGCATTCAATGCACCATCGCCGTTGAGGTCATTGCCCTTTGTTACGGCTGCATTCTTGTCAACATCCTTTTTCAACATTGCAAGGTCGAATGCATTCAGAACGCCGTCACCCGTCAGATCACCCTTGAGTACTTCGGGTTCGGGATCGGACGGTGTGTCCGGTGTGGAGGAAGGCGTATACTGAATATGGAACACATACAGACCGCTGCCGGCAGAAGCGAGATAATAGGTGCCGCCGGAAGGAATATCCAGTGTGTAAGCATTCAGTGCGGAGCCAACCACATTTTCAGCGGTATCCACAACATTACCGGAAGCGTCAAGCAGATTCACGGTTCTCGGTGTGGTAGCATTGGAGGACATCATATATGCCTTGATCGTGCCGCCATTCGGTGCGGTGATCTGAATGGAACGGTTTGCAGTATCGCCCTTACCGCCGAGGAATAATCTCTTGCTGATGGTAAGGCTGCCATCCGCTGTGGTGTAGCTGTTGTCAGCAACTGTGACTGCGTCTGCTGCATTTGCCTTGATGGTGTAAACGCTGTTCACCTTGACATCGCTGCTGAATGTTCCGGTAGGAACATATCCTGCATTGAAGATGTAGTCCGCACTTGACGGAACATCGGGCGTATCGGGAACATCCGGTGTATCGGGGTTCTGGGGATTATCCGAGGGCGGTGCAGTTGTGCCGCCGTTGTATTCTGTTCGCTGCATTCTGCCGGAATATGCCATAACCGTTGCCTTGGCTTCGTCCGGAGATTGAGCGGTATACTGGTTCAGATAAATTTTGGATGCGTCAATATCGAAGTTATCATAATTTTCACCGCCGCCGACGAGGTTGTTGATGTAGGCAGCGTCCATACGGGAATTTACCTTAGTGTAGATGGAATTGCCGGAGCAGTTGACCAGCTTGTCGTTGTAGGATTTGATGGTACCGCTGAACTGGTCGGAACCCATTGCCTCAGTATCCAGCGGAAGCTTGGAGCCTTCAAAGAAGTTTGCTTCAGAGAAGATTTTGGAATTGTAGGAAGCACCGATACCGTAATCGGAATTGTTCTTGAAGTAGTTGTTATAAACGTGAACGTGTGCACGTCTTGCACGGGGATTTCTGGAGGCAGTACCGTCAAACCAGTTGTGGTGGTAGGTGATCCAGTCCTGCAAATGGCTTGTGCCGCCGCCGACGAGGGAAGTCTTGTGTGTTCCCACGTAATGATTGTAGGAAATGGTAACGTATTCTGTCCACTTGAGGTCCGTTGTACCATCGCCATGTGCCTTGTCATCGTCCACGGTTCCGTTGCCTGCAAATTCGTTTTTGCCGGCACCAAAGCTGTTGTTGTGGATCCAGATATGGTTTGTCATATTGTCGCTTGCTCCGTTCATGCCAATGGCATCGTCCGGATACTGATAGAAGTAGAGGTTTCTGACTTCAATATTGTTGGAACGCTTGATCTCGAAGCCCCATCTTACCAGATGTGCGTCGTAGCCGACACCTTCAATGGTAACATTGGCAGCATTCTGCAGATACAGCATATGCGAGCCGTCATTGTTGGAGCCGTCGTTTGCTCTGGCACCTGCCGGAACATTGACTGCACCGATGATGCGGATGATCAGATTCTGCGGCTTTGCACTGTACATAATGTTGTACAGACCTGTTTTTCCGCCGTAACTGATGGTATCCTTGTTCTGATCGGTGACGTACAGGATGGTCGCACCGGATTTCGGTGTACCATCATTGTTGTAAGCACCTACGCCTGCGGACTGCTTCCAGTGTGCATAGCCGCCTCTGTCATAGGACATTGTGGTAACGGTGCATTCTGCTGTGCCGGAAGAACCTGCAATTTTCACATCATAGGATGTGTTGCCTTTAAGTCCCGGAATATCCACTCTTGTGCCTCTGATGAGCTGGGAATCAACATTTGTATAGTTGGAAGCCGAGTGTTCCTTGTAGGAAACGCTTACGTTATTGCCGATCTTACTGCTGTCCCATTCTGCAAATGCAGTTTCAAACCAGCCGCCGCACAGTGTGATCGCATCCACTGTTGAACTATTGTTATTATTGTTGTTATTGTTGTTGCTGTTTCCGCTGCCGTAGGAATCCTTGTTGAGGAATGCCGGCGTCCAGCCGCTCAGATAGCCCTCCTTCGTTACGGTTGCCGCATCGGAAGCGGAGAGGGCAATGCCCTTTCTGGAGGAGAGATTTACCATGGAACCGTCCGAAAGCTTTGTGCCGTATTCCTTGAAGGTCGCCTGTGTCGGTTCTACGCCGCTCATACTCGTCCAGCCCTCGGGCTTGATGAGGTTGCCGTGCTGGATGGTGGTGTTGAGAAACATGACCTTTGCGGTATCACGCCACGGTCTGCCCAGATACCCTGCAGAAACCGCCTGCTGCGTGTTTCCTGTGATATTGCAGTTGTAGAACAGGTATCCGCGTTCCTGCTGTCTTGCCGCTGTGATGTAGCCGCCGACTGCACTGCTGCTGTAGCCGTAGAAGAACAGCTCACAGGCATCGAACACATAATCGCCGCTGCCAAAGATATAGTCAGTGTTGCCCTCGATTTTACACTTTCTGAAATAGCCTGCATTGCCGCCGGTGTACAGGGTATCCTGACTGCCGAGGAATTTGCAGTTGAGGAATTCCGCATTGTTTGCGTCGATCGTCAGAGCTGCACCTCTTTCCGTAGCAGCCTTGCTGCGGACATCCGCACCCCATGCAGTTCTGTTGAAGGTAATGGACTGGCTGCCGGAAGGCTCAACGCCGTCTGCGATTTCTTCCTGTGTGACATAGCGGTTGAAGGAGTTTTCAAACACGATGTTTTCCGCACGGAAGAAGTTTGCACCCTTGATCAGCTGTACCGTACCGCCCCAACGCTGGGTGGGTTCTGCCTTTGCGGATTTGGAGGCTGCGTTAGCGGCACTGTAACGGCCGTCACTGCCCACGCTGTAGTACTTGTAGCCGATACCGTAGTACCAAGTCAGTACAGCGTCACCGTTCTGCGGCTCATCGTTGATGAATGTGACATAGGGCGTTTTTACCAGAATCTGCTCACGGTAGGTGCCCGGTGCGATATGTACGGTGATACGATCGGCTTCGCTGGACGGGTTAATGGACTGGCAAGCTGCCATTGCCTCCGTCACAGTGTTGTAGTTGTTGTTTTTCTGCGGGTAACCAACGTAGATGTCCTTCGTGGCTGCCGAGACAGAGGTTTCGGGCAGTATCAGACCCTGACAAAGCACCATCGCAAGTGCCAGCAGGATTGAAACTGCCTGTCGATACATTGTTTTTACGTTTTTGACCATGCTACCATCTCCTGTTTTCGTTTTGATTTTCACGAACACGAATGCACTGCGACCGCCTGAACGGGCGTTCACGTCTTCGTCAGGACGATCCTGACGACATTGCATACACTTTTATTATATCATGTTGTGTTAATAAAGTAAATATCTTTCTTCATGAATCATTCATTTTTGTAAGTATAGCACAATTTCGTAGTATGTGTTTTGTGAACGTTGAAGAAATCCTTTTCGGCTGAACCAATTCGTGCGATTGTCCGGAGGAATCAGTATTAGCAGTTGATTTCCCGTCTGCAATCTGTTATAATAGAAAGTAAGGCGAATGCCACAAATTGACAGAAAAGAGGAATATTTATGAATCCGATTGCAATGATGCAGCTCAAGCCCATGTTCGAAAATTTCCGTGACCGTCACCCGAAATTTGTGCAGTTCTTTTCCTATGCAGGAAAGAGCATAACGGAGGGCAGTCTCGTGGAGATCACGGTTACGGATCCCGAGGGGAAGAAAATTGTCACCAACATTCGTGTGGACAGTGAGGATATTGCACTGTTCAAACGGCTCAAGGAGATGCTGTAATCCATGGAACATGAAAGAATCCTCTATATTCTGGACTATCTCACACGCTGCACGGATGAAAAGCATGATGCGTCCCTGCAGGATATCAAGCGGTATCTGGAATCCGAAACCAATATGGAATCCGTTTCCATACTTACCATCCGACGGGACATTGAGCGTCTGGAATGTGCCGGAAATGACGTGCGATTCCATACCGCCGCTCATAACACAAGGCGGTATTATATCCCCAACAAGGGATTTACATTCAACGAGATACGATTTCTGGTGGATTCCGTCAGCATCAACAAATTCCTGTCACCGGCACGCAAGCATCGGCTGATTCGTAAATTTGAGGTGCTCTGTTCCGAAGCACAGGTGCGTCAGCTCATCAGCAGGGTTTCACTCAGCGGCAGGGAAACGCCGTCCTATGACCTGCTGGAGAATCTGGAAAAGGTGCATTCCATCATCTCCGAACGCAGGAAGATCCAGTTTGAATACGGAAAATCCGACCTGCACGGCAATCTTGTCTACTACCGCAAGGACAGGGAAATGATCCCCTGCAAGGTGATATATTTCAATGAGAGGTTCTACCTCAAATGTGTTGACGAATCCAGTGAGAAAACACGAACCTACCGTATTGACCGTATGCGGAGCATCCGCAGCGGCGACAGAGTGCGGAGAATACCGCAGCTTCCGAAGCCCGAGGGTGCGGTGCTCGATATGTTCGAACCGGAACGCTATGCAGTGGTAAAGCTTCGTGTCAAGCGTGTGCTGCTCGATGATATGCTTGAACATCTGGGAGAATTTGCCCGTGCACAGGATGATCCGTGCAATCCCGACAGCGTCATTGTTTCGGCGAATATTGCCATCAGCCAAAATTTTTATCAATGGGTAATGAAGTACGGCGAGAATGCTGAAATACTGAGTCCTTCGGATATTCGCAGTACGATGCAGGCAAAGCTGGAAGAAATTCTGAAAAAATATCGGCAATCATTTTAGTTATATCAAATTTGAACAGCTGATGCAGTATACTATAATCATGATACAGGGGAAAGGAAAGGTGATCCGATTATGATGATAGTTATGGCAGTGCGTTGGCTGTTGTTAGGTTTGTTTCTGCGTCTGTTAGGAAAGGTGATAAAGAAGATCCTTGCGGAGTACATTTTCGATCCGAATCTGTACAAGCAGGAGCCTGTACAGTGCGAGGAGATTGTGCCGTCACAGATAATCTCGCCCATTTATCAAAAGCGAGCAAGCTGACGCTTGCTGGTATAGTTTCTCTTGAGCTTTCCCCGCCGAAGGCGGGGAAAGCTCATAAATACGTTCTTTCTGTCTGCCTGCGGCGGCTGAAAGAACACTGATGCGTAAAGAGAGGTAATCCTATGAAATTCCTGCATCTTGCCGATCTGCATATCGGCAAACGTCTGCTTGCATATTCCCTGCTGGATGACCAGCGTGCAGTGCTGGAGCAGGCATTGAGCCTTGCGAAGGAGGAACAGTGCGACTTTGTCATCATTGCAGGCGATGTTTATGACAAGGCATCTCCCTCCGTGGAAGCGATGCAGCTGTTTGACCGCTTTCTGACGGAGCTTTGCCGTGCGGGCATTCCGGCGTATATCATCAGCGGAAACCACGATGCAGCGGGCAGAATATCCTATTTCTCAGATTTGCTGGAAAAGAGCGGTGTGTATGTTTCGGATGTGTTTGATGGAACACTGCAGACGTTCACCGCACCCGATGGCACAACGCAGATTCACCTGCTGCCGTTTCTGCGGCCGATGGATGTACGCAGGTGCTATCCCGACGCATCCATCGACACCTATGAGGATGCGATTCGCACGGTGCTGATGCATTCTCCGATCGACAGAGCACGTGTAAATATTCTGGTGTCCCACCAGTTCATTACGGGGGGCAGCACCTGCGAATCCGAGGAATTTGCCATTGGCGGTCTGGATAACATCGGTGCGGAGGTCTTTGCGGATTTTGATTATGTTGCCCTCGGGCATCTCCATCAGTCCCAGAGCTGCACACGCAGCACCATCCGCTATGCGGGTTCACCTTTGAAATATTCCGTTTCCGAGGAGCACCAGCGTAAGAGCTTCCTGCTTGTGGAGATAGGGGGCAGGGAGAATATTTCGTTCCGGCAGGTTCCGGTAAAGCTTCCCCATGATGTACGCACGGTACGGGGGACGTTCGAGGAGCTGCAGAATGCACCGTATACGGAGGACTATGTGCGTGTGATACTGACGGATGAGTTGGTTCCTCCCGATGCGAGAATCTCACTGCGGAGCACGTTCCCGAGAATGCTGAAATTCAGCGTGGAAAATTCCAAGACATCGTATGAAATCAGTGTTGCAGCGGAGGAATCCTTTGAGGATAAAACGCCGCTGGAGCTGTTCGAGGATTTCTTTGCGTTCCAGAACAACGGCATTGCACCAAGCGAGCAGCAGCTGGAGATCGTCCGCCGCATTTTCACAGAACTGGAGGAGGAGCAGGTATGAAGCCGTTAAAGCTGATCCTTTCCGCATTCGGACCGTTTGCGGAGGAAACCGAAATTGACTTTGAAATGCTTGGTACGGATGGTATTTTCCTCATTACGGGTGATACGGGTGCGGGAAAGACTACCATTTTTGATGCGATCTCCTATGCTCTCTACGGCGAAGCGTCCGGCGGCAGAGCCAGACGCAGTCCGAAGAATTTCCGTTCGGACTTTGTGGGGCTGAAGGGGGATACCTATGTCATTCTGCAATTTGAGCAGCACGGCAGACGCTACGAGGTGATGCGTGCACCGGAATATGAACGTTTGGCAAAGCGTGGCGGCGGTGTGGCAAAATCGACTGCAAAGGCACATTTGCTGGATATGGAAGGCGACTACATCGCCAAGCGTCCCGAGGAGGTAACACGGTGTATTCAGGAGCTTCTGGGCTTGAGCCGTGAGCAGTTTTCTCAGACGGTCATGATCGCACAGGGCGATTTCCAGAAGATTATCGCTGCCAAAAGTGATGAGCGAAAAAATATTTTCCGGCAGCTGTTTGATACCTGTCTGTACGAGCGTTTTCAGGAACGTCTGAAAGAAAAGAACAGCTCGCTTGAGCAGTATTCCGAACGCTTGAAGGATCGTATGCTTGCGGATATGCAGCGTGGTCGGTTTGACGAGGAATTGCCGGATAATCTGGATGTCTGCAATTCTGCCAATGCAGCGGATTATTATGCCCTGCTCCTTTCACAGACGGAGACATATGCCCATGCCCTTGCTGCACATCGGGCAATGCAGCAAGCAGCTGACAAACAGTATGAAACTCTGACGCTGCAGCTGTCAAAGGGGCGTGAGGGGAATCTTCTGCTTGCAGAGCTTGGTCAAAAGCATCGTGAGCTGGAGCAGCTTCGCACGCAGGGTGCTGTGATGCAGGACAAGCAGCGGGAGCTGGAGAATGCCCGCAGGGCGGCACAGATCCTGCCAGAGGAACAGCGGCTTGCGGATCTGTGCAAACGTCGGAAAGACAGAATCGTCGAGCGTGAGATGCTCCACCGGAGCTGTCACCTCCAGATGGAAATCATAGCTCTTGCCCAAAGCCGTCTTGCGGATGCAGAAGTGCGTGCGGAAACTCTGGAATCCCTCAGAAACGATAGTTCCGGACTTGCACAGGCGAAGCCCCTGCACGCAGAGCTTGCCAAAAGCAGGAAAATTCTTGCAAAGAAAGCCAAAGCACTTCTGGAATACCAAAATACAAGCGAAGCGGCAGGTGCGGCATATCGGGCAATGCTCAACGCATTCCTGCTTGGACAGGCGGGCATCCTTGCACAGAGTCTGCGGGAGCATCAGCCCTGTCCCGTGTGCGGTTCAACGACGCATCCCGTCCCTGCGAGGGTTCCCGAGGGGACACCCACGGAACAGGAGGTGCAGGATGCGGAAAAACGGGCAAATGCGGCGGAATCGGTGTATCATGATGCAGCACAGGAATGTGTGCAGCTGAAAGCGAGGATCACGCAAATGGAGGAAAATCCCGTGATCCGAGAACTGACGGCGGAGGAGCTGGAGATTCGCTTGCACGCCGTGCAGCAGGAGATCCGCAGCATTGAAACAGAGCTGAGAGCAGCACAGAATGCCTACCATCAGGCAAATGAAAAGGCGGCAAAGCTGACCGGACGCAGGGATACGCTGGATGTGGAGATAGAGCAATTGGAAGCCGACACCATCGGACAGAAGCGTGTATTTGCGGATGCACGCAGGGCGGCGGGATTCGTGGATGCTGACGATTATGAGGCGGCAAAGCGTGAGCCTTCGGAAATTGCGGTATTGGAGCGGACGTTGAATGCTTACCATACACAGCTTGCCGTACTGGAGGCAGCTGTCAAAGAGCTGGAACAAAGGACGCAGGGCGTCACGGTGGTCAATATCGAAAAACTTGCATCCGAACAGGCGGATGCTGCGGCACAGTGTAATGCCATTGCGGAAAGGGTGCGTGCACTTCACACGGCATATGAGATCAACAAGGATGTGTGTGCGTCGTTGAAACAGTTGCTTTCGGAGCAGGAAAAGCTGCGTGGTGACTGGGCATTGATTTCGGAATTGTATAAGACTGTCAGCGGACAGCAGGGCGGCGGAAAAGCGAAACTGCGTTTCGAAGCCTATGTGCAGCAGTATTATTTCCGGCGTGTGGTAGCAAGTGCCAACCGCCGTCTGAAGGTTCTGACGCAGGGGACATTCGTGCTTCGCTGCCGTGAGGAAGCAAAGAATCTCAGCCAGCAGTCGGGACTTGATCTGGAAGTGTTTGACAGCAACACCGGACAGTGGCGGGATGTCAGCACACTTTCCGGCGGTGAATCGTTCATGGCGTCGCTTTCGCTTGCATTGGGGCTTTCCGATGTGGTGCAGGATGGCAGCGGTGGAATCCGTCTGGATGCGATGTTTATTGATGAGGGCTTTGGCACGTTGGACGAACAATCCTTGAAACAGGCAATCGGACTGCTCAATCAGCTTGCGGATGGCAAGCGGCTGATCGGCATCATTTCCCATGTTGGCGAGCTGCGGCAGAGGATTGACCGAAAAATCGTGGTGACCAAGACTTCCTGCGGCAGTGACGTAGAGATTGTGAAATGATTTTTCATGGGAATTACAAAAATAAGCACTTCCGGAAATAGGTTTCTCCGGAAGTGCTTTTGTTTTATTAATCGGAATTCCGCTTAAATTCCAATGCGGTTTGGCCATTCTTCTTTTTAAACAGCTTCATGAAGTAGGAAACGTCCGTATATCCGCATTTTTCTGCGATCTCGCTCACGCTCATATGCGTATTCTTCAGCAGACGTTCTGCCAGTGAAATGCGTGCAAGGATCACATCCGCATTGAAGCTGGTTCCAAGATTTTTCTTGTATGTGTGCTGAAAATAGGAGGAGCTGATTCCCATTTCCCGTGCCGCATCCGCTGCATTCCATGCAAACTGCGGTTCTTCGTAAATACGGTTCTGCAGCTCACGCATCATTGTCCAGTAAGCATTCTTTTCCGCATTTCCGGTATTTCTGTAGTCCTCCATCCTCTGTTCAAGCGTTGAAAGAATATCTTCGAGCGAGCTGCTTTCGTCGGTCACAGCGGAAAAATACACAAAGGTGGGAGAAACGGAAAGCTCCCGATGTGCCGCAAGAAGTTTCAGATTGGATTTGAGTGCGTTGACAAGCACCTGCTCCGGAAATGCCGTGCCATCGCATTCTCCGATGATCACAAAGCTGTATTTTCCGATATGTGCGGATAATTCTCCACGCATACAGGAGAGATTGATTGCCTGTGAAAAGGCAATCATGAGCTGTCTGACATATTCCTCGCCGAACTGTTCACGATACCGCTGCATTCCCTCGATATAGTACAGAACCGCATAATAGTCCCGTTTTCTGTCAAGTACGGAAATCTGTGCAGCCAGTCCCATTCTGCTGTAAAGACCTGTGAGAATGTCACGCTCCGACAGCCGCTGGATTTTCTGCTGCAGGTAGGCTTCATAAGTGAGTGCACGGATTTTTTCCATGGAATTGGCAGCGATCTGGCAGAATTCCCCGTAATAATTTTCGAACACGAACTTATCATAGCGGCAGCTTCTGACGCAGTAGCCAAGGCTTCTGTCCTGATAATGCAGGGGCGTGCAGATATATGTCATCGGCTGTGCGTGGGATTGCGGTATGAGATTTTCAAGTGGGAAAGACTGATTCATTCCCAATGCTACGCCGTCAACTCTGGACAGCACACAGCACATGGTGTCCGTGTAACCCTGTTTTCTGTATTGTTCGGGGTGTTCGTGATCACCCTCCCAGTCCGTGCACAGACAAATATGGAAATTGCTGTTGTCGTCAAGAAGATACAGATTCTGAGAAATGACAAAGGTGCATTCCGAAAGTGTTCTGACCTGATTCATGCTGGAAGAATAACTGCTGTGCAGATAGAGGGCATTGGAAAGGGATTCGTCGAGCCGTTTCTGGTTCTGGATGGCGTTTTCCGTAATGCTCGTCCGACAGCCGCAGGTTGAGCCGATTCTGAGGGCGGGCTGCACATGACATTTCACGGGCTTTGTATCTCCGCCGAGCAGCCCATGCAGCATACAGACTGCATCCACTGCATTTTCCAGATAAGTTCCGCTGAAGGTCGTCAGCAGCGGCTGGAACATATCCGTGTCGGGATTGCCGTCGTATCCGCCGATGGCAATATCTTCCGGTACTCTGATGCCATGACTGCACAGGGAAAGGCTGAGCTGCAATGCCATATAATCGTTGCCACAGATGATCGCCTGCGGTTTTCGCAGACTTCCGTCCGCAATCTTTTCGGCGAAATCTTTCGCATATACGATCCAGTAATCCCCGTAAAATATGGTTTCCGGACGAAAGGCGATGCCGTGGCTTTCCAGTGCGGACGCAAATCCACGGATTCTGTTGCGTGTATGAATATCCTCCTGCGGGCCGACCAGACAGTAAAAATCCGTCATGCCGTGTTCTTCAATGAAATGCTCGGTCAGCAGCCTGAAATTATCCTCATCGTTCTGCATACAGCCGGGAAAAAATCGGCTCTCGTAGTCCAGAGCAACCACGGGAATGCTCCTGATGTGCAGCCTGCGTTCGATGTCAGCGGCGATTTCCTTATTGAAAAAAGAACCGTGATCCATGATCGCACCGTCGATGTGCATATGTTCAATCAGTGAATAAATATTTTCTTCTCCTGTGATATGGTCGCTCACGTTGATGTAGTTGACAAAATGTGTAAGGATGATCAGATCATACCCAAGTGCTGCCGCCTGTTCGGACATCAGACGGATCATGCCGATGCGGAATTGACGGTCGGTGTCGGCTGTGATCAGTGCAATTCTTTTTCTCATGGTTTCACCGCCTTTCTGATCACGCAGAGTTAGATTACTTATTATATTTTACCATAAATAATAGGAAAGTGCAATATAAAAAAGCAGAAAAATACATAAATGAAGTGGAATTCTACATTGAATCCAATATGCATTTCGGATATAATGAAATTATGTGAAGGCTGCTGCAATTGCAGCAGATACGTATTGCTCAGGGAAGATATTTCCATGAGCCGATGAGAATGATAGGAAAGGAAGTCATCTTATGAAAAATGTTTTCAAAAGATGCTGCTGCGTTGCAGTGGCAGCCATGACGCTTGTTTCTGCGGTTGCTTTTGGCGGCGGAAAGAAGGCATGGGACATCAATGCTGCCGATGATATGGTAGTTAACGGGGTTACTATCCCGTCTCTGGATATCCAGCAGAAGTACATCCCCGAAACGGAAGGTATCAAGTTCGTTGAGGATATGCGTCTGGGCTGGAATCTGGGCAACACACTCGATTCCATTGATGACAATGGCTATATTTCTAACGAGATGGCACTTGAAACCTACTGGAACGGCGGTTTCAAGACCACCCAGAGAATGATCGACACTGTAAAGTCCGCAGGCTTCAACACGGTAAGAATTCCGGTTTCGTGGCACAATCACGTTGACGGCAATTACACGATCAGTGAGCAGTGGATGAACAGAGTGCAGGAAGTTGTGGATTACGCAGTAAAGAATGATATGTACATCATTCTGAACGTACATCACGACAACGACCAGAATCATATGTATCCGACAAGTGCACATTACGAGCGTTCTTCCAAGTACATGACCACTGTATGGAAGCAGATTGCAACCCGTTTCAAGGATTACAACGAAAAGCTGATTTTCGAGACCATGAACGAACCCCGTATGACAAACCATCCGAATGAGTGGTGGCTGAACATGGCAAGCCAGGAGTGCATTGACGCTGTACAGACCATCAACAAGCTCAACCAGGATATCGTTAATACCATCCGTGCAACAGGCGGCAACAACGCAAGCAGATACATCGGCATTCCCGGCTATGACTGCTCCGTAGAAGGTGCAACCAACAGCTACTTCAAGCTGCCGGAGGATACTGCAAAGGATAAGCTGATCGTTGCTGTACACGGCTATTTCCCCGTTAACTTCGCACTGACAGAAGCAAATCAGAACGGCAGTACTGACAAGTTCGACCTGAACAAGGACACGGGCGAGATCAATCAGGCAATGGATACCATCTACAACAAGTACATTTCCAAGGGCATTCCGGTTTATGTCGGTGAAATGGGTGCAAGAGATAAGAACGGCAACATTCAGGCAAGAGTTGACTGTGCAGCTTACTATGTTGCATATGCATCCTCCAGAGGTATTACCTGCTGCTGGTGGGATGATATCAGCTTCATGCTGCTTGACAGAGGCAGCTCCACATGGAGAAGACCTGAGATCGTTACAGCACTTAACAAGTATGCAAGAGGCGAATCCACCTCCACACGTCCTCCGGAGGAAGATCCGGGCTATGCAGACGGCGAGGCACACGGTTCTGTAACCTATGATGCTGAAAAGGCTGTTTATGACATCAGCGTTCCGTCCGCATCCGATACCGTTTATCTGAATGTAGAACTGCCCGACGGTGCAACCGGTGCAAGCGGCTGTATTGCCAACGGCTTTGAAAAGAACGGCAATTACTACTGGGCAATGGTTTCTTGGAACACGCAGCTCGGCGGTGTGGTTCCGGTGAATATTGATGATAATTTCCAGCAGCTCGTGTGCAACGATGAAGCAGTTGAAGACGAGGCTCTGATTGCTGAGGCTAAGGAATACCTCAAGACCATTACTGCATTCCAGGGTCAGATCTGGTGGGTAGGCGGTGCTACAGGACTCAAGACAAGCGATGTAAAGATTACAGACGTTTATGTATATGAGGATGGCACAGCTCCCGAGCCAACTGATCCTCCTGAGGACGAAGAACCCACAACGGAACCTCCCACGGAGGAAGAACCCACAACGGAGCCTGAGCTGAAAGCTGACTATGGTGACGTAGACTGCAACGGCAAGGTTGACATTCTGGACATCATCGTTCTGAACAGAAACCTGCTGGGTACCGGAAAACTGACGGCACAGGGACAGCTCAATGCTGACGTTGACCTTGACAAGAAGCCTTCTGCAAAGGATTCCCTGAGCATTCTCAAGTACATTGTAAAGCTGATCGACAAGCTTCCCGTATAATGACGGGCTGGGAAAGCAATATTCATGCTATAGACTGTCATAGACATGATGGTTTATCATAACACGCTTAATTCTTTCAATTTTGTCCCCCCATTTTTTGAATTTGCCCCTTTTGTCGGTTTTCCGATAAAAGGGGAGCTTTTTTACATACGATAGTAATTTCGAGTAAACATTTGAGATGGTTGACTGGAGAGCGAGTGGAGTTTCCTGTCAATGATCTATTGACAATGTATCATTGATACTATATAATTGGTTATGATAATTGTGCGAGTCACAAATTGGCAGAAGGAGAAAATGCACAGCATTAAAAGAGGGAAAATATGAAGAAGAGAAAAATGATTGCTGCCCTGACGGCAGCTATGACACTGGCAGTAACCATGCTGCAGGCAATACCGGCACAGATTACAGCGGAAGAGGAATATCTGATCCGTGACAAGTGGGGGTACTGCACCACAGCGAATTATGCGGAATCCGAACACTTTGTCATTTTCTACGGCAACAATGATACGACGGGACAAGTGAACGATGCATTTTTAAAGCGTAATCTGGAGGATTATGAAAAACTCTGGCACTGCTACGGCGAATACCTCGGCATGGAGAATATGAACGTAGATGTGAACGGTAAAAATCAGCAAAAATACAAAACTAATGTGTATCTGACACATACAGGTCTTGACCAGTATCCGGAAGGCTGGGCATTTATGAGCTCGGAGGATGGCTATGGAATAGAGATCATCAGCCCGAATGCGATGCTGGATGATCTGACCACAGCACATGAGTTCGGACACGTTGTCACCATGCATCAGAAGGCTTGGGTGGATCAGGATATCACCGGTGCATGGTGGGAATCGCTTGCCAATTGGTTCCGTGAAATGTATCTGGGAAGTCCCTATTATACAGGAAACACCAAAACCTGCGGATTTGAGCCCTATCTTCGCAATATGAGTCTGACGCTTCCTCATGGAAGAAATTACTATGAAGTATGGCCGTTCCTTGCATATCTTTCTTACAATCCGGATCAGCTTCCGGGGTTGGGATTGGATAGCGTCAAGCGTATGATTTCCGAAGCACAGCCCAATGAATATCCGTTTGACACGATTGCACGACTGTTTGGCACCGATGCACAGACGTTATTCGGACATTATGCAAAGCGTATGGCAACCTTTGATTTCGGGCCGCAGGATGCTTATCAGTCGGAATTCAGGCGGATTCTCGGACAGTCGCCCTTTTACTGGAACCTGTTCTATACCGTCCTTGAGGATAACGGGACAGGCTGGATGCAGTCGCCGCAGGAGGATGCACCGATGCAGGGAGGCATCAATATTGTACCGCTGCAGATCACAGGGAATACGATCAGCGTGGAGTTCAGAGGTCTTTCCGATGATGCCAATGCCGGCTGGAAGGCGTGCATTGTAACGGTGGATGCAGACGGCAATGAAACCTATTCCGACTTGTTCGGCGGCGGTGAAAGTATGCACATTTCTGCAAATGGTGCAGTATCTGCGTATCTGACCGTTTCTGCTATGCCGGATGATCTCTATGCAGTGAATGCTTTCCATAAGGAAAATGTGTCCTCCTACAAAAACGGTGATGAACGCAGAAGGTATCCGTATGAAGTGAAAATCAGCGGTGCAGATGTGATCCGATCCGGCGGTTATGTAAAGGGTGCGGGCCATGCACATCCGAATGGCGGCGGCTGGGTTGCGAATACTGCCAGAGTTGCGGATTCCGTGTATGTGGGACCTAATGCAATGGTACTCGGTGAAGCAAAGCTGTCAGGCAATGTCCGTGTGGAGGATCATGCAGTTGTTGCTGACATTGTAACAGCAACAGACAATGTTGTCATCAGCGGTCATGCCATTGTGGACGGCGGCGGTATGTTCTACGATAACGGCTGGAAAGCCGGCAGCGTGACACTCAGCGGCAATGCGGTCATCGGGGACAGTGCAGTTGTCACAAACTCCTGCACGGTATCGGGTAATGCAAAGATTCTTCAGAAGGCGTATCTTGCGGATGCGGTTACAGTTTCCGATCATGCAGTCATCAAGGGTATGGCGTATGTCTATGGCAAGGGAAATTATTCCGGAAGCACCATCCTTGATGGTGACTACAGCAATGAACAGACCAGAAACAGCGGCGTGGGCTTCGGCTGGCTGGATGATTATGGCTGGTATGAAACTGCGGATGGATATGTTGCAAATTATGATTTCGCAGAGCGGACTGCAGTCTGGAGTAAGGAAACCTCTGCGGCAACGAATATCCGTCAGATGGGGGCAGAATGGGCAGCAGAACGCACTTCTGCCAATGGTGTTCTGAATTTTGACGGAGATGATGATTACGCACTGGTCGATGATGCACTGCTGCGTTCAAAGGAACTTCAGCTGAGCATGGGTGTTCTCTGGAAGGGCGGAACTGCAAAGCAGGATATTTTCCGTTTCGGCGACAATAAGGCGTATATGGCATTCACGCCTGCAAACGCAGCCGGTGTTGCAGAACTGACGATCACGGACGGAAACACCACTGAAACACTTACAGCATCCGCACCGCTTACAAAGGGTGAATGGAGCAAGGTGACGATCCGTATGATCGGCGGCAAGGGTGCACTGTTCATTAATGGAACAGAGGTTGCCGGAAAGACGCTTTCCCTCGATCCCCTTGCTGTGATGAGTGCGGCGGAAACGGATGCTGCAGTGCTTGGCAGGGGATTCAAGGGGGCTGTGGATTATCTGTATTTCAGTAATAAGGAAACAGCGGAACCCAACATCACTTATTATGGCAGTGAAACTCCCGATGACAGTGATCCCAATGGTCGTATCCGTGGTGATGTGAATGTGGATGGCATTTTCAGCACAGCCGATGTGGTGATGCTGCAGAAGTGGTTGATTGACGTGCCAAACGCAGCACTTACGGATTGGCAGGCAGGGGATATGATCGAAGATGGCACGATTGATTCGTTTGATCTGTGTATTATGAAGCGTGAATTGCTGAATCGGAATGTGTAGATTGTATTGCGACAAAAGTGAATGATGTAACGAAGTCCCTGTATCATTGCGGTGATACAGGGACTTCGGTGTTGGGGATTGCATGAGGTGGGATTTGAACGCAAAGCGTTTTGCGTACTTTAGCAGTTGATGTATGGAAACAAAAGAAACCCCAAGCCACAGCTTGGGGTTTCTTTGTGTTTATTGTGCAACAGCATTTACTGTTTAGACTATATTGTCCGTTTCTTATGAGTTTCGTGTCACGCGAACAACATCACTGATCACGCAGGTACCATTAGCATCAGTTACCACACAGCGGTAAGAGCATCGACCGTTCACATCGAATTCCGTAACCGGAGTCAAATAAAGTGTTTCTTTATAAGCACCATAGTACTCGGCATACTCGTCAGTGATATTCTGCCAACCATACTCCGCCAGTTCAGTATCATAATACTGCCACTGATAGGAATATGGAGCAGTACCGCCAGCTACTTTGATGGTAAAAGAAGCATCCTCGTCAACAACACCCTCTGTGCACTGGGG
>JAZNUR010000005.1:0-2187 GCA_045592405.1 Oscillospiraceae bacterium
GATGATGAAGTTCCATGCAGTTGGCGGAGCCGAAGTCTTTTTGCTGTTTCTACAATTAGACTAAGAGATTACAGAAGTAATAGCTTTTATTCTGATGGTGTTGAGCATGGATGAATCTTCTTTATTTAAAATTCTTATGAGGCATTTGCCATTTGGCAGATGCCTTGGCCTTTACCACCCTTATCACACAACACCGTGGAACGTCGTAGGCATCTGACCAAAAGCCCGATTATCGGGCTTTACATATTGAAACTGAAGAAAAATTGTGCTATAATGGTACAAAAGAATGAGAACGCTTTGCTCAGGTTCTCTACATTGAGGTGAAATTTCCTATGGCTGTACAAGTTTATACATTCAGAATCACATATGCAGGCTGTGACAATAAAATATGGCGAACAGCCGCAGTTTCTTCCAATTATCCTCTTTCCAAGCTTGGATACATGGTATTGGCTACATTCGATACCAAAGCGTATCACTTGTTTGAAATGAATTACAAGGACACAACGTATTTCCTTACTGAAGAAGGAATTTACAAACGCAATTTACTCCGAGCATATAAAGTAGGTCAGCTTGGTCTTAGTGCGGGTGATACGATTGAAATGACGTATGACATGGGATGTGAACAAGTATTTCATATTGAACTTTTGGACGTAAGTGATATGCCAAGAGGACACGGAACAGCATATCCCAAAATCCTTGATGGTGCAGGTCGTGGTATCGTTGATGATATGCCTGCCTCAGAGCTGCTTGAAGCAATCAGAAAAACCGATGAGGACGGACATTCCGAGATTTACTATTCAAGCAGTGACTCAGATGACGAGTCAGAGTGGGATTATAGAGATTACAGAATTGTTTTTGACAACGCTCTGTTAAAAGGTGCAATTGAACAAATCTGTGATGGATATGAGGATAATCTGTAAGAAAGTAAAGTCCCAATGTATGCAATTAATCATAGATTATAAAGTTGAATACTGTTACATAGCCGTTTGTGACTAACGATCACAGACGGCTATTTCTATTTCAGAACGGAGGTGAAACCATGCCATATATCAAGCAGAAGATCCAGATATGGTGTATGCGTGAATGCTACAGCGGCGACATCTTCGTTACCGCATTCTATCGACAGAACGAGGAGAGCTTCCTGGAAGGAATCGTAAAGGGTCTCGACCATTTCGGCGGTACTCCGCAGAAAATCATCTTCGATAATGCCCGTGTCGCTGTAAAGGAAGGCTTCGGACATCACGCAAAAGCAACTGATCAATATTTCGCACTGTCGGCTCACTATTCGTTCAAGCCCGTGTTCTGCAATCCTGCGCAGGGGCATGAAAAAGGTCTTGTTGAGGGGCTTGTAGGACTTGTCAGAAGAAATTGTTTCGTGCCGATGCCGAACGTGTCCACAATAGAAGAGCTGAATGAAAAGCTGCTCGAATACTGTGAAAAATACAGACATCACAAGATCCCCGGCAAAAGTATGACGGTCGGAGAAATGGCTGAAAACTGCAGGAATCACTGGATTCTCCTGCCGCCGTACCGCTACGATGCCTCCAATACACTTCAGGTGAAGGCGGATGATTTCTCACTGGTCAGGTTTGACCATAACAAATATTCAGTGCCGTATCAGTACAGCTCAAAAATGATAACCGTCAAAGGCAGCGGAAATCAAGTGAAGATGCTTTACGGCGGCGAGGTGATCGCAGAATATGACCGTGATTATCGCCATGGCAGTACGCATTACAGGCTTGAACACTACATAGGACTGATCGAAAAACGTCCAAGGAGCGTTTACAATGCGGCACCGATCAAGGAGACGGTACCCAAAGAATTTTACCAGTTTTTGATGCAGCTGGACAGCCCGAAAGAAATCGTCAAGGCATTGCGATTGTATCTGGACACGGGTGAAGAGTTGCTGAAACATCTTCCCTATGCGGATTCTTATGATACTTTGTATGCCTGTGTGACAGGAAGTACAGTCAAAAATGTTCCGATAAAGACATCGGTAAGAATCGTTCTGCCTGACCTGAAACGGTATGATGTATTGCTGAAAGGCGGTGATGCCGTATGAACAGTGTTCAGAAAGAAATGATAAAACTGTACGCAAAACAGCTCAAAGTACCAACATTCAATCACTATGAAAAGGTCATACGGCAGCTATCAATTGATGACGGTTATGAGCAATTCCTGATCGAG
>JAZNUR010000006.1:0-5506 GCA_045592405.1 Oscillospiraceae bacterium
CAGACGCACCGCACTCAAGCAGCTGGCGGATTATGTTGGCGAGAACATGGTGCCCGATACGCTGACTGCCATCAGCCATGGCGATTCCGAGCAGCATGCATTGTTTGTACGGCATATTCTCCGCCGCAAATACGCCGTCAAGAAGACTATGATCAATCTGATTGATCCGATCGTCGGGGCACACAGCGGTCCCGGAACGATTGCGGTATTCTATGTGGATAAAAATGAACAGTAATAGCAAAAATCACCCTGCGATGCAGGGGGATTCAGCTTGGAGAAAAGTGTTTTAAGGGTACTTGCAGGCCGGGGAGGGCGGCCTGAAAGTACATATTTATGAACTTTTTTGACAGTTTCAAGCTCACGCTCAATGGGGAAGCTTCTTGTTTTCTGTTTAGTTGGTCCCGGCGGTTTTCTCCACACGTTCCAGTGCAATCTTGTACACGCCGGAAGCCCATACCTTGTTTGTGTTGTTGAACGAAATCAGCGGATCACGGGAGAAGGATGTGATTTGATCGGCATTGTGATTCATCAGATCCACCGTCAGCACAATATCCGTTGTGTTCAAAGCGTCCAGTTCTTCGGGCGTGCCGATGACAGTAATTGTCAGAGCCTTTGTGATGACCTTGAAATCATAGCCTCCGGGGGGATTGATCACAGTAACATTATCGGCATTGACGATAAATTCACGGGATTCCAGCCCTTCGCTGTCCAGCGTCAGCGTTACCTGCTGCAAGCCGCTCTGATTGATGATACCTTCCTTTTCGGGGATGGTGAACGTCGTACTGAAATTGAGCCCGATCTCCTCGAGCTTAATGAAGCCCAGATGGCAGTTTTCCTGATTTGCAAGGGCTGCATTGTTGGAAGCCAGTGTGATCGTTTCCGCAGAGAGCTTCAGGCGTTCCCTGAGCCACTTCATGTTTTCATCGCCGAAATTGGCGGGAACATTACGGATCTCATATGTCAGAGGAAGCTCCGCCTGCGTCAGAACAGGAATGTCGATCTTGAATGTTGTAACAGGAATCGTCAGTCCTTCCGCATCCAGAACGGAATTATCACGGTTATACAGCGTCAATTCACTGCTGTACAGCACATAGGAACCGGAAATTTCTTCCCTCTTATCGGAGCTTACGACCACATGGTCGATTTCATCAAGCTGTGCCGTAGGACCGGTAATTTCGATGGTTTCCGGCGTACAGGTCGCATCGTTCATGGTATGGCCGGGGGTAATGACGATATTTGGGAATGCGGGTTCTACGGGGAACGAACGGGTTTCGATTCTGTCAAAGGTCACATTCGTGCGTGCGGGGCTGACATTCTTCACCTCGAAGGATACGTTTGTGTCGCTTCGAACGTCAATTTCCAGCGGAAACGCTCCCGTGCCTGTGACATTCTCCACCACCGCATATGCCGTCAGATTTTCCTCTGTCAGCACACCGATCTTGGAACGGTTGCCCTCAATCTGGACATTTACCGTTTGCACATCATAGGAAACCACGCTCAGACCGTTTTCGCCGGCCTGTGTTCCCTCAAGTTCCACCACCACCGGAATGTTGTAGAATGTTTTCGGCGTGGTAGGATACAGCGTAACAGAAATTGTGAACCAGATCAGAATCGCAAATGCAACGGAGAGCACTACGGTTGCCGGCTTGCTCTGTGTCAGTCTGTCAAGCTTGGATTTAAAATCAGACATTTTTTTCATCTGCATCCTCCTTTCCCTTTCCTCTCAGTCTGGAAGAAAGTCGGATCTTGCCTTCTGTCTGTTTCGGAATCAGATTGTCCGTCAGCAGATGGTGCAGCTTGTCCCGTGTGAAATTACGGGTGAGATTGCCGTTTTCCGCAACGGAGATCTGTCCTGTTTCTTCGGATACCACAATGACCAGTGCGTCGGAATTCTCGCTCATGCCGATTGCGGCACGGTGACGGGAACCAAGTTTTTTGTTGATCAGTTCCTCCTTCTGGGGCTTTGGCAGAAAGCACGCAGCCGCCAGAATCATGCCGTCACGCATAATGACTGCACCGTCATGAAGCGGGGTTTTCGGATAGAAGATATTGCCGAACAGCTCCTTGCTGGGCTGGGCATTGACGATGGTACCGTTCTCAATCTGTTCGCCGAGCTTGGTCTGCCGCTCGATAACGATCAGAGCACCCGTGCAGGTAGAACTCAGCTCCACGCAGGAATCGCAGATGGCATCGATCGCAGTTTCCCATTTTGCGGTCTTTTCATCGCTTGTACCGCCGAATCCCAGTGATTTCAGACCGAACTGTGTATGACCGATCTTTTCAACCGCACGGCGTATCTCGGGCTGGAAAATAATCATCAGGGCGAGAAGACCGATGCTGAAGGTAGCTTCCAGAATATATGTAATCGCCTTCAGCTCAATGGCGGCACTGATTGCGTAAACAACTACCAGAAAAACAATACCCTTGAACAATGGGCCTGCTCTGGTTTCACGGATAAACTTGAATACGAAATAGATCAGGTAGGACAGCAGCGCAATGTCCAGAAAGTCCACGGGCCTCATGGTACGCAGCACACTATATAACGATTCCAGTATATCATTCAGGGACATTTGCTCACTTCCTTTCTTGTTCTTTTCCCTCTATGTAGGAGGGCGAAAGCCCTCTATTTACATCATACCACAAATCCAACACTTTTGCAAGTGCTATGCGAAATTTGTGCAGGATTTTTCACATGAAATTTTTGTTATCCGCAGCGATTTCCCTCACCGCAGCCGCCAGACGATGCACATCCTGCGGCTTGCTGAATACGGACGGTGCAAAGCGAACCGTTCCGTCCGTTGTTCCGAGCGAATGGTGGGCAAGCGGTGCACAATGCAGTCCCGCACGCAGACAGAAGCCCTGTTTTGCAAGCAGCTGTGCGGCTTCCTCCGACGGAATTCCACGGATGTTAAACGACACGATGGGAACATAGCGGGAGCCGGAATTGCGGTAAACAGTGACATTGGGGATTCCCCGAAGTTTGCTGATCAACAGGTCGCACAACGCCGTTTCAGCACGGAAGAGATGCTGGATCCCCTTCTTCTGCACGAAATCCAGCCCCGCCTTCAGGGACGCTGCACCGATGACGTTCAGCGTGCCGCACTCAAGGCAGTCGGGCAGAAAATCCGGCTGCTCCGGCAGGTTTGACAGACTTCCCGAACCGCCCTGCATCAGCGGCGGCAGGGGGAATTTTCCATCGGAAATGAGCATACCCGTTCCGGTAATGCCATACAGTCCCTTATGCCCTGCGGTGCAGAGGATATTGATGCCGTCCGAGAGCTTTACCGGCAGGATGCCGCAGACCTGTGCACCGTCGCCGATCATGCAGATGCCTCGTTCACGGCAAAGTGCACCGATTTCCCGCCACGGCAGAATCTGCCCCGTGACATTGCTGGCAAGGGTGCAGATGACAGCTTTTGTGTCGGGACGCATCTTCGATGCAAAGCTGTTTACGGTTTCCGCCGCTGTTTCCCTGACAGCGGCAATGCTGTATTGGATCCGTCCCTTTTTTGCAAGTGCGTACACCGGCCGCAGGACGGAATTGTGTTCTAAATTGCTGATGACAACGTGACCGCCGCCCTCTGCGATCCCCTGAATGGCAAGATTCAGTGCGTGGGTGCAGTTGAGGGTAAAGACCACCTGTTCGGGCTGTACGCCAAAGAAATCCGCTGCAGTTTCCCTTGCCGAATACACCAGCTCCGAGGTTCTTGCGGCAATCGGATGGCCGCCCCTTCCGGCACTTCCATAGCGTGCAAGTGCCTTTTCCACGGCAAGACGCACCTCGGGGGGCTTTGGGAACGTCGTTGCGGCATTATCAAAATTGACGATCATACGGTGCCACGCTCGATTCTGATACTGCTTACCGGAATGCCCTCACGTTCGAGTAATTCCTGTGCTGCGGTACAGTTTCCGACGATCCGCAGTCCGAAGCCGCAGCCGTCCTTTGCGGAGGTATTGCGGATGACCTCGGCGGAAAAATCATTTGCAGTCAGAAGCCGCTGTGCCTTGCGGGCCAGTGTATCCGATGGCATGACTGCTCTGCATATCATAGTATCACCCCTTCATAATGGTATACTACAGTTTATGCAAAGCAGTACAAAAGTGTACGGGACGCTTATCCCTGTTTTTTCAGAAGCAGAACCACGCAGTGGGCGGAAATGCCCTCCTCACGGCCTGTGAAGCCAAGACGTTCCTCGGTGGTTGCCTTCACGCTGACAGAAGTAACCGGCACGCCGCACACGCCTGCGATATTTTCACGCATTTTGTCGATGTGGGGAGCGAGCTTCGGTTTCTGTGCGAGGATCACGGCGTCGAGATTTCCGATAACATAGCCGTGTTCATGGATCAGTCCCACAACATTCCGCAAAAGCTCCAGACTGTCCGCTCCCTTGTATTTCGGATCGGTGTCGGGAAAATGCTTGCCGATGTCGCCCAGTGCCAGTGCACCGAGCAGGGAAGCGGAGATCGCATGGAGCAGCACATCCGCATCGGAATGTCCCAGAAGTCCCAGTGTATGGGGAATTTTCACGCCGCCGAGAATGAGGTCACGTCCCTCAACCAGCTTATGCACGTCATAACCATGTCCGATACGAATCATAACAGCACCTCCGCAATTGCCCGATCTTCGGGCGTTGTCAGTTTGATATTGGAATAATCACCGACCGTCATATACACCTTGCCGCCGATGGCTTCGACAAGCTGACAGTCGTCGGTGAAGTCAAGCTCATGCTCCATCGCAAAATCCACTGCCTCAAAATACAGACGTTTCCGGAATACCTGCGGTGTCTGTGTGAGGTAGAGTGACGGGCGGTGGGGGGTATCCACGATCAGTCCGTCATCCACGACCTTGACGGTGTCCTTGACGGGAACACCGAGGGTTGCACTGCCGAATACATGGGCATCCTTGATGACCTTGGCGATGTGTTCCGGCTTGACAAGCGGCCGTGCACCGTCATGAATGGCGATATACTGCGAATCCTTGGAAACGAGCCGCAGCCCCTCCATCACGCTTTTCTGGCGTGTATCGCCGCCTTCGGTAATGGCAGCAAGCTTGGTGATGCCGAGTGTTTCGGCGGTTTCACGGATCACGGCATTGTTTTCCGCTTTCGTCACAACAATGATCTCCGCCACATCGGGACTGTTCTGGAATGCACGCAGGGAATGACCGATGACATTGGTATCCCCAAGCTCCAGCAGGATTTTATTCACACCACCCATGCGTGTGGCATTTCCGGCACAGACCAGAATCACGGAAGTATCCGCTGTACGAGTGATTTCCGACATAATGAACCTCCTGTTTTTACAGTTCTTCTTATTATTAAGTATAGCACACCGCACTTTGACTGTCAAGCGAGAGCCGCAGCCGGTTAGTGTCAACCAAAAGTAGGCATCAAATCATAAAATCGTCAAAATGCCCAAGATCAGGAATACAAATCAGTGAAAGGTTTACAAGCAGAAATTTGTTTGAGCCATTTCATACCCGAAGGAATAGAAATATTTCTTGCAA
>JAZNUR010000007.1:0-5540 GCA_045592405.1 Oscillospiraceae bacterium
TTCCAGCCCGCCTGCGGCGGGCTGGAAGAACGCTGAAAACTACTTTTTCGACAAGCAATGCAGTGCGGGTGCACTGCGAAACGGAGGGTATTATGAAAATCATTTCTGTACATACACACAACCCCTACGACGTACTCGTAGAGCGTGGAATTCTCAAGCACTGCGGCGAGCACATCAGACCGCTGACAAAGGCGGGTAAATGTGCAATCATCACGGATGACAATGTGGATGCACTGTATTCCGAAGCCGTGACGGCTTCACTGGAAAACAGCGGTTTTTCCGTTGCGAAGTTTGTTTTTCCGCATGGAGAAGGTTCAAAGAATGCACAGACGCTGCTGAATATTTATGAATTTCTCTGCGAAAACGAGATCACCAGAAGTGATTGCCTGATCGCACTCGGCGGCGGTGTTGTCGGTGATATTACGGGGTTTGCGGCAGCAACCTTCCTGCGTGGAATGCAGTATGTGCAGATTCCGACCACACTGCTGGCACAGGTGGATTCCTCCGTGGGGGGCAAGACCGCCATTGATCTGCCGCAGGGCAAGAACCTTGTCGGTGCATTCAAGCAGCCGATCGTGGTGCTCTGCGATCCCGATGCACTTTCCACGCTGCCTGAGCTGTTTCTTTCGGACGGTATGGGTGAGGTGATCAAATATGGCATGATCCGTGATGCCGCCCTGTTCGAAAAGCTCTGCGGACTGACACTCGACACGGTGCAGGAGCATTTCGATGAGATCATTCCGACCTGCATCGCCATCAAGCGTGATGTTGTGGAAAACGATCCGTTCGACCACGGCGAACGCATGATCCTGAATTTCGGGCACACGATCGGACACGCCATCGAAGCGTATTATCACTACGAAACCTACACCCACGGCAGTGCGGTTGCGGCAGGTATGTGCCTGATGACCAAATATAACGGCACACAGGAGCAGTACGATGCACTCTGTGCCTGTGTGAATGCCTATAAGCTTCCTGCAGATGTGGATGTGCCCATGGATGAACTCATTCCGCTTTGCAGCGGTGACAAGAAACGTGCGGGCGACACACTCCGTTATGTGGTCTGTGAGCCTGTGGGGAATGCACAGATCAAATGTGCATCATTACAGGAATTCCATGACCTGTTTGTCTGATAGGGAGGCTGAATATGAATTTGCAGATCACACCGAACAAGCTCCACGGCAGGGTTTCCATCCCTTCCTCCAAGAGTATGACGCACCGTGCGATCATCTGTGCGGCACTCGCAGAGGGGGTTTCCAATCTCACGGGAATTGATTATTCCAAGGATATTGACGCAACACTGAACATCATGGAGGCATTCGGAGCATATATCCGTAAGAACGGTTCCGGCATTGTCATGTCGGGTATTGTCAGCCCCACACATTCAGCAATTGCAGATTGCTGTGAAAGCGGCTCCACACTGCGGTTTCTGATCCCCGTGGCGGCGGCTCTCGGTACTCGCACGGAATTTCGTGGACAGGGCAGACTCCCCCAGCGGCCGATTACCCCCTACATCCGTGAGCTGTCCCAAAAAGGCGTCACATTCCGCTACGACAACTCCATGCCCTTTCTCATGGAGGGCAAACTGCAAAGCGGCGTGTTCCATCTGGAGGGAGATATTTCCTCCCAGTTCATTACAGGACTGCTGTTTGCTCTGCCGCTTCTGGATGGGGATTCCGAAATTGTGATGACTTCCCCACTGCAGTCCAAGCCCTATGCCGATATGACAATCGACTGTATGCGTAAATTCGGCGTTGTGGTGGAAGAAACACCGGACGGCAATTACAAAATCCGTGGGAATCAGACATATCAGGCAGCGGATGTACACATGGAGGGCGATTTTTCACAGGCCGCATTCTTCTATGTGGCAAATTTCCTCGGAAATAACGTGACGCTCGATAACATTCCGGAAAAATCCGTGCAGGGTGACCGAAAAGTGATTGAAATCATCGACGAGATGTGCTATAATAGAAATAACGGAAAAAATGCAGCATTCCATGTGGATGCAACGGATATTCCCGACCTGGTTCCGATTCTTGCCGTACTTGGCACATTCGGCGACGAGGTTTCCGTCATTACGGGTGCACGGCGTCTGCGTATCAAGGAAAGCGACAGACTAACGGCGGTTTCACAGCTGCTGAATCATCTAGGAGGACGTGTTATCGTTCACGAGGACGGGCTGGAAATTTATCCTGTGCCCACGCTCCATGGCGGTACGGTGGACAGCTTCGGCGACCATCGCATTGCGATGTGTGCTGCCATTGCAGCAACTCGATGCACGGAGCCGGTGACGATTCTCGGTGCGGAATGCGTTGAGAAATCGTACCCTGCATTTTTTGACGACTATCAGAATTTAGGAGGTATTGTCAATGGCATCATTCTGGAATAACCGCATCTCCATTTCCATCTTCGGAGAGTCGCACGGGCCTGCGATCGGTGTGACGATCGACAATCTGCCGCCCGGAGAATTCATTGACATTGAAAAGCTTACACAGTTCATGGAACGACGTGCCCCCAAAAGCGACGGTACGACCACACCTCGCAAAGAAAAGGATATGAATCAGATCATGTCCGGTCTTCTCAACGATCGTACAACCGGAACTCCGCTGTGTGCATTCATCCAGAATACGGATACCCGTTCCAAGGACTATTCCAATTTGTCGAAGCTGCCCCGTCCCGGTCATGCGGATTACACAGGTGCACTTCGCTACAAAGGCTTCAACGATGTGAGAGGCGGCGGACATTTTTCCGGCAGACTGACGGCTCCGCTCTGTTTTGCAGGTGCGGTATGCGGCCAGATTCTCGAACGCCGTGGAATTTATGTCGGTGCTCATATTGCTGAAATTCATGGCATCAAGGATGCAGAATTTGATCATGTCGGCGTCACCAAGGAGGACATCCTCGCAGTACGCTACAAGGGTTTCCCCGTCATTAAAAACGAACAGGGAAAGAAAATGCAGGAGGATATTCTCGCAGCCAGAGAAGGCGGCGAATCCCTCGGCGGTATCATTGAATGTGTGGCAGTGAATGTGCCCGCCGGCATTGGATCACCGATGTTTGATGGTCTGGAGAACACCATTTCTCAGCTGATTTTCGGTATTCCTGCCGTTAAGGGATTGGAATTTGGTGCAGGCTTTGAAGTTGCCAAGATGGTCGGCAGTCAGAATAACGATAGCTTCTATGTGGATGATCACGGATATGTTAAGACCATGTCCAACAATCACGGCGGTATTCTGGGCGGAATTTCCTCCGGTATGCCGATCACGATGCGAGTGGCAATCAAACCCACTGCCTCCATCGGTCAGCCGCAGCAGACGGTGAACATGAGCTCCATGACGAATGACACACTCGTAATTCACGGACGCCACGATCCCTGCATCGTTGCTCGTGCAGTCCCCTGTGTTGAGGCTGCTGTGAATATCGCACTGCTGTCCCATATGCTGGACTACCCCCATTTTGTTGAATAATGAAAAAGCAAATGCGTGACGAAAACCTTATGAAAATTTCCGAGCTCGCCGACCGCAGCGTAACGGATTCTCCCGTTGCCAATGTCCTGCTTTGCTATATGCTGTATCGGGTGAATGCACCGCTGGAATCCGAACTTCTTTATGAGATCGCAGTTACAGAGGGCATCATCAACTACTTCACCTATCAGGATGCACTGGATTCGCTGCTTACCAATGGTTTCGTCAAGATTACAACGAATGAGAAAGGCGAGAATCTGTATACTCTCACCGATACCGGTGTGGATTGTGCCAAAAAGCTCAAAACCTTTGCCGCAAAATCCTATCGTGACCACATTGTGCTTGCCGCTAAACGTGCAATGGAACGCCGACGGAACGAGAATGATGTCAAAATTGATTACATCCCGCTGAAACAGGGTTGTCATCTGCGTGTCCGGATCATTGATCAGGCTGTGACGCTTCTGGAACTTACCCTGTTTACCCCCGATATGAAACAGGCAAAGCTTCTCGGTGAGAAGATACTTTCCAATCCTTCCGTTTTCTACAATAATGTGCTGAAATCTGCTATGCACAATGAAGCGGAACCTGTCGACTTAAGTGATAATTAAGAAAATCCCTCGGTAACGAGGGATTTTTTATATTTTCTATACTATGCAAATTAAGTAAAAAGAGCCCTCCCGAAGGAGAGCTCTTTTGTTGTTGTGTTTGACTTTCGTCGTGCTGCTTATCTGCCTGCGATTTCAGCAGTGTACTTCGGCAGCGGATCTACGGACAGAGTATCTGCCCAGTCAGGATCATTACCTGCACCTCTCTCAGCTGCATAATACAGGATATTTGCAGCATCGATAGCGTCAAGTGCAGAATTCTCGTTGCCCAGAGAATCGGTCTTACCGCCGTCCTCGGACTCGCCGGTTACGTCAGCCAGGAAGTATGCAAACATATCAAGCATTTCATCCTCTGCAGAGTAGATGTAAGCTTCGTTGCCTGCACCTCTTTCAGCTGCGTATACCAGGATTGCTGCTGCGTCGAGAGAGTTAGCTGCACCGTCCAGGTTTGCGTCACCCTTAACAGCGATGTAAGCTGTTACTTCGTCTTCGAACTTATGCTCTACGCCAAATTCGTCAACGATTGTTGCCGGAATGTTTCCTGTGTAGTATGCGAAGTAGCCATCCTTAACGTCACCATTTTCGTCAAGAATCTGACCCTCGTATACAGCCTTCGGAGATGTCCAGCCTTCTACGTTGAACTTCACAACGCTCAGATCAGTTACAGGGATTGCCTCGCTCTTAGTGCCATCCTTATAGATGTCATAGCGAACCAGTGTGTCAACCAGATCTTCAGCCTTGAAGTTTCTCGGATCGTGTGCGAGATAGAACTGGTATGTACCTGTCATCTCGTACTCACAGCCAACAACAGGATTCTCAGCTGTTACAACCTTGATCCAACCGTCAACCTCTGTGATGTCCAGAGCCACCATATCAGCATCATATGCCTCAACGTCGCCATTGAACTTCACGTTGTAAACTGTGCCGTTTGCTGCATCTTCAGGAATCTTGAATGTGATTGTCAGAACAACCGCACCATCTTCAGCCTTCACGTTAGCTACGTCAACGCTTGTACCGCCGAAGCTCAGAGTCTTAAGATTAGACTTAAAGCCAATACCTGCGTATGCGTCGCCTGCAGCTGCGTCAATTGCTGTCGGGCCTTCATCAGCAACCAGCTGGAACTGATAGCTGTTCAGACCGGTATCCTTGGATACTGTCACGTTCAGCTTAACTTCCTCGCCAGGTGCACCCTCTACTGTGCCAACCTGCCATGTAGCAGATCCTGCCTCAGGATCGGGCTCTGTTGTGGGCTCGGGCTCTGTTGTGGGCTCAGGCTCAGTTGTGGGCTCGGGCTCAGTTGTGGGCTCAGGCTCAGTTGTGGGCTCAGGCTCAGTTGTGGGCTCAGGCTCAGTTGTGGGCTCGGGCTCAGTTGTGGGCTCGGGCTCAGTTGTGGGCTCGGGCTCAGTTGTGGGCTCAGGCTCAGTTGTGGGCTCAGGCTCAGTTGTGGGCTCAGGCTCAGTTGTGGGCTCAA
>JAZNUR010000008.1:0-10450 GCA_045592405.1 Oscillospiraceae bacterium
TATCAGAGCAGGCGGTCGATTCTATTATCTTTGTGCGATCATGGATCTGTTTTCACGCAGGATCATAGCCTTTCGTCTGTCTGCCCGACTCAACACCGACCTTGCCATTGCCACGCTGGAGGATGCCATTCGGGCACGAGGCGTATCTTCCGGCGTGATGTTTCACACGGATCGGGGCAGTCAGTTCACAGCGAAACGGTTCCGGCAGTATCTGGATCAGCATGATATGATCCAGTCGTTTTCTGCGAAAGGCTATCCTTACGATAATGCTGTGATGGAATGCTTTTTCAGATATCTCAAGCACGAGGAAACGGATCGACGTTCCTATAGCTCATTACCAGAGCTGCGAGACGCTTTGTTCCGCTACATTCATGATTTCTATAATTCCATGCGTCCACACTCTCATAACAATGAGCTCCCGCCTATTGCTGCTGAAGATCTTGTTACTTAGTTCTCTCCTTTTTTCTGTCTACTTTATTGACATTGGACCAGATGTAGGCTGTGCTGCAGGTCCGACTTTGGTCGGCACAGTTACAGAATTGTTCTCCGGTAAACTGACATACGGTATTTTGGCTGCAGTTATATTTCCAATCATCCTATTCGTTGCATTATATGGTTATCATTCCGAAACAAAATCATAAATTCATTCATAGCGGCATACAATTTTTGTATACTGCTATTGACAAATCAAAACAGATATGTTATAATATGATTGAACAAAGGTTCAAATATTCAAATTAAGAGGGTGAATATATGAAAAAGGTGTATGACATTGAAAACTTGGATTGTCCTCACTGTGCGGGAAAAATCGAAAGCGAGATAGAAAAATTGACCTGCGTGGAAAAAGTCAGCCTTTCCTTTGCGACAAAGCAGCTTCATGTTGTGGCGAATGATGAAAGGGAACTTCTTGAAAAGATCCAGTCGATTGCTGATCGAATCGAGGACGGTGTGATTTTCAGAGAGGCTCATGAGAGTCAAACGCATCATGACGGGACAAAGGGAATGCGGAAAGAAATGATGTTTCTTTCTGTTGGAATCCTCATTTTCATCATTGCGTTAGCGATTGAATGGTTTGCGGATCTACCCCACATTTCAGAAGTTCTTATGTTTCTTGCATATCTCGTCATGGGGTGGGAGGTACTGCTAAGTTCCTTCAAAAGTATTCTGAAAGGCTCCATTTTCGATGAGAATTTTCTGATGAGTATTGCAACGATCGGTGCATTATTGATCGGATGTCTGGAGGAGGCTGCAAGTGTAATGCTTTTCTTCAGACTTGGAGAAATGTTTGAGCACCTTGCCGTAGAAAAAAGTCGCAAATCCATTATGGATGCCATTGATTTTCGAGCAGAAACAGTGCAGCGAATCAAAGATCACACGACTGAAATAATCCCTGCTGATTCTGTTGAGATCGGGGATGTGCTTATGGTGCGTGTCGGTGACAGAATTCCTGTAGATGGGAGAGTGCTGAACGGAGAAAGCAGTATTGATACCTCAGCAATGACGGGGGAATCCGTACCCGTGCAGGTAGGCAAGGGGGATGCGGTAATGTCAGGGTGCATCAATTTGTCAGGGGTTATGGAAATAGAAGCCACTGCTACTCTGCAGAATTCCTTGGTTACCAGAATTTTAGACAGTGTAGAAAATGCAGCATCGGGAAAACCCAAAATCGACCGATTTATTACAAGATTTGCAAGAGTATATACGCCAATTGTTGTCGTAATCGCCATCCTTACTGTTATGATTCCTTCACTCATAACAGGGGACTGGAAACATTGGATTTATACAGCGTTGAATTTCTTGATGATCAGCTGTCCGTGTGCATTGGTGTTGAGTGTACCGCTTGCATTTTTCTCGGGAATCGGAGCAGGCAGCCGCAGAGGGATTCTGTTCAAAGATGGGGTTTCTCTGGAAATACTCTCAAAAATTAAGGCGGTTGTGATGGACAAAACAGGTACGCTGACAAACGGCGTGTTCTCCGTTTCGTCCATAGAAACCAATGGATACGATAAAGAAACTTTACTTGCATTATGTGCATCATGTGAGGTTTCGTCATCCCACCCGATTGCACACAGTATCACATCATTTGCAGAACAAAACGGAATCACAATTGTTCCTGCCCGTCACATACAAGAATATGCCGGAAAGGGGATCACAGGCGAGTATAATAATAAGCAAATCATTTGCGGAACTCGTGCATTTCTGAACGAAAATGGAATTACAGTTCCGGACATTCAAACAAATGGAACCAAGGTTTATGTCGCTGAAAATACAGTGTATCAGGGCTGTCTGATTCTTTCTGATTTCGTGAAACCTACTGCTGTGGAAGCGATAAAGGAGCTTCGCAGCAGGGGACTGCATACAGTCATGCTGACCGGCGATCATACCGAAAACGCCGAGGCAGTTGCACAGCGTCTCCACATCGACGAAACATATGCAGGATTACTTCCGGATGAAAAACCGGAATACATGAAAAAAATCAGACAAGAGCATGGAAGCGTCCTCTTTGTCGGCGATGGAATTAATGATGCACCTGTTTTGTCGGGTGCAGATATTGGGGCGGCAATGGGAAGCGGTGCGGATGCGGCAATGGAAGCGGCGGATATTGTATTCCTGACATCCGATCCCAAAGCCATTATTGAATCCATCCGGATCTCTGAAAGAGTGAATCGGACTGCCATAATCAGCATCATTTTTGCATTAGCAGTGAAAATTCTGATCATGGTGCTTGGATTTATGGGTTATGCCAATATGTGGCTTTCTGTATTTGCGGATACTGGAGTTACGATTCTTTGCGTATTGTTTGTTCTGGTGAACATTCATTTTCATTATCGTACCGGACAATAAAGTAAGTGGTGCTTTTGATTTACAAAAGCACCGCTTGAATTTTAGAAATAATTCAAATTACTTCTTTTCAGATTTCGGCTTATCCGCTTCTTTACTTTCGCTTTCCAGATACTTGTAAACAAGAGCTGCAAGAGCTGCACCAACAAGCGGACCTACTGTGAATACCCATACACAGATGATGGGATCAGTGTTGCCTGTAAGAGCAGCAACCACTGCAGGTCCAAGGCTTCTTGCGGGATTCACGGATGTGCCGGTCAGACCAATACCCAGAATATGTACCAGTGTCAGTGTAAGACCAATAACCAGACCGCCAAAGGAGCCATGACCTGCCTTCTTGGATGTTACGCCGAGAATTGTCATAACAAAGATGAATGTCAGAACAATTTCAACTACAAGACCAGCCCAGATACTGCCATTTACGCCGCCAAGTCCATTTGAACCAAAACCGCTGGTCATATCTCGTACACCACCCAGACCGAAGATGGTAGCAAGTAAACCTGCACCTGTCAAAGCACCCAGATACTGAGAAATGATGTAGCCGATAAAATCAGCAATGCTCATTCCGCCGCTCATAAGTACAGCGAGAGAAACGGCAGGATTGATATGACAGCCGGAAATATTTCCAACGCAATATGCCATGCCAACGATCACCAGACCGAATGCCAAAGCAGTCAGAACATATCCTCCACCATACACTGCGTCACATCCCACCAGCATTGCAGTACCACAGCCGAGAATAACAAGCACCATAGTACCGATGAATTCAGCAACATACTTTTTAATAGAATCCATAAGATTTTTCCTCCTTTCATAATTAGTGTATCAATTAGCAATTTAAGATTGCCAAAATACACTATAATTATACCACATCCGTTTGATTCGGTCAATGATGTCAGAAAACAAAAATAGGATTGATATTTTGTTGAATTTGTATAGATAAGAACATGAAAAAGTTCCTCTGTTCAGAGGAACTTTTTCAAATTAACCTTATCAAGAGTATTAAGTATGTTACGAGTTATTTTCGAATAAATCAACCATTTCGTCAATGTAATTACAAATTGTATCGGTATATACGCTGCGGCAAATCCAAATTGTTTTGGGGTCTTTTCCCAAAGAGCCGTTATAGTATATTGTTTTTATTGATTGCATTATGAACTCATCATCTTTTTGGTGAACAATATAATAGCAAGACTCAGGGTATGCAACCTCACTCTCTCCAACGTATGAAACTTGTCTGCGATTATTTGCATTTATTTTTATTAGCTTTTTAATTATATCATCATTAATTTTGCAGATTTTCTTTTCGGTTTCAGTTTTGCTGCCGCACTCTCTTAAATCATAATAATTCAATGGATATTCTGAAGAAATCTTTTTTACATTTCCGTTGTCTGCAATGATATAGTAGGTTCTGTTTTGTGCTCCTAAATCAGCTTTATAGTAACACAGAATGAAATCATTATAACCAGAAGGAAGCTCATAATTATGGAATGGCTCAAATGGATCGAAAAAATACAAATACAAGAGTACGAAAACGCTAAGAATCAACATAGATATAATAGTAAGTTTTTTTATTCTTTTCATATAAGACCGCATCCCCATATACCCATAAGCGAATCCCCCCAAAATGGTAAACTATTATCATAAAACAATAAAACCACGCATATGCGTGGTTTTTAATGGTGCGGATAAAAGGACTTGAACCTTCACCCCCTTGCGAGGACTAGCACCTGAAGCTAGCGCGTCTGCCTATTCCGCCATATCCGCAGCACCATATGTAATTGTAAGAATGAAAAAAATGGTGCGGATAAAAGGACTTGAACCTTCACCCCCTTGCGAGGACTAGCACCTGAAGCTAGCGCGTCTGCCTATTCCGCCATATCCGCAGCACCATATGTAATTGTATGAATTAAGGAAATGGTGCGGATAAAAGGACTTGAACCTTCACCCCCTTGCGAGGACTAGCACCTGAAGCTAGCGCGTCTGCCTATTCCGCCATATCCGCAGCGGTGTTCCTTAACTCAACATGAAATATTATATCATAAACAAAATCATTTGTCAAGACTTTTTTTCAAAAAAATGAAATTTGTAAAATAATAAGTTTTTTATGAAAAGGTATGGTAAATTTCTTTAAAATATGATATAATATATATGATTGTCTTTGAATTAGTTTGAAGGATGTGAATATATGGCAATCTATTTGGATAATGCCGCAACTACGAAACCCACGCAGGAAGTAATTGACGCTGTTGTGCGTTGTATGTCAGAAACCTATGGGAATCCATCGTCTTTACACCGAATCGGTCTGGATGCACAGCTTGTTATGGATGCTGCACGAAAGAGAATTGCAGATGCACTTGGCTGTGACTCGGGATGTATTCTGTTTACCTCCGGTGCCACAGAAAGCAGCAATCTTGCACTTCGTGGTGCAGCTGCAGCATATGGCAAACGCCGACCACATATTGTAACATCGGCTGTAGAGCACGCATCCGTGCGAAGCACTGTGGACGCACTGGAAGCACAGGGATTTCGTGTAACCAGAATCCATCCGAATGCAGATGGTGAGTTTGATGCGGCTGACTTTATTCAGGCAGTGGATGATGAAACCTGTCTGATCAGTATGATGATGACGGAAAATGAGACCGGACGTATTCTTCCGGTACAAAAAGTATTCCGTGTAGTCAAAAAACGTTTTCCGGATGTGATTACACATTGCGATGCTGTACAGGCATTTATGAAACTGCCCTTTCGGGTGAACGATTTGTATGCAGACCTTCTGTCCGTCAGTGCCCATAAAATTCATGGGCCAAAAGGTGTCGGTGCACTGTATGTCCGTAAGGGCGTGCGGCTTTTGCCGATTGTTACGGGGGGAAAACAGGAAAAGTCGATTCGTCCCGGAACGGAGGCAATGCCTTTGATTGCTGGTTTTGGTGCGGCTGTTGCGTCCATGCAGCCTACAATCGTACAGCGATATGAGAAGGCGACTACACTAAAAAATTTTCTGGTGGATCGTTTGTCGCAAATGCCCGATATTCATATCAATAGTTCGGTAAATGGCACAAGTTACATCGTGAATTTTTCGGTTAAAGGGATTCGTTCGGAAATCATGCTGCATTATCTGGAAAGTAAGGGAATCTATGTTTCCAGCGGTTCCGCTTGTTCCAAAGGTGCAAAAAGCGGCGTGCTTTCGGCATATGGACTTTCTGATGATTATGCGGACAGTGCGTTGCGAATCAGTTTTTCGGGCGATACAATGGAAGAAGAATTGGTAGCTTTGACGGATGCCATTGCACAGGGACAAAGTCAGTTGATTCATAAATAATACATAGATAAGAGAGGAATTTATGATGAAGGAAGTTATTTTGATCAAATACGGAGAAATGGCTCTGAAAGGGCAGAACAAATATAGTTTTGAGGATGTGCTGTTTAAACAGATCAAACGTCGTTTGAACCCGTTGGGTAAATTCGAGTACAGCAGTGCACAGTCAACGATCTATGTGGATCCGCAGGAGGAGAGTGTGGATCTGGATGAAGCAATTACACGTCTGCAGAAGGTTTTTGGCATTGCCTCCATCTGCCGTGCCTGTGTGTGCGAAAAGGATTTTGCTGACATCACCGAAAAAGCAAAAGTTTATCTGGAAGAAATTCTTGAGGAAACCAGAACATATAAGGTGGATGCCAAAAGAGCGGACAAGACATTCCCAATGAAATCTCCGGAAATTTGCCGTGAATTGGGTGGGATTCTTTGCGAGGAGTTTCCGCATCTGAAAGTGGATGTGAAAAATCCTGAAATCACTGTTATGGTAGAGATTCGTGATACCAATGCCTATGTGCACGCAGTGAAACTCAAAGGGGCAGGTGGTCTTCCGGTTGGATGCAGCGGTAAGGCAATGCTGCTGTTATCCGGCGGTATTGACAGTCCTGTTGCCGGTTATATGATGGCAAAGCGTGGTGTATCCATTTCGGCGATCCACTTTATCAGTCCGCCCTACACATCGGATCGTGCTTTGCTGAAAGTGGAACAGCTCTGTGACAAAATTACAGACTACTGCGGTGACATTAATTTTTACTGTGTTCCCTTCACGGAAATTCAGGAAGAAATCAGACGCCGTTGCCCTGAAGAGTATTTCACCATCATTATGCGTCGTCTGATGATGGAAATTGCACAGAGAATCTGTGAAAAAGAAGGGTCACTTGCGTTGATTACAGGTGAAAGTGTTGGGCAGGTTGCCAGTCAGACTCTGCACGCAATGGTCTGCACGGATGCAGTTTGTAAGATTCCTGTATTCCGTCCGCTGATCGGTATGGATAAAACCGAAATCATTGAATTGTCCAGAAAGATTGATACTTTTGATATTTCCATACAGCCTTATGAAGATTGCTGCACGGTATTTACCCCAAGACACCCGAAGATTCGTCCTCAGCTTTCGATGATTGAAGAATCTCAAAATGCAGGAAATTTCGCAGAATTGGTCGAAAAAGCGGTCGAAGGTACACAGCTGAAGCGTTTCAAACTCTCAGTTTGATGTTAAATTATTTAACAAATAAAGTCTGCATATATCAGAAATTTGGTGAATGTGCTATGTTTGAATGGGTTGATGTAACAGAGGTTGTGGATTTTTCAGAATATATGTCTGTAAATCTTGACAAAACAGCCGAAAATGTTGTAAAATTATTAAAGTGGAAAGGTGCAACCATAGCAACAGCCGAGAGCTGTACGGGGGGTATGCTTTCTGCATACTTGACATCGGTCGATGGTGCATCAGCTGTTTTTGAATGCGGACTCTGCACCTATGCAAACAGAATCAAGGAACAGCTGCTCCATGTTCCGCACGATGTTTTAGAGGAATATGGTGCAGTGAGTAAGCAAACTGCAATTGCCATGGCACAAGGGATATGTGATTTGACCGGTGCGGATCTTTGTGTATCTGTAACCGGAATTGCAGGACCGCAGGGCGGCACACCGGATAAGCCCGTGGGCACGGTGTATGTCGGGTTCTGTTATCAGGGAAAGCAAACAGTGTATTTACTGAAGCTTTGGAATGCAAACGGTCACGGACGCAGCTTTAACAGAAAGATGACGGCTGCATTTGTGATGAGGACAGCAGAAAAAATTCTGATGGAGGAACATTCATGAGTAAAGAACCGGAAGAATCGGTTATTTCTCAGGAAATAGATACTGCGGATAAATCCGTTGATGTTCAGAACACGACAGAAGTATCTGAAGCAGTACCGGAGCTTGCCCCTACGAGTGAGGTTGTTACGGAAACTACTGAATGCATTGAAAATGCAGAAAGTATTCTGCCTGAAAATAGCAGTGCAGAGGTGGATGAAACCGAAACTGCAGGGGATAACCAAACGCCTGAGAATACAGATGTACCTGCGGATGCAGAAGTACCATCGGTTGAAAAGACTAATGACAAGATATTGGCGATCAAATCCGCATTACGGGAGGAACGTCAGCAGGAAGAAACGAAACTTCAGATTGCAGATAAGGTAAGAAAATTCAAAACCGCTAAAGAAACCGGTGAGCCAATTGCTCCGGTGGTAGAGAATACAACAACAGAATCTCCCGAAACTGCACAAAAACAACCTAAGAAGAAAAAGAAATCTAAAAAGAAAAAGCAGAAAAAACAAAAATTCTCACTTCTCCCACAAAAAGGGGACAGTGTATTGGAGGTATTCAGGAAATTTGTTTTTCTGGCATCATCAGCGATTTTTGTTGCTTGTCTTTGTCTGATTGCAGATTATTTCTGGGAGAATCACCAGAACAACCAGCTTATGACAGAATTGAGCGACATTTACACATCCGATGAGGAAGAGCCGGAAAAACCTACCGAACCTCCTATTGAGGGATTTGAGTATTACAGCTATCTGCCAAATGTTCAGAATCTGCTGGACATCAATCCCGATGTTGTAGGGTGGTTGTCTATTCCGGGAACAAACGTATCTTACCCTATTTTACAGCGTCGTGAACCCAATGGCAACGACTTCTATCTGGAGAGGAATATTAAAATGGAAAAGGCAAAAGCCGGTTCTATATTCCTGGACTTCAGAAATAATCTTGATTATGTTATTGACGGTAAAAAGCAAGTGGAAAACTCCGGTAATTTGATTGTATATGGTCATAATATGCATGATTATTCTATGTTCGGCAGTTTGAAGCATTATGTCAATAATATATACTACTACGGTGAACATCCGGTTGTAGAACTTAATTCCAACTATAAAAAGTACAAATACAAGATCTTCGGTTTCATCATTGTTGATATTGAAGATGAAACAGAAACAAAATTTGATTACTGGAATCAGTTGGATTTCGCAGATGAACAAGCCTTTTATGATTACGTGAACGAAATCAAAAGACGTACGATACGTTTGAATGATGTGGATGTGAAGTACGGTGACGAGCTGCTGACATTATCCACTTGCAACAGCACATTCAGCGATGGACGTCTTGTGGTGTTCGCAAGAAAGCTCAGAGATGGTGAGGATCCGTTGGAGGGTACGCAGACAAGTATCAAGAATCCTAACATCAAATGGCCGAACAGTTATTATAAATGGCACAAGAACACGTATGATCCCGAAGCGGAGTTTGTACCATACGGTTGATCTTCGAAGGGGAACAATACAATGACACCGAAAAAAATTATTTTGACTATTGGCGTGTTTCTTGCCGCTGCCGCTTCAATTGGTGTATTCCTGTTCTTTACACAGGGGATGGGGTCTCCCACAGTTGAAGATGTTCAGATACCGGCAACTGAGCAGGAAACAGAAGAAACGATGGAAGAAACTACGGAAGAAACCGTTTCTATGGAACAAATCGGGTCATCCAATGACTTGATGGGGACGGCGAAAATGCTTCTGCCGTACAATTCTGACATCGTCGGCTGGATTTCTATCCAGAACACGAAGGTTGATTATCCCGTTGTTCAGAGTGAAGATAACGATTATTATCTGGATACCGGGTTTGATCATAAATCCAATCGTGCCGGGGCCGTTTTCATGGACTACCGGAATGTATTTGGGTTTGATGTATCCGAACATTCGGATAACATTGTGATCTACGGGCATAACATGGCAAACAATTCCATGTTTGGCTCCTTGCGTAGATATCGTCAGGACTTTAGCTATTATGAGACAAATCAGTATATTGAACTCAGCTCCAACTATGACCGTTACACCTATGTTATTTTTGGTCTGGTCATTACAGAAGGCAGTGCTGCGGCACCGTGGCGTTACTGGGATATGGAGGAATTTGCTAACAAGCAGGAGTTTGATGATTATGTCGCTACTGTACGTCAAAAAAATCTAGTCGACATAGATGTTGATGTGCAATATGGCGATCAGCTGCTGACTTTGTCAACCTGCTATTCTGATGCAGATGACACACGTTTTCTGGTTATCGCAAGAAAGTTGAGAGAAGGGGAGAATGCAGAAAATTTCGCTAAGCTTCCCGAAGAAACAACCGAAACGACCGAAGAAACAGAAATCGGAGACAATTGAGAAACAGTCAAAATCCTCACATGAGGAAATAAAACCGAGCAATCGGCAAGATGGAGTTTATATGATGAAGATTCGAATACCGAAGAAACACCTTGCAGTGGCT
>JAZNUR010000009.1:0-3991 GCA_045592405.1 Oscillospiraceae bacterium
CGCCTGCGGCGGGCTGGAAGAACGCTGAAAATTACTTTTTCTACAAGCTGTGCCCTGTCTTGCGGACGGGGCTTCTGTCTGTCGAAGCCCTCAAAACGGGGAGTGGGGCGAAAGCCCCACAGAGGGGTTCGGGCAATGACAGAATGCCTATCTCTAAGAAAAAGGACCTTTTCTACAAGCTGTGCCCTGTCTTGCGGACGGGTCGTTTTTCTGCTTGGATTCTCTCTGTAAATTTCTGTGAAATCCCCGCATAGCACTTGACTTTTCCATGCAATTATGGCATAATTAGGATATCAATATAATGGAAAGTCTGCACTCTTTCCAAATACATGAGAGGAGCAAAATTATGCTGAAAAGAATTACAGGCGGCATTGTTGCCGCAGTGATGCTGACTGCATCGCTCGGCACAGTCGGCTATCCGGACGCCGTACAGAATGCGTCCGCCGCAGATAACCCCAATTATGCCGAAGCACTCCAGAAAGGTCTGTTTTTCTATGAGTGCCAGCAGGCAGGACCGCTGCCGGAATGGAACAGAGTTGAATGGCGTGCGGATTCAACCATGATCGACGAAATTCAGGGCGGCTGGTACGATGCCGGAGACCATGTCAAGTTCAATCTGCCCATGGCGTTCACTGCGTCCATGATGGCGTGGGGTCTGTATCAGTATCCAGACGGTCTGGAAAAATGCGGTGAACTCGATACCTACGTCAACAACCTCGAATTCGTTATGGACTATCTCAAAGCCTGTGACCTCGGTGATGAGATCGTATTCCAGGTCGGAAACGGTACCATGGACCATACCTGGTGGGGACCGGTTGAGATGTATGAGTACGGCATGAAGGATCAGGGAAATTCCTACGAGGCGTCCCGTGCCATTCTCAAATCCTCCGACGGATGTTCTGCTGTATTCGGCGGCATGGCGGCAGCACTTGCAGCCGGCTACTGTGCACTTGACGGCAGGGTGGATGATGCAAAGCGTGAAGGTTACCTTGCTTCTGCTGAAAATATGTTCAAGCTGGCGGATGCTTCCAAGAGCGACGCTGTATACAATGACAGCAACGCCTCCGGCTTCTATCGTTCCAGCCACTTCTATGATGAGCTGTTCTATTCTTCCAACTGGCTGTATATCGCAACGGGCGACAAGGCATATCTGGATAAGGCAAAAAGCTACATCCCGAACCTTGACAAGGAGTTGGGACAGGATGTTCTGAAGTACACATGGGCACACTGCTGGGACGATACCATGCAGGGTGGAATGCTGCTGTATGCAATCAACAGCAAGGATGCAACCTACATCAACCATGTCGAAAAGCACCTGAAATACTGGCTCAATGATGTATCCAAGCTGCCCGGCGGTCTGCGTTGGAACACCACATGGGGCTGTCTGCGTTATCCGCTGAACACGGGCTTCCTTGCAGCAGTTGCAAGCGATACCATCCTTGCTGATAAGGATACCGCCGCTTATGAGGAATTCTACAAGGAACAGATCGACTATGTTCTGGGCAATAACCCCCTCAATCTCAGCTATATGGTAGGATACGGCGAGAAATATCCGCTCAATCCCCACCACAGAACCGCACACGGCAGCTGGAAGAATGATCTTGCCATTCCGGAAAAGAACCGCCACATCCTCTACGGTGCACTTGCAGGCGGCCCGAATCAGGACGGCAGCTATGAGGATGACCGTCAGAACTACATCAACAACGAGGTTGCTGACGACTACAATGCAGGTCTGACGGCACTGCTGTGCAAGATGGTGGATGTATACGGTGGCAAAACCGATCCGAATTTCCCTGAAAAGGAAGCACATGACGGTCCCGAGATCTTCGTGGAAGCACTTGCGAAGGACAACACCTCCGGCGGCGTTACACTGAGTCTGAAGATCACAAACCACACCGCATGGCCGGCAAGAGTGGTGGATAATGTTTCCTATCGTTATTTCATGGATCTTTCCGAAATGATCGAAGCCGGTTATTCCGCAAGCGATCTGGTCGTTCGTGTCGATCGTGATCAGGCGGCAATGTATTCCGGAGAAGGTGTCAAGCCCGTGGAAATTTCCAAGCCGCAGCAGTACGACGGCAACATCTACTACATCGAAGTGACCTATCCCGACGGCAGAGTGGCACTTCCGATCTCCGAGGGCAGACATCAGTGCGAACTGATGCTGGCACTGGTATATCCGAATTACGGCACCGGCTGGGATGCGAAGAATGACTTCTCCAACGAGGAGCTTCTGGGTGCCGAAGATCCGATCGTAACAAAGAACATTCCCGTTTATGTGGACGGCAAGCTGTATTACGGCACGGAACCCGATGGTACGACCGCAAATGGGGATTCGGATATCACCCCTGAACCCGAAAAGCCCACAACAGAACCTCCTACGACGGAGCCTCCCACGACGGAGCCTCCCACGACAGAACCTGTCCCGTCGGAACCTGACGTGAAGCCTGAGAACCTGTACGGTGATGCGGACTGCAGCGGTGTTGTGGACATTCTGGACATCATCGTGCTGAACAAGAATCTCCTTGGTGTGGGCGAGCTGACGGACGAGGGCAAGACGAATGCGGATGTTGACCGCAGCGGCAAGCCCGATGCAGCGGATTCTCTGAACATCATGAAATTCCTTGTTAAGATCATTGATAAACTGCCGGTGAAGTAGGAAGAAAACATCTGAATGAAAGACGGTGTCACCATGTACAAATATCAACACATAACAGCGATTCTGCTGCTGTTATGGGTGCTTCTGTTCGGTGCGGCAGGATGCAGCACCGAAACGGATTTCGTGGGCAGTGAAATTGCAGAAACCTCTGAAACAAAAACATCTGAAACTTCTGTGACAGCCGAGAATCAGACATACTACAGAGAAACCATCACGGATTATCGTGACGGCAGGATCGAGGACTATCGTGTGAATTTCTACGATACGCACGATAATTGTGTACGATCGGAATGGTACGACATGGAAAACGGCGAGCCATCCTTGCTCCGTACAGAGATCACGGTCTACGAATACAATGAGGACGGCACGATTGCAGCTGCGAATATTAATGACGGAAGTGAGCAGCATCGTTACGGATACAGCACCGACGGAAAAAATATTCGTGAGGAGGAGTATCGTAACGGTGAGCTGTACATGGTCAGCGAGTTTATCTACGATGATCACGGGGAGTTTGTCTGCCTGCACGGAACATTTCATGATGAGGTCAAATGCTACGGCGGCAGATGGGAGAACGAATACGATGCACAGGGTTTGTGGATCAAGGGTATGCGTTACGATTGTGAAACCGGAGAGCTTCGTGAAGTCGTTGAAAAAATCTACGACGAAAACGGACAAATAGTGCAGGAAACAAGAGAATCGTTAGGCGGTGAATACACAGAACCGAACATCTCGTACTATGAATATCAGTATGACGAAAACGGAAATCACTGCAAAACCACGCAGACAAACTATGAAAAGGATACCCTGATCTCAACGGAGGTCAACATCTATGCGTATGATCCGGACGGTCGGATCATACGCAGGGAGCAGTATTTTAACGATGAACTGCAGTCGCTGTATGAATATGCATATGAAACGATCGCCGAATCATGATGAAAACACCCGAGATTTTTCTCGGGTGTTTTTTTGATGCAAGTCGGATTTCAGCGCATATTCCCCCAAAAATCGGTTACACTATCACCAAAATTCATTGACGGAGGTACATGTCCATGCAAAAACAGATTCGTTCCAGCATTCAGCTGGCGAACGCCCCTGCCATTCACAGCTATGCCTGCATTGTCGGACAGAAAGAGGGCGAGGGGCCGATGGGGAACTGCTTTGACCGGATTGAACAGGATCCGTATTTCGGCGAAAAAACATGGGAGCAGGCGGAGAGCCGCATGCAGGCGGATACCCTGCAGCTTGCCATGGAAAAGGGAAACATCCAGCCCGCCTCCCTTGACTGCATTGTTGCAGGCGATCTGATCAACCAGTGCACAAGCTCCACCTTTG
>JAZNUR010000010.1:0-2390 GCA_045592405.1 Oscillospiraceae bacterium
AGAGGTTCGTGACCACTACCTCGGAATTACAGGTCAGGCAGATTTCACGGTAACCGCCAAGCCCACACAGGAAATGAAACTCTATTGTCCCCTTGAGATTCAGGCTGAACCACAGATCTACGAAACAGATTGGGATGCACCTTATGAAGATGACCTTGAGGTTATTCCGTCAAGCTGTGCTTGTGGCTGTGAGGATGAAATCAATGCTGCTATTGAGAAATACGCCGAGTCAGAGGAAAAGCATCGTGGACTGATGGTATATTATGATGCAAACTCACCTGTCAATGAAAAGGTTGTATCCGCATTTCCTTCCGTTGAGGTCAGAAACGGAGAGCTTACAGGAGTCCTCACCTGCCGATTGACTGAACCGCTTACGGAAAGCGAAATGGCCGAGTTCAAGAGTTATTGGGCTGGACAAGCAGCAGATGGCTGGGGCGAGGGCTACGAACAGCAGGAAATCAAAACCGATGAGTTCGGTACGATTTACGTCAGCTTCTGGAATTCCTCCGACAGCTGGCAGATTGAAGTTGAGATGATGGATGAAACCAATGATATCGAGGAAGAAGAAAGCTTCGATATATCGATGTAAAGGAGGGATTTTATGAGTCAGTTTCCAAGTCCAAAGGAAGTAGAACGCATCAAAAAGATGTATCCCAAGGGTACAAGAATTCTGATTGAGAGGATGAATGATCCGTATCATCCGATTGAACGTGGAACTAAAGGTACTGTTGACCATGTAGATGACGCAGGCACACTTCATTGCACTTTTGACAATGGCCGCAGCCTGGGAGTCGTTACCGATGCAGATATTTTTCATGTCATTGACAGGCTGAATGTTCCCATTGCTGAGCGTTACGCTTATCTGCTTGGCTCTGCAATTGATGGCAACAAACGACTCCACAATGTTCAGGAGGTTGCCGAGTTCATTTGCAAGCATGGTCAGTACGGCGATGTACGAATCACAACTATGGAAGGCAAAGAACTGCTTGACACCTTTGGCATCTATATCAACAAGATTTCTGATATGGAATACCGTGAGGAACTTCTCAAGGTGCTGATTCCGATGCAGCATGAGGTTGAAAATGCTGCGTTCTCGGATGATGAGGACATGGACGAAACCGAAGATGTGGACATGACGATGTAAGACGATTGAGGTTGCAGGTTTCTTTTTGAGATCTGTAACCTCTAATCTATTGAAAAATGCGGTGGAATGTGGTATAATATAGAGGGAAAATAAAACAAATAATTGAATTTAAGGTGAAATTCGGAATTCTATCACATATTGAAATTAGGAGTAAATTATGCAGGTATGGAAAGCGCATTACAAAGATAAACATCATGACACAATGATTGATATTATCAACACGGAGAAGGATTCGAGAGAAACCCCTCTTTCGTTTACTCTCGACGGCATCAAATTTTGCGGATCAATGCTTGAATATTTCGAACTGTCTGATGATTCTAAGTATGAGGAAGCAAAGGGAAAATTTTGTATCTTAAAATCGGGTGGTTACAACATAGGTGATACTAAAATTCCGTATTGTTATGAACTACAAAGATATGCACTGGATATTGAAATACCTGTAAAGGTATTTCGTAAGCGTGATCACTTTGAAATACAAGGCATGATACATGTCTCTTTTGAATATACAGAGCCTAATAGAGAAAAAAACATGGTAAGGATGTATTGTGAAGATGTACAAGTATGTCACGATGATATAAATGTCTATGACTTCACTTTATATGTTGACGGAGTAAAATACAGCAGCCAAAAAGAAACATTAGATTTTGAGACTGCTTTACATGATATCTGCAAACAGATGTCGCAGGATTATTATCTTAAATGCTGTTTTACTTGCCAATATTCTGATTATTCACCGTATGGAAATGATAGTTTTGGCTGTATGCTGTGCTATTGTAACTGTAAAGACGATTACCTGAAAGTTAATAATAAAGATGACTTTTTTGAATATTTAGAAAACAAAGACTGTGACGTCCGACAAGAAACTTATCTTTGTGCAGAATATGAGTGTAGAAATATGTGCTCAGGATATCGTGGTTTTGTGGATGGCATTATTGAACCATAAACCGCTCTATGATGTTTTGATGGCATTTTACATAACCGAATATTTATACATAGCCGTTTGTGACTAACAATCACAGACGGCTTTTTCTATACCCAAAAACAAGAACAGAAAGGAGGTGACACCCGTATGATGCATCTTTTCGTAGGAATGCTCCTCGGCATCCTTGTAGGACTTGCCGTAGGCAGTGCCTGTGCGTCCCTTGCATGGGCAAAGGCAGAAATCCGCAGACTCAAGCGTGAACTGAGAAAGGAATATGGCTATGCAGACGAGCAGAAGTAAAACGAAACCCCACTACACCTTCAC
>JAZNUR010000011.1:0-5474 GCA_045592405.1 Oscillospiraceae bacterium
GTTTCCGGTGTGGTGGTTGTCGTTGTTGTCGTGGTAGTTTCCGCAACGATTACAGCTGTTCCTGTCACGGCATTATAGCGTTCATCATCCGTCGGTGTAAACAACCATGCAAGCGAATTTTCTCCTGCTGCAAGCTGTCGGATGGAATGAATCCACTCGATGATACCGCTGACAGAATCGGGGGGCAGAGAAATGTCGGGAATCGCATCTCCCTCCTGATAAACCTTGTCCTCAATCATTGGTGTAATCTCGGGATCCGCCTTTACGATGGTGACTGCAATCAAAAGAGATGCTTCTGTATAAGCTGCATTCTCCCCATGAACTTCGGGAATGCTCAGAGAAAGCATATAATCACCCGGCTCTGTAGGGATTTCATCACCCATGAAGCTTTCATCCGCATCATACCAGCTCCATGCAAGCTGTGTAATATCACTGTTGGAAATAAAGTTTTCAATACGAACGTCGATTGTCTCGCCGTATGTATATTCCGTTGGGAAATCCATATTTTTGATGATACCTTCGTGCATATCGCAATACATACAGCTGCCCTCATCCATCGAATGCACACATACATCTCCGCAGACGGTGCATTCACCATTTTTATAAAGGTGGACATCGGAAATGTAAATACTCTCCTCTACGTTGCTGTAGCAGATGTTCGGCTCAGGATCTGACGGACATTCAAATTCATCTACACAGTATACTTGTTTACCACCCAGCACAGGATAGGCATCCGTGCCGATTGTTTGACCCCAGATATGTTCCGCCTGTATCTGATCCAGCAGATAGGCGGCAATACCTGACGAGAGTTCTTCGGAAGTCATGCCTTCCAACTCACTAATTGTTCCTTCCTCAGCAAAAACTGCAATTTCCGCACCAAGCTCTGTATCAAAGTAGCAATTATGCAGTAATCCACCGTCGTTTGTATAACAGAATCCTGCAGATTCTGCCGAATTTTCTGTATTCACGGCTGCAAAACAATTGGTAATTACGTTCTGATTGCTTCCGCAGACTCCCCCTGCAGAAGCTGCACTGATCGTACCAAAGACTGCACAGTTCGTGATCAATCCCAAGTTGTTTCCGCAGATACCGCCAACATTCTCACCGCCGCTGAAATCAAAATCCTTCAGACAGAGTTTTTCAATTGTGCCTGCATTGTATCCGAACAAGCCTGCGAAATCTCCCTCAGTCATGTACAGTCCGGAAATTGTATAACTCTGTCCGTCAAATGTACCCATGAAGGGCGATTCAACAAATGCACCGATGGGCGTCCATGTTCTTGTGTACTCGGTTTCATTCATGGTAATATCCGATGTCAGTACAGCCTCTGCAACCGTATTGCCGGAATTTACATATTCTGCAAACCAGTAGAGCATACCAGCATTACTGATTTCAAATACAGATTCGTCATTGAGAACAGCAGGTTCATAGGCATCACACTGTGTACAGAATCCGTTTGAAGAAAATGTATGTATCACCGACGGAAATTCTGTGTTGCTGTAACTAAGTTCAGTATCCGTACAGGATTGATAACCGGCGTAGACCTTCATTCCATCAATGGAAGGGAGAATGTCATTTGCAAGATCCATGCCCCAGTATTCCGGATATTCGTTCGCTGCAAGTGCCGTATTCATTCCAACTGTTGCTGCAGCCCATGTCACATTCGTTCCATCAACCTCTGCTGCACCTTCCTGTCCGGTTCCGATACCCTCAGCAGCTGCTGTATAGCCTTCTCTGACAGCTGTACTGCTTGCGATCCAGTAGCTTCCGGATACCGAAGAATATTCACTTACGAAACCTGCAATTGCACCTGCGGGTGCTTCGATACTCTGCACAAGTCCTGTCTGGTAAGAGCCGATCACAGCATCACTCCAGACATAGCCGGCAATGCCGCCAACATTCTTTGCTCCCGTTACCGTGCCCGAATTGGTGCAGGCAATGGCGAAAGAAACACTATCAAGCTGACCTACAATGCCGCCGACATTTTCGGAACTCGCAGACACGCTGCCGGTGTTTTCACATCCGATGATGGAGGTCGATGCACAGGTTCCGGCAACGCCGCCTGCAGTAGTGTTTTTAGCGATAACGGCAGCTGCGTTTGTACAACGAGTAATCTCATTCTCGGTGAAGCCCACAATACCGCCAACATAGCCATAACCTTGCACGCAGCTCTCTCCGGTAACATGACAGTTTTCAATGGAACCGCCACTTGCAGTGCCTGCGAATGCACCGACAAAAGAGGAATTTGAAACAATCTGCACGTCATGCAGGGTCAAGGCTTTGATCGCACCGCCATTGCCAAGACTGCCAACCAAGCCCTGAATACTGCGATCAGTATTGATGACAAGACCGCTGATGGTATGGTTTCCACCGTCAATCGTGCCGCAGTAGGCTTCTTCCATTGTCCCGAAAGCAGTCCAGTTGCTTTCCCCTTCTTCGGGTGCAGGCAATGTAATATCCGCCTTCAGTTCCATGCCAAGCGTCATGTCGTGCTGTACCTGCTGATTCCACCACATGAGATGCCCCGCCTTATAGATGTCAAAAAGACCGTTTCCGTCAGAATCCTCTGCACTTTCGTATGCACCGCAGGTTTCACAGAAACCGTCCGCATCAAACACATGAGTTTCCGGAGTCAGTACAACGGTGCTGTCATTGGAATAGAGATATTCGGGCGGATTCTTGGAAGTGCCGCCGCAGGTAAGCTTTTCGTAGCGGTACACCTTGTCGCCGCCGAGTCTTGGATACGCATCGGTTTCAAGCTTCTGTCCCCAGAATGCATCCTCCTGCTCGCCCTGAAGCAGATAGGATACTTCACCCGATGCGAATGCATCTTCTGTTTTACCCGCAACATCTTCAGCGATATCATCGCTGTCGTCAAAGCCAATGGCATCCGCTGATAGAATGTCACTGTTGAAATAGCAATTTTGGAGCGTTTGGTAATTTCTGCCGCACAATGCACCGATACGATCCGAACCCGTGACAGCTCCGGAGAAATAACAATTAGCAATGCTGCCGTAATTCCTGCCGCACAAACCGCCGGAATCCGTACTGTTGCCCGTCACGGTTGACATAACATAACAATTCTGAATTCTTCCGTAATTTCTGGAAACCAGACCGCCTGCTTCTGTATTGGCACCGCCGTAAAAATAGGAATCTACAATTCCTGTATTGGAAACAACTGCTTGCGAGCTTGTCCATCCAAAGAATCCTACCTTGACAGCAGAACGATTAAAATACAGGCCGCTGATCACATGGCCATTGCCGTTGAAACTCCCTTTGAATGGATTGTTCTGGTTACCGATCGAAATCCATTTGCGGAATTCGCCGCTGCCGCATTCACCGGAAGCGTCCAGCAAATCGGGATTCACAACGATATCCGATGTCAAATATGCATAGCTGGCACCATATACGTCATTGCTGTTGTTTATCCTGTCTGCAAACCAGTACAGCTGACCGGCATTTCCGATGCCATACCCATCCGATGTCGAATCGGCAGGTTCATACGCATCACAAGCAGTACAAAATCCGTTTTCATCAAATGTGTGAGGTGCAAGTGTTCCTTCGGAATCAACATACCCCAAAGGACAATCCAGACAGGCACCTACCTCCAAGTGGTATTGATCATCACCGCTTATCTTCGTATAAGCTGCATTTCCACTCAAATCATGGATATGCGGAACGCCATCGACATAAATACTTCCCGATCCGGTAAAATTGCCGAACAGCTGCTGTCCTTCCCCATAGAAATCAAGAACACCGTTGTTTACAAAATTCACATCCTCGGGAATGGTCAGCGTCGCACCATCCAAAATCGTCAGAGTCTTTCCGGATCCAATGGTGACATCCTCATTCAGAACCACATCTCCCAAAATGGTACTCCAGACATAATCACTGTCTGCAAGCGTCAGAATGTCCGTTCCCCACGGATTGTTTGCATCATATTTATATGTAAGACTTATATATGGAAGATCAAATGTATAGCCTGCAGCTACTGATCCTCTTGTTCCGGCAAGGAACAGACCACCCTCACCGCCAACAGTCTCCTCATCAGAATTCGTCAGATCCACAAGATAATTCTTTCCGTCCTCCATTGTGACAATGTTCCACATATGTCCCCCGGTCAAGGCACCGGAGATGCAATAACAGGAAACATCCCCGAAAAATGTGGTTCTGTCACAAAGATACTGGAATGCTTTGGAATAACCCTCGCAGACAACATTTGTTGCCGGATTTTTATCGAACACATAAATCATCTGCCACGGATCACCATAGGGTATGCTCGCATCCGTTGCTGCATCGTAATCGTAGGATACAAGATCGCAAATCTCTTTCTTGTAGCCTTCCAGCTTCTTGTGGTCGAGATATCCTGCATATTTTTCAACAATACTGTTCGCAGTTGCAACTGCTGTCGAAGTGGCTGATGTCAGTGTACCATCGGTTTCATAACTGCCCTTGACTTTGTCTTGGGAATATGACTTTGCAACAGGCATACTGATGGTACAAAATTTGATTTTTTGGGTGTAAAAGTCATTACTGCCCGCTACTCCCATTCCAGTTGTTTTGTCAAACCAGTACATCTCATAGGGATAATCCAAAAGAAGGGCGTTAAGAACAGAAAGCAATACACTATTATCCAAATCACTCATGCTTCCTGTAAACGGCTCATCAGGGGTAACTCCACTTGAACCGCCAATAGTGATTTTTGTGGAGGTTTTTTCACCCGATGCGATTTTTTTGATCTCACCGGAAATGGCACGATATAAAATACCCGCATCACCCGTCAGCCTCGAACCAGCTGTGCGGTTTCCCACACTGAATGCAGATACTCCGCCATTGCCATAAAACACTTTGTCCACATAGCCAGCAAACAATTCATCATTGTCAGGCATATCCGCAAAGAACTCGGGCTCGATTACGTATTCAATCATACCCTCTGTTTGTTCTTCCGATGCCGAAACGTTCGCAAATATACCGACAAATGTATTTGCAGGATAATACAGCATTGTGGATGCAGTCATAGAAACTGCCGCTAAAAATGCTGCCGATTTTCTTAAATACAGTTTCATAGTTTTCCTCCTTTTCAACCTGAATGTTGTGATGATTTCGCTATGAATGTCATGTTTACATTATATCACAATTTGTTTTCTCTGTAAATATCCGCATCATTTATTTTCAGAATTTTCAAAATTAGTATAAATATTCTATAGTATAAAAATTCGTTACGATTGGCTTTTTCAGATTTATATTTCTTTTTATGAATAAAACACTTGACAAGTGATTTCTTTTGTGATATAATATAAAAGTTGTATGAGAAATACATCTCATGTGGCGGGATAGCTCAGTTGGCTAGAGTACTCGGTTCATACCCGATTGGTCGCTGGTTCGAATCCTGCTGCCGCTACCATTACGGCCCGTTGGTCAAGAGGTTAAGACACCGCCCTTTCACGGCGGAATCATGGGTTCAATTCCCGTAC
>JAZNUR010000012.1:0-5585 GCA_045592405.1 Oscillospiraceae bacterium
TTGCCCCCACCCCAACCCCTCCCCGAGGGGAGGGGCTATCGTTCGGGGACTTCGTCCCCCAACCCCTCTGTGGGGCTTTCGCCCCACATCCCATTTTGATGCTTTTCGACAGACAGAGCTGACCGGCTTCATGCCGGTCAGCTCTTCTTATCGGAACGTATTTATGAGCCCCACCTTCGGTGGGTAAGCTTTATTGCGGGGTTTTCACGATTTCAGTGGCATACATCTCTAAATTCTTCTTTACCTCGCACAGGGAATCGTTAACAGCTTGGATATCGCATTGATTTTTCATGTAGCGATCAAAGGTTACGAAAAATTTATTCGCACAGAGATAATATTTAAGATAGTCATGGATTTGCTCATATGCAAGCTTCTTATCATCCAAAGTTGCATGGGGACGCTTCAGCGGTTCCAGTTTTTCGGAACAATAGACAAATATTTTTTCAACATCCTTTAGGTGAGAATGCTTTTCGCTGTTGCACTTTTCCATAAGCTCATCGGCTTTTTCGTGATACTGCTCGGATTTCACGGTTACAATATTCTGTACGGTTTCAAGAATGGCAATGCAAATGGTGAGAACCGTTGCCGGCGAGAAGTTTTGATTGATCAATAGATCATAAACCATTGAGCTGACAGCCAGAATGAAATACAGAATGCCCTTGATATATATAAATTTACGCATTTTCCGCTTGCTTTCCTTGTCTTTCACAAAGAAAAAAGCTGATATTGAACCTATTGCTACCAGTATACAGAAAAATACACCGCTCCAACTCAAATATTCGATCATAGTTTCTGTCATGATAAACCCTCCTGTAATTGTTTGTTGTATTTATATTGTAAACGATTCTTCGCTCCGTGTCAATAGAATAGTGGGGGTTTGGCATGACAAGCCAAGAAGGAAAGCTGATTTTTGGTACAAATTTAACTTGACTGCACCGGTTCATTGTGAAAAATCACCAAAAAACGACAAGTCTATTTGACTTGTGCGTACAAATTTTCGTCAAATGTACAAAGTTGTATTTACAAATTTGAGAACATATGCTATAATGTAAGCAATCGAATGAAATAAAGGGCGATTAATGTAAATTCCTCTCTTGAATGCGTTTTCCTCAGTCTGCGTGCAACGGACTGAGGAAAACGCAAGGTAATTTATAAGCATTTTATTCGAGATTGGTGGTCAGAAAAAAACGAAGTCGAGGATACAATATGGATGAGTATAAATATCTTGCAATTGTAGAATGGGCGAAAAAGTATATCGAGGAGCAGCATCTGCGGCCTGATGACCGTTTTCTGTCCGAAAATGAACTGTGTAATATACATAATGTCAGCCGTCAGACCGTGCGGCAGGCACTCAAGATGCTTGAAAGCGAAAATGTGATCTGCCGTGTCAGAGGCAGCGGCACATTTGTAAAGGGTGCAAGCAGCGACAATACGGGCGGACGGCTCAGTGTCGGCGTGATTTCGACATATTTCAGCGATTATATCTTTCCGAGTATTGTAACCGGTATTGAGAGCGTTCTCAAGCGGAACAATACTGCCATGCAGCTTTCCATTACGCAGAATCAGGTGTTTGAGGAAACACAGGCACTGCGGAATATGATTGCACACGGCGTTTCGGGGCTGATCATAGAACCATCCAAAAGTGCACTGCCCAATCCTAACCGGAAGCTCTATGAGGAGATACGGGCAAGGAACATTCCGCTTGTATTTTTTAATGCAAAATATCCGTGGGCGGATTTCCCCTGCGTGACGATGGATGATACAATGGCAGGAAAACTGGTGACTGATTATCTTTTCCGTTCGGGACACAGAAAAATTTCCGCCATTTTTGCACTGGACGACATTCAGGGACATAACCGCTATCAAGGCTTCATTAACAGCTGCGAGGAGCGTGGAATCGTCACTGCGGAGCAGAACGTGCTGTGGTATTCCACGAGTGAAAGAGCAACGTTGTTCAGCCTTTCTGAGAGCAGAATCCTGTCGCTTCTGAGCGAATCGACAGCGGTTGTGTGCTATAATGACAAGCTTGCTGTGGAACTGCTCAATTTCTGCAAGACGAAGGGAATCAGCGTGCCGGAGGATGTTTCCATTGTCGGCATTGATGATTCAAAGCTTGCAACAATATGCGATGTTCATCTGACGACAGTGAAGCATCCGCATCAGGTTCTTGGCGAAATGGCGGCGGAGCAGCTGCTGAAGCTGATGCAGAATCCAAAGATGGAGTGCGAAGACATCGTATGTAAGCCGGAACTGGTGGTTCGGGATTCGGTAAAAATCATAAAGTAATCGCAGGGGGTACGCCGCCAATTCAGGCGGCGTACCCCGTTTTTGGAAGATAGTGGAGGAATTTAAATGAATATGACCGGACATCCACAGGATATTCAGAGAGAAAGTTACAGCGACGTGCAGCGGGTTGATACCGCCAGAATTGAGCAGCTTCTGAAAAGCGGGAGCGTCGATATGTGCGAGGAAACCGTAAAAGCATTTTTTGACGAAACAGGCTTCTTCAAGATCGAATCGCTGCTCATGCGGCTCTATGTTGCGATGGATCTTTATATTCTTGTGCGGGTGTTTTCCAAGGATCTGGGCGTTCCCTATGAAGAATTTGTAGCCCGTTTCGGAAGCATTGATGATATTGAAACGAACTTCATTGATTCTGAGGGGGCAGTCAGATTTTTCACCGAAATGCTGGAACAGTGCATTCGCTGGCGTGCGGAGTTTTCCCGTGAGAACAGGAATGAAACCATCCGCAAAACATTGAAGTATATTGATGAAAACTATATGCAGGAGGAGGTTTCTCTCAAAAGTGCAGCGTCCGCTGTAAGCCTGAGTGCAACCTATCTCAGTGCACTTTTCAAGAAGGAAATGGATATGAATTTTTCGGATTATCTGTCCCATGTCCGTATCGAAAAGGCAAAGGAGCTTCTTTGCCGCACATCCAAGCTGGTCAGTGAGATCGCCTATGAGGTCGGATTCAGCGATTATCGCTATTTTGGGCAGATTTTCAAGAAATATACCGGTCAGACACCCCGTGAATTCCGTGCCAGCAGCAACAGAGTGGGATGAAGTTGTTAAATAAATCACAATACAACTTTCCTCATCTTAAAATACTAAACAAAAATCCTAAAATTTTAGGTATAAATGTATGCACAACTATACTATAATGTAAATACAAGTTCACCGTGAAACGGTGTAAATTTAAATCTGGAGGAGATATTTATGTTCAAGTTTAAAAAATTAGCAACACTCGCTACAGCAGCAGCTCTGTGCTTTGCATTCGCATCCTGCGGTCCTGCACAGTCCACATCCGGCGGCCTGATTAAGGTTGGTATCATCAATAACGATCCTAACGAATCCGGTTATCGTACAGCAAACGACAAGGACATGAAGGAAACTTTCACAAAGGAAAACGGCTTTGACGCTTCCTTTGCATACAGCCTGAAGAACGACGAGCAGATCAACCACGCTCAGAAGTTCATCCAGGACGAAGTTGACTATCTGCTTCTCTCCGCAGCTGACACAGCTGGTTGGGATTCTGTACTTAAGGATGCTAAGGACGCAGGCGTTAAGGTTATCCTGTTCGACCGTACAATCGACGCAGACGAGAGCCTGTACGAGGCTTCCATCGTTTCCGATATGGACAAGGAAGGCCAGACAGCTGTTGATTGGCTGAAGGGTCAGAACCTGAGCAAGTATGAAGTAATCCACCTGCAGGGCGTTATGGGTTCCGCAGCACAGAAGGGCCGTTCCGGTGCTCTGGATGCAGCAGTTTCCGAGCTCGGCTGGACAATGGTAGCACAGCAGACTGCTGAATGGAACGCTGAAAAGGCTCAGCAGATCGTACAGTCTGTAATTGACTCCGGTAAGTCTTTCAACGTTATCTATGCAGAGAACGATGACATGGCTAAGGGTGCTGTAGCAGCTCTCGACAAGGCTAACATCTCTCACGGCGTAGGCAAGGACGTAGTTGTAATGGGCTTTGACTGCAACAAGTGGGCTCTGGAAGAACTGCTGAAGCAGAACTGGAACTATGACGGCCAGTGCAATCCGTTCCAGGCTTCCTACATCAAGGACATCATCGACAAGCTCGAAAAGGGCGAGTCCATCGGCCAGAAGGTTGTTGTAATGGATGAAAAGGGCTTTGATGCAGCTACAATTACACAGGAAGATGTAGACAAGTACGGTATCTAATTGCTATCAAGTAGTAAATAGTATCTAAAGAAAAGCGCAGTGCGGCATAATGGTACTTTTCCGTATGTCACGCTGCGTCTTTTTTTGAAACAATTGTGCATTTTTAATGGAGGTGAAACCGCAGATGCGAGAAAAAGCAGTTTTGGAAATGCGTAATATCTACAAGACCTTCCCGGGTGTAAAGGCATTACAGAATGTGGACTTTACGCTTTGCGAAGGTGAGATCCATGCTCTCATGGGAGAGAATGGTGCCGGAAAATCCACACTGATCAAGGTTCTGACCGGTGTGTATACAAAGGATTCCGGTGATGTGCGTATGAAGGGTTATGACAGACCGATTCTGATCAGATCCCCTCAGGAAGCACAGAAGTACGGCATCAGTACAGTATATCAGGAAATTTCTCTTTGCCCGAATCTTTCGGTCGCAGAGAATATGTACATTGGCCGTGGTGAGGGTGCACTGCTGAACTGGAAACAGATGAATGCGGGTGCGGATAAGATTCTGAAATCCCTCGGCATTGCCGTAAAGCCCGAACAGCAGCTGGCAAGCTGCTCCATCGCCGTGCAGCAGATGGTAGCGATTGCCCGTGCAGTGGACATGGAATGTAAGGTTCTGATTCTTGACGAGCCGACATCCTCTCTGGATGAGAGCGAGGTTGCAAAGCTCTTCAAGCTCATGCGTGACCTCAAGGCGAGGGGCGTTGGCATTATTTTTGTCACACACTTCCTTGATCAGGTATATGAGGTCTGCGACAAGATCACGGTTCTGCGTGATGGTACACTCGTTGGTGAGTATGAGATCAGCGAGCTTCCCCGAGTACAGCTTGTATCCAAGATGCTCGGCAAGGAGCTTGACGATATGGCGGATATCAAGGGCGACAGCACCGCAGTCAGCGAAAAGAGTGGTGAGCCGCCGGTATTTGAAGCAAAGGGTCTGGTAAGTACAGAGGGCATCAAGCCGTTTGACTTCTATATCAGAAAGGGCGAAGTCAATGGATTTACCGGTCTGCTTGGCTCCGGCCGAAGTGAATGCGTCCGTGCGATTTTCGGTGCTGACAAGGTTGTCGGTGGCGAAGTGAAGATGGGCGGCAAGCCTGTTAAGATTACAAAGCCGATTGATGCAATGAAGAACGGTATAGCATATCTTGCGGAAGACCGCAAGCGTGACGGTATCGTAGGCGATTTGTCCGTAAAGGATAATATCATTCTTGCATTGCAGGTAAAGACGGGCTTTTTCAAGCCGTTCTCCAAGGCTAAGGCAACTGAGTTTGCAGAAAAGTATATCAAGCTCCTTGATATCAAGACTGCATCGGTAAACACACCGATCAAATCATTGTCCGGCGGTAACCAGCAGAAGGTAATCCTTGCACGCTGGCTGCTGACCAATCCCCAGT
>JAZNUR010000013.1:0-5960 GCA_045592405.1 Oscillospiraceae bacterium
GATAAGGAAACTTCTGTAACGACTACTTCCAAGGATAAGGAAACTTCTGTAACGACTACTTCCAAGGATAAGGAAACTTCCGTAACGACTACTTCCAAGGATAAGGAAACTTCTGTAACGACTACTTCCAAGGATAAGGAAACTTCTGTAACGACTACTTCCAAGGATAAGGAAACTTCCGTAACGACTACTTCCAAGGATGAGGAAACTTCCGTAACGACTACTTCCAAGGATAAGGAAACTTCTGTAACGACTACTTCCAAGGATGAGGAAACTTCCGTAACGACTACTTCCAAGGATAAGGAAACTTCCGTAACCACCACTTCCAAGGATAAGGAAACTTCCGTAACGACTACTTCCAAGGATAAGGAAACTTCCGTAACCACCACTTCCAAGGATGCGGAAACAACTGCAACGACTACTTCCAAGGATAAGGAAACTTCTGTAACGACCACTTGCAAGGATAAGGAAACAACTGCAACGACCACATCTTCTGACGACACACCCTCCTCTTCTGAAACAACAACAGTTGTACGCTACAATTACACAGTAGAAACCAAGACACTGAAGTTCTATTTCTCACATGATGAGGAGGAATTCAAGGCTGAAGATCTGATCGAAAGTGTGACACGCTATGCGGTTTATTCCGATGGCAGTGTTTCTAAAAACGCAGAAACACTCAGCACACTTGACGGTGTAAGCTTCAACGGCGTATCTCCATCCATGATTTACACTGAAGGCAGATATCAATATCTGATAACAGTAGGAATTACGGATGAATTTGGTACACAGAACATCGAACAAGCTTGCAGTGTCTATGTCGGCGTGAAGGGTGACGCAAATCTTGACGGCTCTGCGGATGCAATTGATGCAGCAGTAATTCTGGTATATGCAGCAGCATCCGGTGCCGGAAAGGAAGCATATTTCTACTCCGATACAGATGCGGAAGCTGAAACATTTGCATACTTCCTTGCCAACGTAAACGGCACGGCTTCTGCCGATTCACCGGTTGATGCAACGGATGCAGCAGCCGTTCTGGTATATGCAGCAGCATCCGGCTCCGGCAAGGATATCACATGGGGTGAAGTGCTCGGTACAGCATAATTCCAAGCTCATAACACAATACGGATAATTTCTTCCGCATACTGACATATCATGAACACCAAAGCCTGTATCTCTTTGTTATAGAATACAGGCTTTGAGTGGAAATGAGCACACATAAGGTCGATTCACTGGTCCAATGTCAATAAAGTAGACAGAAAAAAGTTGAGAACTAAGTAACAAGATGTCGGCACAGTATGAATCCGAGCAGAGGGAAATCAAGGAAGCACTCCCCGACCTGCGGCAGCGGATTGAACAGCTGAAAGCGGAGAGCGATGCCACGGACAAGTTCGTGAATCTCATTAAGAAGTACACTGTGATTGACCAATTGGATGCCGCTATTCTGAACGAGCTGATTGACAAAATCGTGGTGCACCACAAGGAAGCGGCGGAGGATGGCAGGGTATTCCAGCAGGTGGAGATTTACTATCGCTTTATCGGAAAACTGGAACACGCCGCAAAATCGGAGAAAGCGGCGTAGGATCGGGGTGAATGCCCCGTTTTTTAAAACGAATCAAACGTCGCTTTATAGACAACACATGGTCGCAGGTTCGAATCCTGTCACAAGCTCCAATGAAACTCTTCGATAGTAAGTATCGAGGAGTTTTTGTTTTATAAAACCAGAGTAGCTAAGCCATATAGAATATGCTATACTTAAATCAAAAGAAAATTTTTTCAAAAAAGTGTAACCCATTACAATAAAAGTTGTCAGAATAGGTAAAGGGAGGTGTATGCGATGGACGACAAGGAAATAATCCTGCTTTTTAATCTTCGTAATGAGCAGGCTCTGGCGGAAACAGCAAAAAAACACGGCACTGTCTGCCGCATGACCGCAGGCAAAATTCTCAGCAGCGAGCAGGATATTGAGGAGTGCGTGAATGACGCTCTGATGCAGGTATGGAAGAACATACCGCCTGATCGTCCGTCAAATCTCGCCGCCTTTCTTGTGACGATCACCCGAAATATCGCCCTCAACCGCTGGAAGCACGAGCAGCGTTTCAAGCGGGGTGGAGGACAAATCACCCTTGTGCTGCTGAAGCCCCATTTATGTTTATGACAGACTACAGAGGTATGCTTCAAATGTTCAGCAACGGCGGTATTCAAACAATGACAGGCACAGCTGCATTTGGTCTTGATTATACAGATGTACAGAATGTGGGAATGTACTGTGCCGCAGATAATAACACTGTTATTGAGAGAATCCACATTCCTCTCAGCGGCTTTGAAAGCGATATGGAGTATCATCTCCTTGACGGAAGCGTAAAGCTCTCCGACGCAATTGCCTATACTGAGGATATCCTAACCAATGATTTCAATGAGGAAATTGCAAACCCTGAACTGATCCCCGATGTATACGATGCGTGGATAGTGGATATGGGCGACGGCATTTACGGATATCATTTTACTATGACGCATACCTACAACAATATACGCTTTGACGCTCAGCCTATGTTAAGGGCGGGAAGCTCGTCTCCTGCACGTGACGAGGATTGCAAGGAGTATAAGAACTTTCCCGGCTATGCCTTTACAATTGAAAATGAAAAGCTGGACTCTATTATGGGCGTTGGCTTTAATCTTGCCTACGATATAAGCGATGTGCAGACAGAGGATATTTCGGTGCTGTGCGATACGGTCTGCGAGATGGATAAGGGAATTCTTACAAAATTAAGTGGTTGGTGATACAATCAGTTTCAATTAAAAATAAACAGGTGTGTAACGTCTCGACTTGTTATGCACCTGTTTTATGAAAACACCATTGAAATCTGAACCCCTTAGTTCAGGAAACAATGGTGTTTTTTTTATATTGCGTATCTATGCGACTTTTCGGAGTCGCATTTTCTTTTTATAAGCCGAACTAGAAACAGAAAATAACCTTTTTAAACCCATTAGTCTGATTGTCGCGGCATTCAAAATCCGCTTGGATTAAGGCATATTCATTTTCCTGCGTGAAGCCATCTGTACTTAACGATATTGCTTTTTAGAATTAAGCAGATTTGACAACCTGCTTTGATTAAACCATACTCATATTTTCACAAACTACATATTGACAAACGTCTATATGTGTGATATACTTATACATAGAAAAACATCTATGTGAGGTGCTTTATTATGACAAGAACGGAAAAAGCGGCAGAATTATTCTCCAAAGGGTTCAACTGCTCTCAGAGTGTGTTTTCTGTGTTTGCTGAGAACTACGGTATTTCAGAGGAAACGGCACTTAAGATTGGCTGTGGTTTTGGCGGAGGAATGAGAAACGGCGAAATCTGCGGTGCAGTTTCAGGCGCGGTTATGGTTATCAGTCTGCGTTACGGTCATTCAAGCGAGACCGACAATGAGAGCAGGAATATTTGCTATCAAAAAACACGAGAATTTACTGAAGTGTTTAAGTCAAGACAGGGCAGTATTATCTGTCGCGAACTTCTCGGTATCGATATTTTTTCGGGTGACGGAATGAATATAGCTGCCGAAAAAGGCTTATTCAAAACGACCTGTGTTGATATGATAGTCCGTGCGGTTGAACTGCTTGAAGAACTGGGGTATTAATATGAATTACGCACTTGTTTTTAAGGCGTTGGGTGATAGCACACGTCTGGAGATTGTTCAAATGCTGTCCGATGGTGAAAAGTGTGCCTGCAAACTTCTTGAACGCTTTGAAATAACACAGCCGACGCTATCGCACCATATGAAGATTCTTTGCGACAGCGAACTTGTCGTGGGAAGAAAAGACGGAAAATGGACGTACTACTCGCTTTCCTATGATGCACTTGCAGATGTCCAGAAGTTTGTTTCAGAACTGAAATGCTGCAAGAAGGGCGGCTGTCAATGCGGATAATATGGGACTTTATCCAGAATCAACTTTTGGGGATGAAATGGCTGAATGACCTGCTTGGCATTTTTCTGAGCACGCTCGGACTTGATGTAACAGACAAAATAGGCGGAAGTATTCAGTTTTTTCTTTACGATACAATAAAGATCTGCGTTCTGCTGGTGGCATTGATATTTTTGATTTCTTACATTCAAACATATTTCTCGCCTGAAAAAACCAAGAAGATACTGATGAAAGTCGGTGGAATTAAGGGCAATACCCTTGCTGCACTTTTAGGCACGGTCACGCCATTTTGCTCTTGTTCTTCAATACCGATTTTCATCGGCTTTACAGAAGCAGGACTTCCTCTCGGAATGACATTCTCTTTCCTGATTTCCTCGCCCCTTGTGGATCTGGGTTCACTTCTGCTGCTTACGAGCATTTTCGGCTGGAAGATAGCAGTTGCCTATGTTGCTGTAGGGCTTGTTTTCGCAGTTGTGGGAGGAACGCTCATCGGCAAGCTGGGGCTTGAAAAACAGCTTGAGCCTGAATTATTCGGGAAAGCGGAAAAGCTCAGCAATACGGAATACACGAACAAAAAAGACAGAGCGAAATTTGCCCTGTCGGAAGCGTGGGAAACGCAGAAATATGTTTTCAGATTCATAGTCATTGGCGTTGCTGCCGGGGCACTTATACACAACTGGTTGCCTGCGCAGTGGATCGAAACGGTGATTGGAGAAAACAACCCGTTCTCCGTAATCATTGCAAGCGTTGCGTGCCTTCCTATGTACGCCGACATTTTCGCAACGATTACGATTGCCGAGACACTCTATTTAAAGGGTGTCGGTATAGGCACAGTTCTCAGCCTTATGATGGGAGTCACTGCACTTTCCTTGCCTTCAATGATAATGCTCAGAAAAGTTATCAAGCCAAAGCTATTAGCCATTTTCATCAGCATTGTAACGGCGGGAATAATCGTTATCGGCTATCTTTTCAATGCTTATGAAGGTATATTTATATGAATGGGTTTTACAAGAACGAGCTTGAATGCTGCCATAAAACAACCTTTTCGACCCCATTAGTCTAATTGTGGGAGCTTTTATAATCTACATTCAGCTTGATTGCAAGAAAAGAAACTGGACCAACTGAGGTTTGAGGGGCGGAAGGGTTACCGTTAAGCAAAAAATAAGCTCTCCAAGCAATGGAACGCTTGAAAAACCTCGTAGAATCATGATTTGCGGCGGTGATCAATTTCGTCACATATTGACAACTAACCTCCGATGCGAAAGCATCGGAGGTTTTCATTTTCAAAAGAACCCAGGGCAGATTTGGAAAGAAATTTCCGAATACTACTCTTTTTTATCACAAAAATCTTTCACAAAGTTTCTGACGTTTTCTTGTTCGTTATGCCGAACCCATTGAGATCAAGTATCTCGATTGAAGCGTTGATCATTTCAGCTTTCCGAGCCGGATATGAATTTCCAAAGTGGAAAAACAAGTAATCAGGATTACAAAACAGAATAAGATTGCAATTCTTTTCATAGTGCAGCTTTCCAATATGTTTTTTACCCGAATTTCCACCCTTTTGAAAAATCTATTTTGCCTTTCCCACCCTTTTTGATCGTTTGGGGTGGGGACACAAAAAGCAGAAATACTTATAATTATAATTGTAAGGTTGTCGAAGGCGGGTATAAATCTTGCCTTTGTCGGAAAAATGTTGTAGATTTCTTGTGCGGAGAAATTGACCGAAATGAAAGGAGCGAAGTTATGCCCGAAAGGAAGACGGCAGCACAAATGCTGTCCCGATTGCGATACGGTGCTTGCACCCGATTCGCTCTATTGCCCCAACTGCGGCAAGCAGATAGTATCAGACAACCACAAAGCACCCCAAGGAGGTCATCATTATGAAAAACAAATTGCTTTTATCTCTGCTTTTAGTTCCTTCATTTTTGGCAGGGATGATTTCCGTAACGGTTAGTGCGGCAGAAAGCTCTGCTCCCGTTCCCTTAGCCCCTGTCGGTGAAAGCAAGGAGAACCCCATCCTCATCAGCAC
>JAZNUR010000014.1:0-17486 GCA_045592405.1 Oscillospiraceae bacterium
CCTCAACGAGCTTATAGATGTCAAGACCCTTTTCCTTGCAAACATCAGCACACTCCTCGATAGAGTTGATGCCGTAAGCCTTGATTACGTCAAGGATCTGCTTTTCTCTTCTCTCATATGATTCAAATAAAGCCATTGTACAAGTCCTCCTTATTCTTTTCTGGGATCAACGATCTTTACAGCGTCAGCAACTCTGCCGTACTGTCCCTGAGCCTTCTCAAATGCAGTATTAGCGTCGTCACCAGCCTTGATGAAATCCATCATCTTGCCGAAGTTTACAAACTTGTAGCCGATGATCTCATTATCTTCGTTCAGAGCCAGACCTGTTACATAACCGTCAGTCATTTCGAGGTAACGGGGACCCTTTGCCAGTGTACCGTACATGGTACCAACCTGAGAACGCAGACCCTTACCGAGGTCTTCCAGACCTGCACCAACTACCAGACCGCCCTCAGAGAATGCACTCTGGGAACGACCGTATACGATTTGCAGGCACAGCTCTCTCATTGCTGTATTGATCGCATCGCAAACGAGGGCAGTGTTCAGAGCTTCCAGAACAGTTCTGCCCGGCAGAATTTCAGATGCCATAGCAGCAGAATGTGTCATACCGGAACAGCCGATGGTTTCCACCAGAGCTTCCTGAATCACACCTTCCTTAACGTTCAGTGTCAGCTTGCAGGTACCCTGCTGCGGTGCACACCAGCCAATACCATGTGTAAAGCCGGAAATGTCCTTGATCTCCTTAGCCTTTACCCACTTTGCTTCCTCCGGAATCGGAGCAGCACCATGAGCTACGCCTTGTGCGATCGGGCACATTGTTTCAACTTCGTGAGAATAAATCATGAGAATAACTCCTTTCAAATAAGGCTTTTTATGCCGCTTTATTCAGAGCGGCTCCCATTTTCTGAAAACCACCTGTCAGCATACATAACTATTATACATGATTTTCCTATAGAAATCAAGTGGGGAACTGATATTTTTTTACTTTTTTCATATTTTTCAGATATACAGCACTGTTTTTCGGCAAAACCTACAGTTTTACAGTTCTTTTATAATATCATCCGAGGTTCGTTTCAGTCTGGCATCACTTTTTGACGCAAGACGCTGCATTCTCGGACGATTGTACCGCTGCAGCAGCACAAACAGCATATCATAGCATGACGAAGCAAGGGATGTAAAAAAGAACACCCAGAACGCTCCAAATACGGGCACCGCAAGCAGCGGCACAAAGCTGAAAACAACATTACATTCATGTACAAGCTCGGAAACACACATGGTCTTTACAATTTGTGATGGAGTATGCTTTTTCAGTGAAAAATATTCGGGATTGTAGGTAGGCATCAAAATCTTCCACTTCTGAATTTTCAAAGCGGAATAAAGCTTTGTTTCAAATTGTTTTTGCCTGAACCAGAAATGCTCTGTATTGATCGGATGACGATGAAGCGGATGTAATATATTTCCAATAGCAAGCCGCATGGAAAAATGGTAGCAGATCGTTCCGAAAGTGATCGACAGCGTTTTCCAAAGTGATGCGGACATGAGGAAATACAGCGTGACGGAAATCACAAGAAGCACACCGCTGCCGATTGCTGCTGTCCACATTACGATATGAAAGGGATTGGGATTATGCTTCATATTCTACCCCCTACGGAAGGATACACATACTGTCACCAAACGAGAAAAATCTGTACTTCTCCTCCACGGCAACCTTATATGCATTCATGGTGTTTTCATATCCCATGAATGCCGATACCAGCATGATGAGTGTGCTTTCCGGCAGATGGAAATTCGTGATGAGTCCGTCGATCACCTTGAATGTATATCCCGGATAGATAAAAATATCCGTATCACCCTCGCACTCTGTTAAGGTTTCGCCGCATCGCTGTGCAGCACTTTCCAGTGTGCGGCAGGAGGTCGTTCCAACGGAAATGACACGACCGCCGTTTGCTTTCGTTTGATTGATCAGATCCGCTGTTTCCTGCGGTAACATAAAATGTTCTGTGTGCATATGATGTTTCAGTATATCATCTTCCTTGACAGGACGGAATGTACCAAGTCCGACATGAAGCGTTACATAGGCGATGTTTACTCCCATTGCTCGGATCTCATCGAGCATTTCCTTGGTGAAATGCAGTCCTGCCGTCGGCGCGGCAGCTGAACCGAGTTCACGGGAATACACCGTCTGATAGCGTTCCTTGTCCGTAAGCTTTTCGGTAATGTAGGGCGGCAGGGGCATCTGTCCGACATCCTCAAGGGCTGTGTAGAAATTCCCCTCGCACTCGAACTGCACAATACGGTTTCCGTCCTCTTTGACTTCAAGAACTTCGGCGAAGAGCCGCCCGTTTCCGAACGAAAATCTTGCACCCGGTCTGCATTTTTTTCCGGGACGGCAGATGATTTCCCAGATTTTATCACCATGTTGGGAGAGCAGCAGAAATTCCACAAAGCTTCCTGTTCCTTCCTTCTCACCGTAAAGACGTGCAGGAAGTACACGGGAATCGTTAAGTACAAGCAGATCACCGGCTTTTAAAATACTTGTCAGATCATAGAAATGCATATGCTCACAGACACCTGTTTCACGATTGACTGAGAGCATTCTGGATGAATTGCGGGGTTCAACCGGATGCTGAGCAATCAATTCATCCGGAAGATCATAATAAAAATCAGATTTTTTCATGGTAACTCCTGTTTTTTTAAAATTTTTCTTGACAAATGCGTCGAGAAATGCTATTATAGTAGGTAGGATAGAGGTGCGGCAGCGATGAGTAGCAGTTTGGAGGAGGCTCATTCCGTTGAATTTCTGCAAAAGGTAATGCCGCCGAAGTTGTAAGGCGTGAGCTGCCCTGCTTCTGGTGTTGTACTGAATAAGTGCCGCACTGTCATCATGCGTGATGGAGAGCTATCGGTGAATACACCAGTAATTCTATTATAACGCATGATGAGCCGGTTTTCAACCGGTTTTTTCAATATCTTAAAAATTTTTTTTGAACGGATTACCGTTCAAGGTAAGGAGTAGGTTTTATGAAACAGTACAATGTAGGTATTCTTGGTGCAACAGGTATGGTAGGTCAGCGTTTTGCTACTCTTCTGGAAAACCATCCGTGGTTCAATGTAAAGGTGCTCGCAGCATCTCCCAGAAGTGCCGGCAAGACATATGAAGAAGCTGTTGGCAGCCGTTGGGCAATGACAACTCCCATGCCTGAGAATATGAAACATATGATCATTCGTGATCTGAACACTGACATCGAAGCAATTGCTGCAGAAGTCGATTTTGTTTTCTGTGCTGTAGATATGAAGAAGGATGAGATCAAGGCACTGGAAGAAGCATATGCAAAGGCTGAATGCCCCGTAGTTTCCAACAATTCCGCACATCGCTTCACACCCGATGTTCCGATGGTAGTGCCGGAGATCAACCCCGAACATATCGAGATCATCGAATCCCAGAGAAAGCGTCTGGGCACAAAGAGAGGCTTTGTTGCCGTTAAGTCCAACTGCTCCATCCAGAGCTATGTTCCTGCACTGCATCCGCTGAAGAAATTTGGTCTGAAGAACGTGCTGGCTTGTACTTATCAGGCGATTTCCGGTGCCGGAAAGACTTTTGAAACATGGCCGGAAATGGTGGATAACCTGATTCCGTTCATCGGCGGTGAGGAAGAAAAGTCCGAGCAGGAACCGCTGAAGGTTTGGGGTACTATGGAGAATGGTGAGATCGTAAAGGCATCCACTCCCTCCATCACAACGCAGTGCCTGCGTGTACCTGTTTCCGATGGTCACACAGCAGCCGTATTTGTTTCCTTTGAGCAGAAGCCCACAAAGGATGAAATTCTGGAGCTTTGGAAGAACTTCAAGGGTGTTCCGCAGGAGCTGGAGCTTCCGAGTGCACCGAAGCAGTTCATCCACTATTTTGAGGAAGACAACAGACCGCAGGCTAATCTTGACAGAAATCTGGAAAAGGGTATGGCTGTTTCCGTTGGCCGTCTGCGTGAAGATACACAGTACGACTACAAGTTTGTTTGTCTGTCCCACAATACACTGAGAGGTGCAGCAGGCGGCGGTGTACTGCTGGCTGAACTGCTCGCTGCTAAGGGCTATTTTGACTAATTGATTGCTTTTCTCTCCGAATCCGTTGAATTCTTCGGATTCTGGGAGAATCAGATATTACCAACATAAAATATATCTGGAGGAAAGGTTATGAAGAATACTATCTTTACAGGTGCCGGTGTAGCAATTATTACTCCGTTTAATCCGGATGGCTCCATTGATTATGATGGCCTCGGCACACTCATTGATTATCAGATCGACAATGGCACGGATGCCATTATTATCTGCGGTACAACGGGCGAATCCTCCACAATGACGGAGGAGGAGCATCTTTCCTGTATCCGCTATGCGGTAGAACGTACTGCACATCGTGTTCCTGTGATTGCAGGAACCGGCAGCAACGACACAAGAACTGCGATCGAGCTTTCCGTAGAAGCGGAAAATATCGGTGCCGATGCTCTGCTGATGGTTACTCCCTATTACAACAAGACCACACAGGCAGGTCTCGTAGCTCATTTTACGATGATTGCCAATAGTGTGAATATTCCGATCATCCTGTACAATATTCCCGGTCGTACAGGCATGGGCTTCACTGTGGAAACGCTCAAGGAACTCTCCAACCACAGGAACATTGTTGCTGTCAAGGAAGCAAGCGGTAATATCAGCTATGCTGCTCAAGTTGTTGCTGCTTGTGGTGACAAGCTGGATGTTTATAGCGGTAATGATGACATGATCGTTCCCATGATGGCTCTGGGGGCAAAGGGTGTTATTTCCGTGCTGTCCAACATTCTTCCGAAGGAAACACATGATATGTGCCAGTACTGTCTGGATAACAACTTCCAGCCTGCGATTGAAATGCAGATTCAGTATCTGGATCTGATCAATTCTCTGTTCTGTGAAGTGAATCCGATTCCCGTTAAGGAGGCAATGAATCTGCTGGGCATGGCATCCGGCGGCTGTCGTATGCCCTTAACAAAGATGAGCAGTGACAACGTTGCAAGGCTCATGGCATCCATGCAGAAGCTCGGTATGCTGAATCTTGAATAGGTATCGGGAGGTACAAAGCAATGGATCAGGTAAAAATTCTCATCAGCGGTGCAAACGGAAAGATGGGGCACGCTGTTGCAGCTGCCGTTTCCGGACGTGAGGACTGTGTGGTTTCTGCAGGTGTGGATCTTTACACAAAGCAATATGCGGAATTCCCGATTTTTTCAAAGCTGTCGGAGGTTACTGAAAAGCCGGATGTTGTGATTGATTTTTCCAACCCTGCGATTCTCGACGATTTGCTTGACTACTGTCTGGTGAACGGTGTTCCATGTGTGCTGGCAACCACCGGCTACAGCGAGGAACAGATTGCGAAAATCAAAAAGGCAGCTACTTCCATCCCCGTTTTCTTCTCGTTTAATATGTCACTGGGCATTAATCTGCTGGTACAGCTTGCAAAGAAAGCAGTTTCCATTCTGGGTGGACAGTTTGATATTGAGATCGTGGAAAAACACCACAATCAGAAGATCGACGCACCAAGCGGTACAGCATTGATGCTGGCAGATGCCATCAATGAGGAACTGGATAATAAGTATCATTACGTGTACGACCGTCATTCCAAGCGTCAGAAGCGTGAAGCCAAGGAAATTGGTATGCACGCTATTCGTGGCGGTACAATTGTTGGTGAGCATGATATTATTTTTGCCGGCCATGATGAGGTAATTACACTTTCCCATTCTGCAGCTTCCAAGGAAGTATTTGCAGTGGGTGCAGTAAATGCGGCAGTATTTCTTGCAAAGCAGGATGCCGGAATGTATGATATGTCACAACTGATGGCAGAAGCATAATGTATTAAAAACCACCCGCAAAGCGGGTGGTTTTCTTTATATCTCATCGTCCAAAAGCTGAATCTTTAAAACTTCGTGAATCTGTGCAGGGTAGCTTTCCAGCACAGCACCCGTATATGTTACGGAAATCGTATCCCCTACTTCCAGTTCGGAACGGCTGAGGGGTGTGTAACGCCATTCGTAGACAGTGTTTTCATTCGTGGACAAATCAAATGCACCTCGGCTGTTGATATCATTTATCTCCAAGCCCTCTACAAGAATCGAATGTTCGTAGATTTCAGTAATGGCAGCGTAAAATGTCGTGCTGACAGGATGTTCCGGAACATCCTGCTCCGGTGTAGTCATTCTGCCGGTGATAAATCCGATCCCGGCAGAAATAACACACAGCAAAAGCATTGTAATCGGAAGTAACACTTTTTTCATATGTCTGCACCCCCTATTCGATTTTCATTTTATCATATAGCTTTACAATTTCCATAGCTGCATCATCCTGTAACTCCCTGTGATAGTCCCCTGTGGAATGCAGTGGAATTAATGTACCTGTCTCGATATCAAACAGACAGAGAGTACACTGCCCCATACCATAGGCAGAATGTTCCTCCTTCATGAGTGCCTCAGAATCAACTGCCGTACCGTGTATCCAACATTTCTCTATGACTTCTGCATTTACTGTTCCGATATGTTTCAGTTCGCATTCCTCGTACAACTCATAAAGTTTTTGTCCCGCTTCTTCCCATGAAATGCTTTGATCGGGATGATCACTGAAATCAAATGTGAACACATTCCCTTCAAGGTCGATCACTTCTCCGTTATATTGAAATTCCTCTGTCCGGTTCATATAAACACTCACAAGTACGATGGCACTCTTTGTATAACCATTCGTCTCAATGCTCTCCTGATGAGTAAGGTTTTCATCACGTTTGACGCCCTCTATGAGAAGTTCTTCAAACCGATTCTCTGAATCAATCGAATAGTAGCAGGCAGTGCCGCAGGATGAACCGGATATCACGAAACAACTCGGACCGCCCTCGTTCTCGGGTTTTTCATACCAGATGCCATAGCCTACATTGAACGTCTCCCCCGTATGCTTGTCAGTCAGGACAAGATCACCACCGCCGCCCCATCTGCCGACTTGATAAGTCTGCATCTTTTCCTGCCGGCAGAGGATGTCCCAGAGCTGTGTTTTGATCTTATCATCGATAATTTCACCGGAATAGCGTTTATACACGCCATCTTCCTGTACTTTACAGGCTGCTGTAAAGGTGTAGTCCGACATATGACATTCGGAAAACACAATTGATTTCAACGTTTCCATTGGAAAATCCACTTCAAGAGAAATGGTGGATTCCACAGGCAAATCACGTGCACAGCCACAAAGCAGAACAGTCCAAAGCGTCATCAGAGAAAGCGTCATTTTTTTCATTAATGTCACCTCATCGCTGCATTATTCAAATGCCATATTCACGAGTTCTGCAAATTCACGGCGATAATCGTTATCCATATCTGTTTTGGTCAATAGTTCACGGATCTGGCTATAACCGGATGTTCCAGCATACTTACTATCACGAAGCAGCATACCGAATTCCGCTACAGCTGCGGCAAAAGCAAGGTTTTCAGGCATTTCACTGTTCTTTGCTGACATAACGGGATATTCTACAAGCTTACTCTCGGCACCATCGGGTTCCTTATAACGCAGGGCAACGTTCAGAAGCTCCGCATCCGTATCGGCAGCTGTGTCCGTCAGTACCAGTTCGTAGAGTGCTGTCACGCTATGCCCTGCACCGATCTCCCCTGCATCCACATTATCATTCTCAAAATCTTCATTGGCAAGTGCACGATTTTCATAACCGATCAGACGATAGCTTTTCACATAGTCGGGATCGAACTCAGTTTGAATTTTCACATCTTTTGCAACCGTGTACAGCGTACCGCCCATTTCCTGAACAAGTACCTTGCGTGCTTCCAGCAAGCTGTCAATATAGGCGTAGTTGCCGTTGCCGTTATCGGCAAGTGCTTCCAGACGATCATCCTTGAGATTACCTGTTCCAAATCCCAAAACAGAAAGATTCACACCGCTCTTTCGTTTTTCTTCGATCAGCTCGGTCAGTTCTTCTTCCGAAGAAAGTCCCACATTCAGGTCACCATCCGTTGCAAGAATGACACGGTTATTTCCACCCTCAATGAAGTACTCTTCTGCCAGTTCATATGCACAAGTGATTCCTGCTGCACCTGCAGTTGATCCGCCTGCTGTCAGACTGTAGATCCTATCGGTGATTCTGGAATATTCATTTCCTCTCGCACCTTCAAGAACGATTTCCTCTGCACCTGCATAGGTAACGATGGAAATACTGTCGTTCTCATTCAAATTCTCCGTCAGCATCGCAAATGCCTGCTGTACCAGCGGCAGCTTGTCGGGAGACATCATCGAACCGCTGACATCAATGAGGAAAACCAGATTCATGGGCTTTCGTTCGGAAAGATCAATTTCCTCAGCCTGCAGTCCGATCAGCAGAAGTTCGTTTTCTGAATTCCACGGGCAATCGTAAAGCTCCGTATTCACCGAGAACGGAAGGTTCCCTGTCGGTGCAGGATAGTCATATGAGAAATAATTGATCATCTCCTCAATGCGTACTGCATCGGGATTCACGGTTTCTCCATTTTTAAGCATACGACGGATATTCGAATAAGAAGCCGTATCCACATCGACGGAGAATGTGCTGAGAGGATTTTCTGCTGCGGAAAGAAACGCATTTTCCTGAATGGTATTGTATTCTTCCATATTCAAGTTCGGCATTTCTTCGGGACAGTTGATTATACCGATTTCATCACAATCTTTCATTTCAAGATCATATTTCACATCCGCTGTATTCTGCTGTAAAATTGCTCCTTCTTTGGCAGTGCACGCTGTCATTGCACCTGTCAATAACATAACAGAAGTCATTAATGCGATCATCTTTTTCATTGGGTTTCCTCCTTCTTATGCGGATCTCACACTTTCCCATGCTGTGAACAGAATTTCAGGTGCATCATCATCCGTAATGTACATTCTATCATAAAAATAATCATCCGCACCGTTCTTGTGATATAGGATGCGTTCACTTTCCAGCACTTTCAGTGACTGCCATCCGTTGTGGAACACCACTTCCCCATCCAGCGTCATTTCCAGCTGGGGTGCACATTCAAATGCAAGCTTCCATTCTTCCTGCTGCTTATAAAGTGGAAGAATGTATTCATGTCCCGGCTGTAGGATATAGGGACTGTTGGTACGGATTATGAGTGACTCATCCTGTTGAAGTTCAATCCCAAAACAGCTTTGCACACGAAGCTGATAGATAATTTCGCCTGTATCGGGATCCTGTTCACCGGACTGTGCAACAGCAAACACAAAGCATTCCGTTTTTTTCAGTATCTCTTCTTCAAGAAAGAACTCGTCATGTGTACCCAACAGGGAATGGTCTGCGATTTGTATTTTCTGTTCACTCTTGCTGAAATTGAGGGAGGCATAGCTGCGGATTTCCGCTGTATTTTCCTCATCATTTTCTGCAATTTGTTCGTTTTTCATGGGAGGTGCATAGTCCTCTGCTTCAAAGTTTTCGTTTGCGATTTCGTTCATAGAAACGTTATTGCTGCTTTCCTGTTTGACTGCGTTGTTCCGGATACTATGCTGTAAGAACACGACGGAGCCGGAAACTATGAGCAGCAGACAGGCGGCGATTGGCAGAATACGGCGAATCTGCTGCATTCTGATAGATGGCATCGGCTGTTTTTCAGTTTCATTCTGCGGCGGCAGCTGTGATTCGATACGCTGCCAGAGAGCTTCTGCATCGGGAATGTTCTGCTGCATTTCTTCCAGACACCGCTTTTCTATTTCTTTATTTGTCATACAAGCTGCCCCTCCTCTGCTAATTTTTTCAGCTTTGCGATTGCTGTACGGTATTTCCATGCAATCGTGCCAAGGGGACGTTTCAGTATGGCTGCGATTTCACGGAAAGTCAATTCTGCTGCCAGATGCAGCTGCACGATCTCTCGCTCATCCTCTGACAAATTTGATAGAATCTGCACGCTTTGCATATTCCCAAGCACCGATTCTTCAGGATTATCAGTTGATGTCAGCTCCTGTGCATATTCTTCTGCGGCATCCTCCACAGGGATTTCTCGGTTTCGTCGCTGAAAATCCACCGCCATATTCCTTGCAATGGTATTCATCCAGCATTTGTGACCGTTCCCTGTTCGATAAGTGGACGCACAGCTCCACAATTTAAGAAAGAATTCCGATGTCAGGTCTTCCGCATCCTGGTGGCGGTGCACTCGCCCCAGAAACAGACGGTAGATGGTATTTCCGTACGCATCATATACCTCACGCAGTCCGCTGCGGTCTCCCTGCTTCATTTTCTCAATTGCGGATACGAATTCCGCATCCGTCATGGCATTCTCTCCTTTCCGAGCAAGACGTTTTTCACGTCTCTGTATGTAATACGTTTGATGTTTCGTCATTTTATGGAAAAATCTGCACAAAAATTTGTTTCGATTTTTGTGCAGATTTAATGTTAATTTTCATTTGCCTCTGAAACTGTCGTTTGTGGTGTTGTGGTTTCGGGTTTGGAAGGTTCAGTTTCTGTTAACTTTGTCGTAGTAGTCGTTGCTTTGGTTGTAGTTGTTTTGGCAGTGGTCGTTGTTACAATTGTATCTGCAGAAGTTCCTGCGGTCGAATCTGTGGTTGACTTTGTCACGGAAGCTGCGGTTGTTTCTGTGGAATCGGATGCCTCCGTACTTCCCGTGCTTTCGGCAGTGGATTCCTCTGTAGAATCGGTTTCGGATGTATCTGTTTCTTCCGTTTGGGATTCCAATGTTTCGTCAGTGGTATCCTCGGTGATATCCACAGTCGGCAGAGGATCACCCGACCATCCTCCGGTACTGATCACAGTACTGGGCTTTCCGGAACTGACAGTAAGCCAGATCTCGCTTCCGACAGGGACAAGCTTTCCGGAGCTCACGTTCTGCGAGATAACGCTATCCGTCACATACGTTTTACTTGCTGCGTAAACAAGAACCGGTTTGAGGCGAAGCCGTTCAAGCATTCCTTTCGCAGTGGCGGAATTCATTAATACCACATGAGGAACACGCACGGTTTCCACGCCAAGACTTACTTTCATTTCAATAATGGTTCCCTGCGGCACACGTTTGCCTTCCGGAATGTTCTGCTCGATAATGCAGCCTTCCGGTACATTTCTGTCATACACAGCTTCGGCTTGCAAGGCATACAAATACAGATCGGACAGGAGGGATTTCACCTCATCAAACTGCATTCCGACGTAGTTGTCAACAAGCTCGTATTTACTTCTATCCACATCTTTTCTGCCAAGGGAAACTTTCAGTTTTATGACAGAATCACGTTCCAGAAGCTTTTCCGGGGAAATGTCCTGCGAAATGACGGTTCCGGGTGCATCTCCTGCACTCAGTATCTCCTCATATTCCACAATGAAACCAAGATCTTCCAGTGTCTTCTGTGCATCCTCCAGCATCATATTGCAGACATTGGGAACATAATTCGCCCAGCCGTCACTGATGGTCAGCTGTACAGTATCACCGGCTTTCAGAATTGCACCTGCACTCGGATTCTGTGTCACAACATGGTTTTCTTCGATAACGGGATTATCTTCGCGAGCTGCAATAATGACGTGCAGCTTGAGTGAATTTGCTGCTGCAACAGCATCTTCCTGTGACATATATAATAGCTCGGGGACTCGGATCTGATGATCTGCAAGAGTATATTCAGCATCCTTTAAACGACTGCCGAACATCACAAATGCTCCCAGCAGCAATGGAACAACAAGACAAAGACAGCAGAATACAGCGGTGAATCTCTTTGAGAAAAGAGCGGAATCTCCACTGGAGTGTGAGAGCTTCCTGCTGCGTTTCACAGCACGATCCTTATGTAGTGTGATCCAAAGCTGTTCCATCGTCATATCCGTGCTTTCCATGCCAGCTCGCAGTGCATGACGGATTCCAGATGGTAAAGCCGCAGCGGTTTCCTTGTTGTAGATCTGTTCTCCCGTCATCATCCGATACAAAAGTTTGCTCACTGCCTGCACATCCTGCGTGGCAGTGATGGAAGAAACTTCTTCCCCACATAATACTGTGCACCAGCCTGTCAGAACTGCATTTTCATCATGCAGTACGATTGACTGGGCAGAAACGCTGCCGTGAACGATAGAATCTGCGTGCAATCCGACAAGCGTATCCATCACGGGTGCGAGCAGATCAATGGCTTCCTGCGGAGAATAGATGGTTCCGTTAATTACTTGAAACAGGTTTACCTGTTCCATATACTTGGTGGTAAACCAGATGGTTCCCATTTCCTCAAAAATGTCAGGAATTTCATCCAAAGCAGATTCCTCATGCAATTTTTGCAGCGTTCCAAGCTTTTTCAGACAATCTGCTTTGACGGCTTCAAATGCATTTTCGGAATCAGTCTGACGGGGCACCCAATTTCCATTTTCATCACGCATACACCAACGGATGGGAAGGATCTCATGAAGAATGATTTTTTCATCTGTTCGGGAATCGGCAGCAAGATAGCATAGTTCCGTACCACAAACACAAAGTGCCTTTTCAATGGTGTAACACTCGTGAATCGTGGTGTGTTCCGGAAGCAGAGCACGCTGAACTGCAGCAGGAAATGATTCACTGTTTGTACTGTACCAGCTCATATTCTACCTCCGTTACTGCATGATGGTACTGTCGATATTCTGTAAAATATCGTCAATGACACCCAATGCATCGTGATTTTCGATTGTCTGCGGTACTACCTTCTGATGTATCGGCAGGATGCTGTAATTCTCCGCAAACATGATTTGCTGTGCTTCCTCCGTCAGAAGATACTGCACCCAGAGCATACCGATATATCGGCTGTTCCAATCCTTCTGCCGATTGACAGTACAATACATCTCATATTGCAGAGGGTACTGTCCATCTACGGAAATGGGCAGCATTCTGATCGCTCCTGACGAAATTCCGTTTCTTTCTGCGAGGGACAGCTTTGCAGTACTTGCCAAATACGGCTGGTCGCTGCGGCTGTTCAAAAATTCGGAAAACACACCCTCGGTTCGTACGGTATCTTCTTCCATGGAATCCATGAACAATGACACGCTGGCATCATAGGAAATTGCTGGATCAACGTCAGAAAGCGTAATTGTATCCGATGGATTTTCTTCATCAGAATAAACATGATAGTACAATGCAGGTAGACTGCATCCAAGCGGCACTGTATCCTGAAACTGCTCCATATCTGCAAGATAACTGTCATCAAGTGAGCGGAACAAAGGTGAAAGATCGGATGCAAGACCGGATACAGCCTCATGCTTGGTATTCATAAAAACAGTCGGCAGATCTTCTGAAGCCTCCGATATTTGCATTGCTTCAGAAAAGGAATCTCCTGCATAGATCACCAGATTCACGCCATATCCTGTATACTTCCGTTCAAATCCTGCTGTCAGCTTCTTGTACATTGCAAGTGTTTCTTCTTCATCTGCGGATTCGTCAAGAGGCATCCAGACGGAAACAACATCGGGTTGAACAAATCCGAGTTTCATGCAAACGCCAAGTGGGAGATTGGTGATTCCCGCACGATACACGATTGCAACTCCGCCCAAAAGAAATCCAACACAAAGAGCAGCTCTGACGATGGATTTTCGGGAGGAAACATAGGTAATCGGTTTATGCAGTGAATTTTCAGGGCATATCAGAGCGTTTTTGAGAAGAATCGCATTGTGGTAGCGATACTGCAGTACATTTTTCATTACCGCATACGGTGAAGGTGTTGTCTGCGAATCGTCTTCACTGTCTGCAAGCAGAAACAGTTCGGACAAGTATGATGTAAGACGATACAGATCCAGCGAGAGATCCTTTTCGTGGGACAACGACGCTAAAACTGGCGTGTATTGAAGATAACACGTTCCATCGGATTTCAGCATAATTTCCTTTGCAGAGATGGTTCCGTAACAGAAACCGAGTTTATGTAATGCAGCATAGGTATCGCATAGTGCAATCCCAAGACTGCGAAGATACATGGCTGTGATCGGCATATCCGATACATTCAGTGAATCTGCATCATAAATGGAATCCACAAGATACAGTGTATCGTTTTCTTCAAAAAAACCAACGGGACAAGACAAGTGCGGAATTTTGGCTTTGATCAGCTTTTTCACTGTGGTTCTGATCTGCTTTTTCTGTTTGGCAAATGACTTTTTATCAGCAGCACACACAGAAATACCATTCTCACTGCGGTTTGTGCTCTCCTGCGGGAGAAATTCCTTGATATGAAATTCGACATTTGATTCTGATTCTTTTACAAGATATGTGATCCATTGTTCATCTTCAGAAAGTTTCTCAACAAGCTGATACCTGCCCGACAAAACTGTATCCAAAGGCAGTGCACGGACTGCATCGCCTGTCACTGTATCATTCTGTCCTTGTACCGTCATAATCCATCTCCTGTTTTCATGATAATGAAATGCATACTTAAATTAAGTATAGCATATTTTCTCAGAAAAGTCAAATCTTAAAACACAAAATGATTAGCCCCGACATTGCAGGGCTAATCCAATGAGTAATTGAATTTGTATTTTAAACTTATCTTGCAGTGCTGGTCGTTGTTGTCGTTGTGATATTGCCGTTTCCGGAAAGATCGCTCTCGATATCGCTCATCATGTCTTCACCGTTGTCGATGATATCGCTCATAAGACCGCCATCCGTCGTTTCGGTTGTCTCAGTAGTGGTTTCCGTTGTCGTTTCTGTTGTGGTTTCGCTCGTACTTGTTTCGGTTTCTACGGTTGAGGAATCGTTGTTATTGTTATCACGGTTTCTCCCGCACGCTACCATCAGTACTGCAGCAGCTGCAATTGCAAGCAGCAGAATCAGTTTTCTTTTCATGGAATTTTCCTCCTTATTCCTTGCTTTGCTGCCGGTTCACTGCAGTTTTCGTAGCAGAAACCGGTTCCGCAATATTATAACCGCTTTTGATTTCTTTTATGCTTTCTGTCAGAACACAAAGCATCTTTGTTGAAATTGCACAAATTGTGTTTTTTAAAAATGTGTTATTCAATGATTTTTTACAATGCACTTGCATCGAATGTGAAAAAGTGATATAATATTCAAGTATCCATTTCAAGGAGGTAAGGGTTATGAATGCCAAAGAAGAATTTATTGAATTGTTTCAGACCAACATCAAAAGAGCGGGTGCACAGAATCTGCTTGATTATCTGTTGTCCGATTCCAGTGATTTTTTTACCGCTCCGTCCAGCACCAGATTCCACGGTTCCCATGTTGGAGGGCTTGTTGAACATAGCGTGAATGTCTATCACTGCCTGAAGGATTATCTTTCCCGTCCCCGAACTAAAGAAATGTATCGTATGGATTACAGTGAGGAAACCATCGCACTTGTTTCCCTGCTGCATGATATTTGCAAGCTCAATTTCTATAAGACGGATTTCCGTAATTCCAAAAATGCACAGGGTGTATGGGAAAAGGTTCCATATTACACGATCGACGATACTCTCCCCTATGGACACGGTGAAAAATCCGTCTATATTATTTCCAGCTATATGCGTTTGTCCCGTGAGGAGGCTTTCGCAATCCGGTATCACATGGGTTTTTCGGGAATTGAGGATAAAAATTCCATTGGCAAGGCGTTTGAGATGTTCCCGCTCGCATTCGCATTGAGCGTTGCCGATATGGAGGCAAGCTATTATCTGGAATCAAAGGACTAATCATCTACATATATTTTTCTGTTAATGACAGAGAAACTGCATACAATAAATTATTATTACAAGTAAGGAGCTATTCATGAGTTGGTATAATAATGCAATCATCTATCACATTTATCCGTTGGGATTCTGCGGTGCACCGAAATTTAATGAAGGTGGAGAGACAATCAACCGTCTGGAAAAGGTGCTTGACTGGATTCCGCATCTTCTCGAAATGAATGTAGATGCCGTATACTTCGGCCCTGTTTTTGAATCCGTAGAGCATGGCTATGATACTACGGATTATATGACCATTGATCGACGACTTGGTGACAATGCGATGTTCAAGCGAATCTGTGATATCCTGCATGAAAACGGTATTCGTGTCATTCTGGATGGTGTATTCAACCACGTCGGCAGAAAGTTCTGGGCTTTTACGGATATTCAAGAAAAAGGGCAGGCTTCTCAGTACTGCGGCTGGTTCCAGAATCTTAATTTCGGAGGTCAGAGCCCCTGCGGTGATCCCTTCTGGTATGAGGGGTGGAACGGTCACTACAATCTGGTGAAGCTGAATTTGCAGAATCCGGATGTGTGCAACTACCTGCTCGACGCAGTTGGTTACTGGATGGAAGAATTCAAAATTGATGGTATCCGCTTCGATGCGGCTGACTGCATTGATTTCAATTTCTGGAGAACGATCCGTCATTTCTGCAAGAGCAGAAATCCTGAATTCTGGCTCATGGGTGAGATCATTCATGGTGATTACAATCGCTGGGCAAATCCTGAGATGTTGGATTCCGTGACAAATTACGAATGCTACAAGGGCATCTATTCGTCTCACAATGACAAGAATTACTTTGAGATCGACTATTCCATCAATCGCCAGTCCGGTGCAAACGGCGGAATTTACCGCAATATCAACCTTTACACATTTGTGGATAATCACGACGTCAACCGTCTGGCAAGTACAGTAACAGATCAGAGATACCTGGGTACTGCATACACGTTATTGTACACAATGCCCGGTATTCCGTCGATTTACTATGGAAGCGAATACGGTATTCATGGCAGGAAGGAAAATAATTCTGATGATAATCTTCGCCCCTGCCTTGATCTGCAGCAGCTGCAGAGTGAAAACACAGTGCTATACCGCCACATTGTGAAGCTTGGCAGAATCTACAGGGCATATCCTGCACTTCGAACCGGCAGCTACAAGACGATACAGATCCGAAACCGCCAAATTCTTTTTGCAAAGGAACTGGATGGACAAACGGTTTATGTCGCACTGAATCTGGACGATCAGCCGTTTGATACGCAGTTTGGAACGCATTACGGTATGCTTGTAGATGTAGTGAATGGTAATGCAGTGCGTGTCGAAAATGGAAATGTATTCCTGCACATGGAACCCTTTTCTTCCATGATTCTGGTACATGATGATATTGTGAATCATCAGTCAGAGCCGAAACCTGTGGAAATCCCTGCTCCACGTGAGGTACATGAGGGAGAACGTTACCGTCATTTCAAGGGAAATATCTACACTGTGCTTGCTGTGGCAAAGCACACGGAAACCATGGAAGAAATGGTGGTATACCGCAGCAATGAAACAGGCGATGTCTGGGTTCGTCCGAAATCCATGTTCCTTGACAAAAAGGGCGATGTGGACAGATTTACAAGAATTGATTAGCATGAATTGAGTAATCCCCCGCTTTCCCGAAAAGCGGGGGATTTCATTGGTAAGAAAACCCCCAGCTATGCTGGGGGATAAAATGCTTATAGCTATGGTGGAAAAAGAGAACCTCCAATGTTATAATGAAGTTAAGGTCTGCCAACCTAACTTAGAATAACAGAGGAGGTATCGTCATGACAAGAG
>JAZNUR010000015.1:0-4295 GCA_045592405.1 Oscillospiraceae bacterium
GATTATGGCGTACAGTTCGGCTTACAGTATGACGAAAACACCTATATATCTTGAAACTGCCGAAAAAACAGCGAATTATATAATTCGTGAGATGACTTCGACCGACGGAGGATTTTACAGCGCGCAGGATGCAGATAGCGAGGGCGTTGAAGGAAAATTCTATACCTTTTCGCTTGATGAAATTCTGAATGTATTAGGTGAATCGGGACAGCGTTTTGCAGAGGTTTTTGACATCACAGCAAAGGGCAATTTTGAGAGTGTGAACATCCCGAATCGGCTGAAAAGTAACGATACAGAATCAGATTTCTCAGATGAAATGAAGAAGTTATATGAATACCGAAGAAATCGTACAAGGCTTCATCTGGATGACAAGATTCTGCTGTCATGGAATGCCATGATGATTGCGGCGATGTCTATGCTGTATCGAATTTCAAAGAATGAAAAGTATCTGAAAACTGCGAAAAATGCACAGCAATTTCTTGAACAGAATCTGTGCGCTAGCATGCAGCTCTACACAAGTTTCCGTGACGGCAAACGCTCTGACAAGGCGTTTCTTGACGATTATGCGTACTATGTTTCTGCATTGATAGAGCTTTATAATTCTACGTTGGACAGAGATTATCTCAATAAAGCAGAACTGTTTTGCAGTGAAGCTGTGAAACGCTTTACAGCTGAAAACGGCGGTTTCTTCCTTTGTCAATCCGATAATTCCGAGCTGTTTATGAACCCGAAGGAAGTTTATGATGGGGCAATTCCAAGCGGTAATTCCGTAATGGCGTACAATTATGTGAGACTGTATCAGCTGACGGACGATGAAAAGTACAGAGGGCTTGCGGAAAATCAAATCGCTTTTCTGTCTGAACAGGCAGCAGATTACCCGGCTGGTCACAGCCTGTTTCTGCTTGCAAAGCTGATGTATGAAAATCCGCCGGAGCATGTGACGATTGTTCAGGATGGTAAAACGGATTTGTCGGAAATTCGCATGAAACTACCATTATTTGCGAATATTTCAGTAGTGAACGAGAGTGAGAAATATCCGTTGCTGAATAAAAAGACAACCTACTATGTGTGCAGAGGGCATATGTGCTTGCCGCCAGTGAATGAATATATTGATGAATAGAAGAAAAGGCTGCGAATTCGCAGCCTTTTTACGCCTCTACAGTAGCGAGCATATCATAAATCGGAGGTGATAGAATGGACAGAAATATACGAAATTACATCGCCGTGCTGATGCAGTCACCACATACGTCAGCAGAGTTGAAAGGTAGTGCTGCATATCCGAATATTCACGGAGAGGTAAGATTCTATCAAACAAGAAATGGTGTAATCATTGCCGCAGAAATCAGTGGCCTGCCGCATTCACACGGTATTTGTCAGCATCCTGTGTTCGGATTTCACATTCATGACGGCAATCAATGCGAGGGTGATATGCACGATCCATTTTCGGGTGCGATGACTCATTATAATCCTGCAGGCTGCAATCATCCATTCCATGCAGGTGATCTTCCACCATTGTTCGGCAATCACGGCTATGCATTTTCTGTATTCCTGACAGATCGTTTTTTACTATCGAAGGTCATTGGGAAAACTGTAATTATCCATGGAAATCCCGATGATTTCACCACACAGCCGTCAGGGAATGCAGGGGAGAAGCTGGCTTGTGGGGTGATTAGAGTTTGTAAGAAACAGTGCAGATAACAGAAATTAAGGTTTGTTGACAGTTTCGACTTAAAAACCCGTATATTTATGAATTTCGTAAGTCTGAGTATTTACATCAAATGTTTCAATATTTGGGATACCGTTATCGTATATCCAGCGTTCAATAAATGAAGGCTTTACAGAAAATAATCTTTCGTTCTTCAATGATGTATAAGCGTCATAAGAACCTTTAAAACACTTTTTAAAGCACTCGCAAAAAGACGTGTTTTGCAAGGGATGTCCAAGTTCCTCACATACTCCTTCGATTTGTATATTATCAATACACAATGCAACATTAGGGTTTGATAAAAGCTGACGATATTTTTTGAATGTCGCATCAGTTTGAAAATAAAATATACCCTCAATCTGAATAACGCTCATCATTCGGGACGATACGATATCTTTTTCTGAGGTTGAAAGTACCATTGTTCTTCCGTTTCCGAAATCAGAAAGAAAAACCTGATATTTATCGTGAAATATATTCATAAGCTTCCTCCGGAGAAATCAATTTCTTGTTGTGTCAATTATACCACATCTTCGAAGAAAAAACAATGCTCCTTTTTCTGTTTTGCTGCATATGATAAATAGAAGGAGGTATCAGACTATGAACAGAAATAATGATAACAACGGGAAATGCAGAGAGTTTCCTGTAATTTTTCCGCCACAGCATCAGAACCGCCATCCCGGATTTGAGTATGTTATGAATCCAAGACCTATGGCAGAATGTAATTGTAACTGCCGCAAGCTGGAAAACAAGGTTGCCCTTATTACCGGAGGTGACAGCGGTATCGGCAGAGCAGTGGCATATGATTTTGTAAAAGAAGGAGCGTCTGTAGCAATTGTTTATTACGATGAAGATCGGGACGCAAAGGAGACTGCCGCACGCATCAAGCAGCTCGGCGGTAAATGTCTGCTGATGCAGGGTGATCTGAAAAATCCTGAATTTGCGAAAATGTGCGTAGAGAAAACTGTGGAATGCTTCGGTAAGCTTGACATTCTGGTGAACAACCACGCAGTCCAGTTTGTGCAGCGTAGCATTCTTGATATATCCCACGAGCAGCTGGAATTTACGTTTCGTAACAACGTGTTCTCATTTTTCTACCTGATCCAGTATGCTTTGCCGTACATGAAAAAGGGAGGCAGTATCATTAACACCACCTCCGTTACGGCATATCAGGGACATAAAGATTTAATGGACTACAGCTCAACCAAAGGTGCAATTGTCACGCTGACGAGATCACTTGCATTATCATTGGCAGATAAGGGGATCAGGGTAAATGCAGTTGCTCCCGGTCCAATATGGACACCGCTGACAGTTTCATCATTCTCAGCTGAGGAGGTCAGAACGTTCGGAACAAAAACACCGAAAGTACCGATGATGCGTGCAGGTCAGCCGTGCGAAATTTCTCCGAGCTTTGTGTTCCTTGCATCCGATGACGCAAGCTACATGACGGGGCAGGTACTCCACCCGAACGGCGGTACGATTGTCAATTCCTGATATGTATTTCATGGCGATTTGTGGGAATGCTAATAGCATCAATCATCAGGAGGTTTTACCATGTTTGGACTTACACCATTTGAAAGAAATGAACTCTGGAACCCGTTCCGTGAATTTGAAAACGAGTTTTTCAAGGGCTTTGGGAGTGTCAGCCACTGCCGTACAGATATCAAAGATGAGGGTGACAAATTTGTGTTGGAATGCGAACTGCCCGGCTTCAACAAGGAGGATATCCAAATTAACATCAACGGCAGTACGCTGACGCTCTGTGCGACACATAAAGCAGATAATAGTGAGAAGAACAGCAACGGCGAATATATCCGCAGGGAACGACGTTATGGCTCTTATTGCAGAAGCTTTGATATTTCGGGTATTGATGAAAATGCGATTGATGCTACATATACAAACGGAATTCTGATGCTGACACTGCCGAAAAAAGAGAAACAGCAGCCGGAATCAAAGCGGATTGAAATTAAGTGATTTCATAATTAAAATACAAGCTTGCTCTGAAATTTTCAAAGCAAGCGTTACATAAATTATTGATAAAAAAAGAGACGATATGCTGTAATAATGACAACAAATCAAGATGATCTAAATAGGTTTACCTTTACAGAAAATCCTCGAAATATAGCCATTTCGAGGATTTAGTATTTTTTGTGAACTTGGTTTTGACCCCTTAACTTAAAATAATGGTAATGTGGAGCAGGCGATTGAACCTGCTCCTTTTTGTGGTATGACGGGCATATCAATGCTCTGTGGTGAAAGATCGTAACCGTCAAATAAAACCGCGACTACCGCTATAACTTTCATCCGTGTATAATAAAAAGTAAGCAGGTCTATAGATCGAATTGGAGTATCTAAATTAGTCTATAGAAGAAAATTTAAATTCTTGAGGAATGATATTTGAAATTGCTGATGCACTTAATTTGTTGGTATATAATTGAAATTGTTTTGTATTAAATATAAGATTCTGTACTGTGAGTTGGTGTACATAATAGACAATTATTGGTTTTGCTTATTGGTGGAAATAACAAAATGTTCGTGGTTTGTGCAATATTAATAAAATATTCATTAATTGTTTTGAATTAAATGGTATAAT
>JAZNUR010000016.1:0-9365 GCA_045592405.1 Oscillospiraceae bacterium
GTTGCAGTACATAACGGTATTATTGAGAATTATCAGGAACTGCGTGAAAAGCTGACAAAGGCAGGCTACGAGTTCTATTCCCAGACGGATACGGAAGTTGCCGTGAAGCTGGTAGATTATTACTATAAAAAGTATAACGGCGGTCCTGTGGATGCTGTTAACCGTGCAATGCTGCGTATTCGTGGATCTTATGCGCTGTGCGTAATGTTCAAGGAATATCCGGAGCAGATCTACACTGCCCGTAAGGACAGCCCGATGACCATCGGTGTGACGGATGGCGAAACCTATGTGGCATCCGACGTCCCGGCGATCCTGAAGTATACCAGAAATGTATACTACATTGGCAATATGGAAATTGCAAAGCTCGAAAAGGGCAAGGCAGTTTTCTACAACATTGACAAGGAAGAAATCGAAAAGCCCATCACTGAGATCAAGTGGGATGCTGAGGCTGCGGAAAAGGGTGGTTACGAGCATTTCATGCTCAAGGAGATCCACGAGCAGCCTAAGGTAATCAAGGACACGATCAATTCCGTTGTCAAGGATGGCAGAATCAGCTTTGACAGTGTTGGTTTGACTTCTGAAGAAATGAAGAATATCAGCCAGATCTATATTGTTGCCTGCGGTTCTGCATATCATGTTGGCATGGCAGCACAGTATGTGATCGAGGAACTGACAACGATTCCGGTTCGTGTGGAGCTGGCATCAGAGTTCAGATACCGTAAGATGTCCTTGGTTAAGGACAGTCTTGTTATCATCATCAGCCAGTCCGGTGAAACTGCCGACAGCCTTGCTGCACTGCGTGAAGCAAAGGAAAAGGGTATTAAGACATTGGGCATTGTCAATGTGGTAGGTTCTTCCATTGCTCGTGAAGCGGACAATGTATTCTACACACTGGCAGGTCCTGAGATCTCGGTTGCAACAACCAAGGCATACAGCACACAGCTGATCGCCTGCTATCTGCTTGCAATTGAATTTGCAAGATCCAGAGAGGAAATCGCTGAGGACAGATATGCCGCATTGCTCGACGAGATTTACATGATTCCCGAGAAGATTGAAAAGATCCTTGAGGACAAGGAGAGAATCCAGTGGTTCAGTGCCAAGGTGGCATCTGCAAAGGACGCATTCTTCATTGGTCGTGGCATTGACTATGCCATCAGCCTTGAGGGCAGTCTGAAAATGAAGGAAATCAGCTATATTCATTCCGAAGCATATGCTGCCGGAGAGCTGAAGCATGGCCCGATCAGCCTGATTGAAGACGGCATTCTGGTAATCAGTGTGCTGACGCAGCAGGATCTGTATGAAAAGACCGTCAGCAATATGGTTGAGGTAAAGAGCCGTGGTGCATACCTCATGGGTCTGACTGCCTATGGAAATTACAGCATGGAAGATACTGCTGACTTTACAGTGTACATTCCGAAAACAGACGCTCTGTTTGCAGGAAGCCTTGCGGTTGTTCCGCTGCAGCTTCTTGGATACTATGTGTCTGTGGCTAAGGGTTATGATGTGGATAAGCCGAGAAATCTTGCAAAGAGCGTAACAGTGGAGTAAACAAATTTCATTGTAAACAGCCATAAAGAAAAATAAGATGTTAGGGGGCTGATGATTTGAAAGATTTCTTTAAGAAATTCAGGATCAGAAAAGTCATACTGGCGATTGCGGATGCATTTGTAATTTGCATCTCAGCATTGATTGCTAATTATCTGCTGTCATTGTTTCATGCAGATGCATCGACAAAACAGCAGGCGGTTTGCATGGTGATCGGCACGGTCTGCTGTCTTGCAGGTCTGCTTGCATTCGGTGCATATAGTAAATTATGGCGTTATTTCAGAAGTAAAGATTATATGTGCTGTGTTTACGGCGTTACGGTGGGATCCGTTGTTTGCTGGCTGCTGTTCTATCTGGTCAGAGGCAGAATTCCGCTTGCATTTGCGATTGTCCATGCCATAGTTGCTTTAATTGGTGTGTGCGTATTCCGTTTTACATTCAAGCGTACATTCATTGAACTTGTTGATTATGGCATTAAGGATGCTTCTTATAAGCGTACCATGATCATCGGCGGAGGTCAGGCGTGTAAGACGCTTCTCCGTGAGATCAGGAATGCACAGGAATCACCGTATACGGAGGATAAGCGTTCTGCAATGTTTTCGCCGATATGCATCATTGATGACGACCATTCCAAAATCGGTACGGAAGTCAGTGGCGTAACGATCGTTGGTACATCCCACGAAATTAAAAAGTTTGCGGATGAATACCATATTGAGCAGATTCTTTTTGCAATCCCTTCCTGTCTGGAGGATGAACGAAGACGCATTCTGAAGCTTTGTTCTGAAACCAATATTCCGGTGAAAATGATTCCGTTCATCGGCAATCTGATTTTCGATGACACGAAAAAATCCCTGCTCCATCAGGTGCGTGACATCAAGGTGGAGGATCTGCTGGGACGTGATCCCATCAAGTTTGACAATCAGGAGATCAAGAGATTCATTGACGGAAAGGTCTGTATGGTAACGGGTGGCGGCGGTTCCATTGGTTCCGAGCTGGTTCGTCAGATTGCGAAATACAATCCCAAGCAGATCATCATCGTGGATATTTATGAGAACAATGCTTATGACGTTCAGCAGGAACTGAAGAACGAATATGAGAGCAGCCTTGACCTTCAGGTGATGATCGCATCGGTTCGTGACTATTACCGTATGAACCAGCTGATGGAGAAGTACAAGCCGCAGATCATATTCCATGCGGCGGCACATAAGCACGTACCGTTGATGGAAGACTCACCGATGGAAGCCATCAAGAACAATGTTGTGGGTACATTCAATGTTGCATCACTTGCACAGTTCCACGATGTTGAAAAGTTTGTAATGATTTCCACTGATAAGGCGGTTAATCCTACGAACGTCATGGGTGCTTCCAAACGCTGCTGTGAAATGATCATTCAGTATCTTTCCCAGCAGAATGAGGGCAGAACAGAGTTTGTTACCACAAGATTCGGTAACGTACTTGGTTCCAACGGTTCAGTAATTCCGCTGTTCAAGCGTCAGATCGAGCAGGGCAAGCCTGTTACTGTCACACATCCGGATGTCATTCGTTATTTCATGACCATTCCGGAGGCTGTCAGTCTTGTAATGGAGGCAGCAGCAATTGCACAGGGCGGCGAAATTTTCGTGCTCGACATGGGTAGTCCGGTACGCATTGTATCACTGGCAGAGAATTTGATCAGAATGTACGGAAAAGTGCCGTATGTAGATGTTCAAATCAAGTTTACCGGTCTTCGCCCCGGCGAGAAGATCAAGGAAGAGCTGCTGATGGAGGAGGAAGGCTTGCAGAAGACTTCCAACAAGCTGATTTTCATTGGCAAGCAGATTGAAATTGACGAAACAGAGTTTATTAAGAAGCTTCGCAGTCTTTGCAATGCGGCGAAGGAAAATCAGGAAACGCTTGCTGTTGCCAAGCTTCATGAAATTGTTCCGACCTTTATGACGCCTGAGGAATTCAACAACCTGCAGAAGGAACTGGATGCCTCAAAGCAAGCTGAAAATAAGGAAGCTCCCGCAGATTTGCCGGATGCTTCCGAAAAGAAGGAACCTTCAGCTGTTTCATAAAAATAAATGCACACCCTCGGGTGTGCATTTTTGTTTTAATACTAATTCCCGATCAAACTACCCCAATAGTTTGATCGGGAGCGTGTGCTGACGCACCCGCCATTTCATGCCGTGAAACGGCATGAAATCCGTCTCATGCATTCCCAAACGCCGCCGGTGGCGGCTATCAAAATCATGATTTTTCATGATTTTGAAATGGGAATAGCATAAAAAGGACAATCCTATTCATTCGCTATCGGAGGATTCGATTGCAGTCATCACCTTTGTATCCAGATCGGGCGGCAGTGCCATATCGGACTGCTGCACGAGCTTTTCAACCTGTTTGCATGAACGGAAAGACGCCGCCGTTACAGGCTGACCGGAATTTGTCTGCAAAACAGGTGTCACTTTTCTTCTCCAAAGTACGAAAACGAGTGCGAGCAATAACAGTGCAGTCATGCCGAGCACTGCCCCAAATACGGGGGAGTGTTCGGGTGTTTCGCCGGCTTCTGATGGGCCGGTGGTAAGTGCAATGAGCAAATCAGTGTAGCCGATGGAGATCGTATCACCGTAGATTTCGGTAAGCTCCGAGATCATTTCCTTTGTGGCTGGATCGACTGCATTTTTTTCGTAGATCTCCAGATCAATGCGGTTTTCGTATTCATTGAGTCCGGCGGAAACAAGACCAATATCCTTCTCAAAATAGGGCAGTAAATTATCCTGAATCTGCATCAGGTAATTTCGGCTGTACTTCTGGTATACAAATGAAACGGTGGAATCATCCTCGACAAGATCAAGAATTTTCTGTTTACCCGCATTGCCTTCCTCGGTATTCTGAATACCAAAGGTAATGTTTTTATCACTGCCATCGGTTGACCAGATACCGCATAGGTAATCCGGTGCATACTTGCTCCAGACAATCCACAGATCACCGGCGGTAGGATATGTTTCATCCATTGGAGTTTCCTCCACCGCAGTCACAGAGTCCTGTGATACGCTGTCAAAAGATTCCTCTGCAAATGCTGTCACGGGGCAGATCCAGCAGAGGATGGCAGTGAAAAGTATTGTGAATGCTAATTTCATAAAGCACCTCCATTCAGTTCGTTTCGCAGGATTTTCAACGCTTTGCGATACCTGCGGTATACGGACGGCACGGATAAGCCCACGATTTCAGAGATCTCGTTGAAATGCAGCCCACCGTTCAGATGCAGGGAAAGAATCTCTCGTTCGCAATCCATGAGTCTTCCGATTGCAGCCTCCAGATCCATCCGCAGCTCCACATCGCCCATGGTGTCCGACATTTCCCGTTCTTCCATCATGTCCGTGCTGTGTTTTTTCCTCAGAGCATCCACTGCCAGATTGTGCACCATCTGAAAGATCCATGCCCTTGGGTTCTTGACAGAAGGTTCGGGCGGCGATAGAAAGAGCCTGACAAATACCTCCTGCGTAATATCCTCCGCAGTTTCTCTTGATCGCACGATGCGGCAGGCGATTGTAAACACAGGCTTTTTTAGTTCATGGTAGATTTGTGTGAATGCCGTTTTGTCACCGTTTCGTACCCGCAAAAAATATTCGTTCAGATTCATGCTGCCAACCTCCTTTCACCTGCTATGACGTTTGGGGAAAGTGTTTTTTTCGCCCAGTAAAAATATTTTCAAACCGTCATGGAACTGTCAATACCGGCTCATAAAAATTCCAGCCCGCAGCAGGCGGACTGGAAAAAGCATTGATAACCCTTGACCGGCGTGAACAGCAGAAAGTATATCGTTATTGATGGATATGGTATAGGAATTCCCTACGCTTCTTTCACGATTTTTCCGCAGATATGCTCCGGTATCAGACGCAGAAGCAATGTTTCATGCCCGTAGCATTCGATTTCATTTCGGATATAGGCTTCATCCTGTACGAATTTACGGCTGAGTTTTGCCATGATATCGGCGATTGTTCCCATATCGTCGATGATCTCGATTCTGCCGAACACGATGACGCTTTTGACATTCCACGCCCATTCGCCTTCCTTGCGAAAGCCTTTATCGTATGTACAGAATGAAACCTTGTTATGCCGCCTGAGGGCATCCAGTCTGTGTCCTGATCTTCCGCAGTGGAAATAGATGCAGCCATCTTCCGGATGATACCAATGATTCATAGGTGTGCCGTAAGGATAATCGTCATCCCCCAGAACGGACAGAATCCCTCGGGTTTCATTTACGAGGAGCTGCAGGCATTCCTCTCTTGAAAGCTGCTTGTTCTTTCTTGTAAGTTCTCTGAACATTATTGTTTCTCCAATCATATGCATTTTGACAAAAGCAGCGGTTCTGCCCACCATGCGGCTGCCGGCTTGCATCCGCAGTGGACGGCGTGATTCTAAAGTACGCTGCTTCAGGCTCTCGTTTATTCTGTAATCTCGATCCGATTCCCATCGGGATCAAGCACAACGCTTTCGTAGTATCCGTCACCCGTTGTTCTCGGCAGTCCTGCAACGGTATATCCATCCGCTGCAAGTCTTGCCGTCAGTGCATCCACAGAGGTACGGCTGCCCGTGCTGAATGCAAGGTGCGTAAAGCCGAATGCGTATTCTTCTCCGCATCCGTCCGAGCATTCAGGGCGGTGCATCAGTTCCAATCGCACGCTGCCATCGAAACTCAGAAAGTACGTTTGCAAGCCGGTTTTGGGGTTGTGGTATTTTGTATTGGACATGCCGCCGAAGTAGGTTTCGTAGAAACGGCGGCTGCATTCAAGATCTCGAACATATAAGGCAATATGGGCAATTTTCATATGATTTCTCCTGTTTGATGATGGTACGATTTTAATCATGCCGCTGCTGCGTGTTTGTAAATATTTCACAGAAACGTCCTGCAAAGGCAGGCGGCTCATTCTGCACATAGAGATGAGAAATATCTCCGAATGCACTGACACGGAAGCTTGCAATTCCTTCACGGCGTTCCTCGGTGCAGACCGTTGTCACGGATGTCGGTGCTGCAATGAATCCATGCCACAAAACCATTGGCGAGATGCCGAGCAGGTGACCGAGCATCACGCATTCCACGCCGAAATGGCAGAACAATGCGATGGTATCCTCGTTCGGACGAGCTGCACGGTAATAATTGCCCTCACGAATATAGCCGTGCGTTTTCAGTAAAGCGTCCAGACCGTTCTGTACTTCCAAAAATTCGTTCTTAACGTTTGCTTCTGCCATTACCGGCACATCATACCAGCGTTCCTTATCGTAGTATTCAGGGACGTTTGTCCATTTTTCGGGCAGCATATCCCATGCAATACGGCGTTCTCCGGTTTCCTCACAAAGGATGCGGCTGTCAAATTCCCGCAGCCAGTTGTGTGTTTCAGCGATTCTGCCGCATTTCTTCAGTGTATAATCCGCTGTCGCCCTCGCTCTGCCAAGGGGCGAAACATAATAAGCGGCAACGTCCATCGGGGCAATGCGTTCAGCTAGCAGAGCGGCTTCCCTGTGTCCCTTTTCTGTGAGAGAATCCATCGTGTAATCGGGATCACCGTGGCGTATGATCAGTAATTTCATAAGTTTTTCCTTTCAGCAGATGGGAATCTCATTTCTGTTCCTGATAGGCATACCCGAAATGAATCGGCGGAGCAGTAACGGAAATATAAACGAATTCCTCCTTGCCGTCATTTCGCAGACCATGCACATCCTTGTCCGCAAAACGGACAACATCACCTGCACGGAACTCTTTTTCCGCATTGTCAGCAAGCAGAAGCTTTCCGAAGCCCTTGGTTGCGTACCAGATCTGTTCCGATGCATCATGGGTATGGCGTGGCTGGCACGCACCGACTTCCAGATGCACTTCGGTAATGGTTACTCTTGTACTTGTGGAATTGTCGGGATTAAGCAGCTGACGTGAAACAACGCCGGGATTTGCAAGTGCCTTGATGGCTGCTGCATCAATAAATTCCATGTGATTTCCTCCTGATATTCATGTTATGTGTCGATCCGGATCATTTCCGTAATCGTTTTGTTGCGATACACCAGATCCTCACGGGCAGTGAATCCAAGTCTTTCCCAGAATGCATTGCCGTTTTGATTGTGTGCAAATACTACAAGTGCCGTTTTGTGGATGCCGAGCTTTTCCAGAGCAGCCATTGCCGTGTCCACGAGGGCTGCACCGATGCCCTGCTTGCGGTGATCGGAATGCACGGCGGTGTGGTAGATATAGCCCCTCCGACCGTCATTTCCGACAATGATGACGCCGACAATATTACCATCTGCTTCTGCAACAAAACAGGTGTCGGGGTTGCGTTCCAGAAATCTGTGGATTCCCTCTTTGGAATCATCCAGATTATTGAGCCCCATGCCCGTGCAGGAGAGCCAGAGGGCGTGGACAGCGTCATAATCGTCGATGGTCATGATCCTGATATGCATCGTGTTGCTCCTTTCAGTGAAGTATGTTTTCAATGTGACTTCATTATAGCACGTCGGACAGTAAAAGTCAATTGCCGTGCAAATTTGTGATCAACGGCATTCGGTTCGGTGTTGCGGTTCTGTGTGGCGGGTTGAAGCATCAATAAAAGTTGTGAAAATACGAACAGGAAAATTTAAAAGTTGATTTCCTTGTGCGGGGAATTTCGCACTTGACATTTTTTGCTGCCTATAGTATAATTAGTATGATGCCGTGTGCGGCAGGAAATTGTTGAGAAAGAAGGAATTTTGATGCTTACCAATCAGGAAAAGAGCATGGAAAAAATTGTTGACCTCTGCAAATCCAGAGGCTTTGTATATGCAGGGTCCGAGATCTATGGCGGTCTTGCGAATACATGGGATTACGGCCCTCTCGGCGTTGAGCTGAAGGACAATATCAAGAAGGCATGGAGAAAGAAGTTCATCCAGGAGTGCCCGTACAACGTAGGTCTGGACAGTGCAATTCTGATGAATCCCGAAACATGGGTGGCTTCCGGCCATCTGGGCGGCTTCTCCGATCCGCTGATGGACTGCAAGTCCTGTAAGACACGCCACAGAGCCGACAACCTCATCGAAGCATTTGACGGCACAAATCCTGCCGGCTGGAGCAATGAGGAAATGATGAACTATATCCGTGAAAAGGGCATCTGCTGCCCGAACTGCGAGGCAACGGATTTCACAGACATCCGCCAGTTCAACCTGATGTTCAAGACCTTCCAGGGCGTTACCGAGGATTCCAAGTCCGAGCTGTATCTGCGTCCGGAAACAGCACAGGGTATTTTTGTAAACTTTGCAAACATCCAGAGAACCACAAGAAAGAAGGTTCCGTTCGGTGTGGCACAGGTGGGCAAGTCCTTCCGTAATGAGATCACTCCCGGCAACTTCATTTTCCGTGTTCGTGAGTTTGAGCAGATGGAACTTGAATTTTTCTGCAAGCCCGGCACTGACCTTGAATGGTTCCAGTACTGGAGAGGCTACTGCCGTGACTTCCTGCTGAATCTCGGCATCAAGGAGGAGAATCTCCGCCTGCGTGATCATGATCCGGAGGAGCTGTGCTTCTATTCCAAGGCAACGACTGACTTTGAGTATCTCTTCCCGTTTGGCTGGGGCGAGCTCTGGGGCATTGCTGACAGAACAGACTTTGACCTCAAGGCACACCAGACACATTCCGGCGAGAATATGGAATTCTTCGATACAGAGACAAACCAGAAGTACGTTCCGTACGTTGTCGAGCCGTCGCTCGGCTGCGACCGTGTTGCTCTTGCTTTCCTCTGCGAAGCATACGACGAGGAAGTTGTTGACGCAGAGAAGAACGACGTCCGCGTAGTTCTCCGTCTCCATCCGTACCTTGCACC
>JAZNUR010000017.1:0-19112 GCA_045592405.1 Oscillospiraceae bacterium
ATGCATGGCGTTTTTGACGCTTGCAAGGTCACGGACATCACCGATGAAAAATTTGATCTTGTCGCTTACCTCGGGCATTTTCGCCTGAAACTCGTGACGCATATCGTCCTGCTTCTTCTCATCTCTTGAGAAAACTCTGATTTCTCCGATGTCTGTTCTGAGAAATCTGTTAAGCACGGCATTGCCGAATGAACCGGTACCGCCGGTTATTAAAAGAGTCTTTGATTTGAACATAACTATTATCCTTTATATATTATCTTACGGTTCTGAACGTCACCAAAAAGTCTAACTTATGGTACGCCAGATCACATCCATTCAATATGTTGAAACTGCTTGTTGACACAAACCATTTCAACCTATATCCACTTGCGAATATATTTACCTATATATGGCATATTTCTTATAGAACAAATAATGACAAACCCCAATCCAACTGCTGTAAATACCCATAAAACAGAAGCCATAAAACCTCCGGTATATGGTTTTGCATAATCAAACACGAACGAAGTGATTCTTCGCGTAATTTTCTCTATCAGATATACACCGAACACAGAGCCGCCCAGTTGTTCTATGATGGCTTTACTTTTCACCTTCTCCGGAGACTTTACAACATTTTTCATAGAAAAGTATAATGCGACTGCCGGAATGCATGGCATTAGCCCGAAAATCTTATCATAGTTCATAATATCCGTCAAATTATCACCTGAACATGGATAATTTGATACAATCAGACATATCAAACCGATTGACACAACTGAAAATAAAACTGAAAGAGCTCGATTTTTATGAGTATAATGCTTTTTATCCATTATATTTTCGATGTAGTATCCGATTAGTGGATAAAAAATATTGTTTTGCATAATAATCGAAATAGAAAAATGTGAACTGATCTGCCTGTCTTTAAAGAATACACCTTCTACAATTAAAATAACAAAGTTAAAAATAATATTAACGAGGAATAAATAACCATAGTCCACCGTACTCATACTTTTAACCATCTTGCGTAATAATGGCAGCATTAACAAAAAGCCTATATAGCTATATAGATACCATAGTGCAGTTGATGCCGGCTGCGTGTATATTGTTTCCAAAAAAGAAACGATTCCAAGAGATCGATCTGTAGATAGCCATAAATAATAAGGAACAGAAATTGCTAACAGAATTACAGCCATCCTTAATACACGTTTTTTCAGTAATATGTATATTGGCTCTTCTTTCCCAAGAAGAAGTGCTCCAGAAATCATAAAAAAGACCGGAACTGCTATTTTACATAAAACAGAGGCAAACATATACAGATAATATAAGAAAATATTCTCTTCCCCCACAAATGCCATATAGCCATTAGGCGAAGTATGATTAAATACAACCAAAATTATACATATAATTCTTAATACCTCTATGTGATACTTTTTACCTTCATTCATTACACTTCACCCATCTATATCCTGAAATACTAATCTCGGCTGCAAATGTCCCTATTTAGTTTAAATTTTTCTATTTCTGATAAAATGTATAAGGTTTTTCGGTATCACAAATCTCATAATAATGATGTCCCTTTTGTTTTTCCGGAGGAGGCGGTGTACGCCAATCACCGTATAACGCAGTTAAGTATTCATCACATTTTTCCGGAACACGTACCTTCATACCCTCATACATTGCATCAGAGCCTTTACCGTAGTATTCTGCTGCGATATAATCACGGCTTCCGTACCAAGTGCCATGATTGCAAATCAACTTTGTGTTCTTGACATGATATTTGGATATGACTGCCTCATATTTTGCTGCTGTTTTGGCAGTCCTTTTATGATATCCAAACATTCTCAACACCAGTGCTGCTGCTCTCCCTTTTATTGTTTTGGGTAATTCGAATGCACAAGCAAGCTGAAGTGTATATTTCTTTTTAAAGAACGCAAGTTTTTTCTGTTCAGCAGAATCTGAAGGGTATCCGTCCAGCGGAAAAATATCTATATATATTCCGTGGTTAATATGCAGATTCTTAGCACTTTTCTCAATGTATGTTGTATTCGAATTTCGCAATTTTGCAAAAACCTGAGCAAATGACGGATCTGTTTTATAATTCTGCAGGAATATCCCCTCCGGAAGAAGAGCGGGGGCAAGCTCCATAAACTTGTTATAATCCTCACGATACATTCCGACATCCATATCATCATCCCATGGAATAAACCCTTCATGTCTTGCAGCTCCCAAAGCAGAGCCGCAGACAAGAAAATAATTGAGTTCTAACTTCTCACAGGTCTCGACAAAACAACGCAACAAATCGAATTCGATCTTCTGCAATTCGTTCATTTTTCACCTCAAAAAACTCTGTCGATAATACCATAATTCTTCTTTTTATTGGTATCATCGCCTACATGGTACATACCTTCAACAGTAAAATCATCCCACGGATGCTTTCTCTTTCTGAGCAAGATCTGCAGGGCACGCAGTACGCTTCCCTGACTGAACAAAAGAACCTTCTTGCCGACGCAATATTCATTGATGAAATCAATCACGTCTGAACAGTTGGCGATAACAGTTCCCCATGATGTTCCCTCGGGCGTTCTCGCAAACATATTGTTTTCCATCTCACGGGCAACAAAGGTGTCGTCATGCTCAAGATCATAGAAGGACTTATATTCCCATCCCGTGTTGTCAATGCCGTGAAGGTACTGCAGACGTACCGCCTCAAACTTCTGCGGACGCTCCATAATGATCTTCTTGGTGTTTACAACTCGTGCAATAGGTCCATACAGTGCAATATCGAAATCATAAGCATCAAGCTCCTCAGCCTGTTTTTTGGTGATCTCGATTCCGCTTTCTGTAAAACCACAGTTATCGGAAGTATCGCTCATAAATTCGTGCTTTGCAACAGCCACTGTTTCTGCGTGTCTGATCAGGTGGATGGATTCGCATTTCACCTCAGGAAGTACAAAATCCTCAATGTAGTCGATTTTTCCCGTTTCCTGATTGATCGTGATACCCCATTTAGCGAGGTTATTTGTGATTCTTTCTTTTTCAATGGCAGGGATTGTATTAACATCAAACATATTTTGGATTCCTTTCCTTACTTCTTATTCATGATCTGCAGTACTTTTTCAGTCAAACCATTTTCGATGATATACTGATACACAGCCTCAGGCACCATATCCTTCCAGCTGTCACCGTCAACGATTTTCTGTCTGATTTCTGTACTGCACATTTTCTTTTCTCTGTCATCAAAAAGTACAACTGTACCATATCCCAATGACTTCAGTCTGTTCAGCTTTTCATATCCCCATTTATCATAAATGGTGAAGAATGATGTAGCGTGTAGCGGCACATAATTGTAAAGAATCTCAGGACGTTCAATGGGATAGGGAACGATCTCGAAGTCCTCTCTTTTAACACCTGCCCCAAGGAGAGCAGCCTTCACCATATTATATCTCTCATAGTAGGTAAAAGGATTGGAAGCAGCTTCGCTTCTATGCGGGTCAACTTCCTCACGAATCAGAGCAGCATTTTCGGGAGATGTAATTCCCACGATCAGTTTTTTGCATTGCTCCTTTGCAAGCAGAGCATAGTTCAGATGGTCATTGTGAAACAGCTGAAATCTTCCGTGAATAAATCCTAATTCAATCATAATTTTTACCTCCGGATTGATATGAATATACTTTTTTTATGATTTCTTTTCTTAAATAGGAAGCAGCTGTTTTCGCAACTCCCGATTCAAAACTAATATTAAAAATTCTTTCAAATTTCTTTTGATGATAAGCGTCATCACATACAAAATAACTGCATTGTCGGTGTATATCTATGATGTTGATCATCCATGTGGTGTCCGCTTCATGAAACCATTGCCGGATGATTGGCAGCTTTTGAATGATACGGTCTGCATCCCAGACGCACAGCTGTGCGACTCTTGATGGCAATATTTCATGACTCGAATTATATTTGATGTCACCAAACAACGCATTCTGTAAATCGGCTTCAACGCTTGTCTGCACCTCAGAAAAGTATGCCGCACACCATTCTTCACTTATGTTTTCCTTTTGACACAGTGCATTGAAAGTTTCAATATCCTCTTGTGTTGTGTTGGAAGATGTCAGATTCAGCGTATTATCAAGAATGGCGGCAATTAGCAGTAATGCTGTTGAGCGGGTCATTTTATCCTGCAAGCCGCATTTTTTCCATTCACGATAAATCAACGTGGCAGCTGCACCGATAAATTCTATATGTGATTTTTCACCTATACGGGATTTCCAATATTCCTCAAAGCCGACATGATGGTCGTAAACTTCTATGACCTGATCCAAAGGAACCGCATCCTTGATAAAATCAGGATCCGAAACATCCACAATGATGTATTTTGCGGTTTCAGCCTGACAGTCAGATGGAAGCACTTTTGCTAACTGCCCCTCTGTTATCAGTGATTTGCACACACTGTAATTGCTTGGAGCACAGGAGTATGCAATGGCTGTTTCGCCTTTTAAATTCAATAGCTCACTCATCGCCACGCAGCAGGCATAGGCGTCTATGTCCAAATAGGCTGAGCCGGCGGTGAGGATGATAGGATGTGCTGTGGAAATTTGTTTCATACTAAAACTTCTCCATATTAACAACAAGTATTATTTTCGATGAATTATTGTACTTGCAAGTTCTATCAATATCCGTGGATTCAGACTCTTCACCATCAAATAATTATTGCGGCGAATGGGCTTGAAAATGAATCCTATGATAACATTGGTAAAGAACTGTGTGGTCAAGGAAGCAACAGCTGCACCTATCGCACCCCAAATTGGAATGAGTGCAAAGTTTAAAACGACATTAGCCAACGCTCCAACAACATTGATACCCGTTAAGTATTTCTGTTTTCCTTCCGCCAAAATCCAGATATTCCGAACTGAACCATAATGGGAAAAGGTAACATACCAGACTGCTACAGCTAAAATACTTGCAGATTGGGCATAGTCAGCTCCATATAATAATAAAACGAGAGGTTTTGCCAATACTGTCATTACTATACTCTGCGAGAGCGACAAGAAAGTAATAACGCTATATAATTGCATCACTCTGTTTTCATATAATTCCGGACTTTTCTTCTTCGTCTCCAAGATGGCAGGACGTGCAGAATCAATTACAGCAGCAAAAACAAAGCCGCTGATTCCTATACAGGTGATGGCAGCAGAATACAATCCGGTTTCTGTTTCGTTCATCATCAGCTTCAGCATGATTCGATCCGTATGATGAAAAATCATTACCATCAAGCTCGGAATGATATAATACTTACTCCTTGACAGCATTTCACGTCCGATCGAGAAATTTACAGTTAATTTTTGACTTCCAAGTTTTCTATAAATGATCAGCAGAATGATGGAAATCAAAAAATAATCAAGAACATTTGAAAACGCAAACCAGACAATACTTTTCTGTGTCGCAAGAAGGAATATCTTATAAAGTGCAACCACAACATATGCACAAAGCGATGCTATCGAAGGATATTTGAAAGCAGCTTGGATTGGAACCAGTACTGTGTCATTTCAGTTGCCTGAAACAGCAGTGTAAAACTGTAAAGGATACAGACAAGAATAGTTTCTTTTTCACCGGCATTTGCGATAGCAGTAAAGGCAATCGAGCCTGCCATACAAAAGAAACTTGATAAAATATTGATGAACATTGCTGTTCCTAATATTTCTCCTTCTCGCTTCGGTGAATTGACAAACTCCTTGACAAGAGTTTGATTAAGGCCCAATTGCATAATCGGCAACGCAAAGGCTACAACTGATGCAACATAATTGATATCTCCATAATTAGACGGGCCTAAATATCGGGCGGTGATAACTCCAATGACAAGATTGATCAATGATTGCATGATTTTACAGCCAATGATCCATCCTGCATTTTTTAACACTTTATTATTCAAACTATCACCTACTTTGTAACTTAGTATACTCCATTACCTATAATATTTAAAAAGAACTGCAGCTTTGTAAAGTGGATATAAGCCCAGCCTCACAATCCAAGCGAGTTTTTTATGATGCTTATTAATTGGCTTATGATATTCAAACAACTGACGTACTATTTTTACACTTTGTTTTTCAAGCTTTTTGCAGCGTTTTTCCGTAGTGCTACAAAGCACCTGTAAAAACTGCAAATGGGTTCTTACTTTCAAATTATTGATTAGATCATGATACTGCGGATAATGAATTGATATTAACTTTTCCTTTTCTTCACAAAAATACAGCATGGATAAATATTTATCTGAATATTTTTGTCTGGAATTAGAATCCTCTCTATAATTGCACTGATAAACCGGTACATTATGCTGAACTAATAAAGGCCTACGCAGATAACATTGAAATATAAAGAAACCATCTTCATGAATATTCTTTCCTTCTTCAAAAAAAACATCTTTAATGAAGGAGACTTTATATAATTTTGCACAAGCAGAATTTGTGTTTTTTTCACCTTCTAAAGAAAGTTTAATGGCTTCCTCGTTATGATAGATTACATATTCACATTTCTCATCAGCAGTGATAATTCTACCTTGTTGGTTAACTATGCTTTTTTGGGCCGATACAATATCCGCGTTGTATTGGATTGCATCTTGTAATAGCTTCTCTACAGCATCTGAATACAACGCATCATCGCTGTCTACAAACATAATATAATCACCGGTCGCATGACGCATGCCGGTATTTCTTGCACCCGAAACGCCTTTGTTCTCCTGATGAATAACTATAATACGAGAATCTTTCTGGGCATAATCATCGCATATCTCCGGACATTTATCCGGTGACTGATCATCGACCAAAATTATTTCTATACGAGGATATGTCTGGTTGCAAAGTGATTCAATGCAGTCTGGCAGATATTGTTCTGTTCCATAAACCGGTACAATGATACTTATCAAAGCATCAGAATTTATCATTACTTTTGCCTCGTTTCAAATAGAATCCCAATCAATATTAGCCACTTATAATGTGTTGCCCACTGCGCACCGCGTGGAGGTTTTGATTTCGCGCAGTTCCCTCTGAATACTCAGAGGGATTGGATGATTGCTATGCATTAATTCATATCAATCACCGATTACCATCTTACCATCTGCACCAAATGTGTAATAACCCGGTTTCAGAGATGTTCCTTCAAGAAGCTTCTGTTCAATGAAAACTCTCTTGTTCACATAATACTCATGGTAGTTACCTACATAATAGTAATCGCCTTCAAATTCGATTACCTGATATGCAAGCTGCTTTACACCATTAATGTAGAAGTGACCGTCTTCATTCGGACCATTCTTCATTTCCATCTTACCGTCTGCACCAAATGTGTAGTAACCCGGCTTCAGAGATGTTCCTTCAACAAGCTTCTGCTCAACAAATACTCTCTTGTTCACATAATACTTATGGTAGTTACCAATATAATAGTAATTACCTTCAAATTCAATTACCTTGTATGCGAGCTGTTTTACACCCTTAATGTAGAAGTAACCGTCCTCATTCGGACCATTCTTCAATTCCATCTTACCATCTGCACCAAATGTGTAATAACCCGGTTTCAGAGGTGTTCCTTCCAGAAGCTTCTGCTCAACAAATACTCTCTTGTTCACATAATACTTATGGTAGTTACCTACATAATAGTAATCGCCTTCGAATTCGATTACCTGGTACGCAAGCTGCTTTACACCCTTGATATAGAAGTAACCATCTTCATTCGGACCATTCTTCAACTCCATTTTGCCGTCTGCACCAAATGTGTAATAACCCGGTTTCAGAGGTGTTCCTTCCAGGAGTTTCTGTTCAATGAAAACTGTCTTGTTTACATAATACTTGTTGTAGTCACCAATGTAATAATAATGATCGTCAAATTCAATAAGCTGATATGCCTTCTGCTTTACGCCATCCTTATAGAAATACTCATTATAAGGACCTGTTAAGAGAGTGGCAACGCCATCTGTACCGCAATCATAATAAACGGAAATTTCTCCATTAAAGAACTGGGTAATTCCTGTCTGCATCCAGCCGTTTCTATTGAAGAGGTATGTCTTGCCATCAATTTCATACGGTCTTGCAGATGTAGTATCCGGAGATGTATCTCTGTAGAATCCAGGACCATACCAATAACGTCTGCCCTTTTCAGCATACTCCCATTCACCGCTTACCAGACGACCGTTATCAAACATATAGCTTACGTTTGTACCTGCAAAACGACGACCGTCATTGCCTGCAAATGTGGTCTTATCAAAGTAATACCACTCATCATCAATAGTAATCCATCCAGATGCTAATTTACCATTAACTGCGTAATAGTTTGTACCATTAACATCCTGCAGACCTGTGGCATTGCTGATCTTTCCACACTCGCAAGAAAGCATACCATCTACAACTTTATAATTGTGCTCGGAAGCAGGAATTGTTGTTCCCCATTCAACAGGAGAATTACAGCCTTCACAGAATGTTCTGCCTGTATAGCCTGCTTCTGTACAAGTAGCAGCCTTGTCTTCAATTGCTGCGGGTGTATGTACATGTGTTGATCCATGTGTAGTCAAGTATTGCGGATCAATCATACTCATTTCCTGATTTGTTGTATACATTTCTGTATCAACATGGAATTCTTCATTGGAGAATGTGCTTGTGCTTCCATCAACATGAGTGATTAAACCCTTGTCAACGTCCATCTTCATATCCTGAGCAAAGAAGTTATAAGTTGTCCAGTATGTCTCAGCAGTGAATCCGGGAACATTAATATCAGTATCAAAGTAGATGATACGAACAGGAAGCTTAGCGAGAACTGCAGCACCGGTCTGATCATTATCACCAGTACGGTTAAAGGTGATAGCAGCTGTGTTGGTCTCGTTATCAATTGTATATTCCGCTGTAAAGCCGGATGCAATTTCCATATGATCAAGCTGCCAATGGTTAACACTGTTCAGGTCAATCACAGTCTCTACAGACTGAATCGTCTCGATAGCATTTGCCTCAAGATTCATCCAATAGATAGAACCAAAAGGAATTCTGTCAAGAGTAGGATCAGCAGGAACAAGCTTCAAAGTAGAATCAGCAGAGCCGGATTCAACCTTCACAACACGGATAACAACAGACTTGTTGCCCATATTGTCGCAGATCTCAAACTTAACACGGTGATAACCGTCTGCAACCTTAATGCCATTTGCAGTAATCTTACCGTCGGCAAAAGTGCATCCAACCTCAACACCGTCGATGTAAACCTTTGCAGAGTTTGCATCAAGACCAGAAATATTAGTAAGAGCATACTCATTCTTATCTGCGTCAACCAAAACTGTAGCATCAGCTACTGCTGCGGAAAGATTAAGAATATTGCTTGTAGTGGCGATAACATCACGCTTAACAAGAGCGGTGGTGCCGTCAAGATAGATCTTGTCAAATACAGGATTCTCTCTGTCATCTACTGCATCGGAGTAGTCAACAGTGAAGTTATCAAGGTAATAGGTGTAAGGGCCGTTGATAGTGCCGTTTTCAGCCCACAGCTTATTATTCTTGGTTCTGTGAGTAATGATTGCAAGGAAGAATTCGCCCTTTTCGGTTATCTGACCATTAGCATCCTGCTTGTTAAACTGATTCGAATACTTCAGTGCAACTTTTTCAAAGGCACTGATGTCCATAGAGAGATAGTGCCAGCCGGATTCGTCAATATTATAGTAAACATTCTCGGATTCCATCATGCTGACTGTTGCCAAATTGTCATACGTACCATCACCGTTGGAGTCGGTCATGTAGTGACCCTGTACCCAACACTGGATATTATCCTCAGGCACATAGAGCCAGAAGCCTACTCGGCGGGCATTCTCAAGTTCAATAGCATCACCGTCAACGCCCAGACGGATCCAAGCATAATCACTGGAGTCGGATTTCTTGGAAGCCAGACCGTTGATCTCAAGACGCATTGAGTAATCACCGTCATGTACCTGACCATTGGTCTTATCCGCCAGAGACAGATTCATATAGTAATCACGATAATCGTTAGTTCTGCTGTTGATAACATTCCACTCGTCAATATCAACCTGACCGTCCTCAAAATCCCAGAGAACTTCGGATGCTCTGCCAAGATTAAGCTGTACTGTTGCACTGGGCTTTGTACCCATATTCAGAGTTGCTGTCACGGTACTTGTAATATCATCGGGAGCATTTGCTTCATCAACAGCAGTGAAATTCAAGCCGTTAAAGGAGCCAATCGCACTATTTGTTGTAACAAAGGTTACATCATTTGCACCAAGACCGATTTCCTGCACAACACCGTTAATTACAGCCGTAGCCTTTACAGGAACAGCTGCTGTCTTACCGAAAGGAATAGTAACAACCGGCTGATCAAACAGCAGTGTATCAGGAGTAACAATATTGATGGTTTTCTCACCTACAACACCGCCATTATATAACATCTGTGCTGTAACTGTTCCTTCATTTCCATTGGAATAGAATACACCATCTGAAATTTCACCCATGTTCTCTTCCTTGACGGTCCACTCTACATCAGAAGGGATATCAACCTTTGTACCAACTGCATCAGTTCCGAGAGCACTAAAGGACACGGTGCTGCCGGGAGTATAATAAGGATAGTCAGATTCTATCTGTGCACGTGCAAACTGACCATCTGCGGGAGCAGTGGAAATGACCAAAATAGTATTAGATGTAGGACGCTCACCGCCATCTGACAGAGAGCAGTTTACCTTAAGATCCTCACCGGGACGCTGAGAGCAGAAGGTAGTAGAGCCACCACCGTCACAGTTAGCGGCAATGATACAACCCATCTTGATCATGTATTCAGACATCTCGAATGCAGTAAATCCGGTAGAATAAGGAGCCTGTTCACCGTCGGAAACGGCGATTACCAGAGAACCGTCAGGTCTTACGCCTACGAAGGTTCTGGATGCTATACTGGTACCATGAGCACCAGTTGAACCATATTTTGTTATTTCAGGCTTTCCATCTGCACCAGGCTGCACAAGAAGATCGAAGAGTACCGGAATGGCCTGCTCTTCCCAACCGGTCAAAGGATCAGTAGAACTGCGAATCCACGTTTTAGGCATATCGTCAGGTCGCTTCTCACCTGTAAGGGGATGGTAGTCGTAGTTGATAACTACTATGGTCTTAACACCACCGGTTGCGAGAGTACCATTGGTGATTCGGCTATTGGCATAATACTCACCATCCAAAATGGAATAGCCAAGAGGCTCACCGATCAGCTCGGGATGCTCTTTGTAGTATGCTTCGGTGTACCAGCTCAGAGAGCAGTTGGTAGCAACAACAACATTGCCGTAACCAAGCTTCTCAGCTTCCAAAGCCTGTGTGGAAGTAGACTGGGTACCATAGTTACCAGGCTGCGGCCACATACCCTTGGTTCCAGGAATTACCTTAACAAAGGGGTTGTTAACATCAACAACCGCAGTATGAAGAACCTGTCTGCGAGAACCATCATCGTTGTTCAAAACTTGCTCGTACTCTTTAACGCCGGGAGCAATGTCCCATTCTTTTTCGGAAATGACATTGTAGTAATCACTTCCGCCGTTGTTGTCGTCATAAATGCTTGCACCGAATGCATTCATCGGAACGGCACTAACAAACATAAATACAACAAGCAACATCGTCAAAATTCTTGAAATTTGACTTTTCTTCATGTTCTTTTCTCCTTTACATTAAATTTTTATATATAAACAGCCGTTGCGGCTGGTATTGCCTTTATGACATTATGTCTTTTCATTGCATACATTCCGGTACAACTCGATATACTCCTGAAATCTTTCGGCCTTATCAAATTCTTCCGCTCTTTTCAGACATTGTTCTTCAGAATAAGGCTTTTCTGTACAAATGCGTATGATTTCCTTTTCCAAAGCGTCAATGTCATCGCATTCAACGACCGAACCGCAGGTCTCGTCGAGCATCTCAGGACTTCCGCCTGTTTTAAATGTTACTACCGGCGTACCGCAGGCAATTGCTTCCATATTAACCGTCGGATAGTTTTCTTCTCTTGTTGGATTTACAAAAACATCGGCAGCAGTGTATATTTCTGCAAGCTCTTGCTGGTTCTGCGTGCGATGAATCGACAGAATGTTATCGGGCAGTTGGCTGTCAATTTTGGGGTTTGTTCCAACAAGCACGATTTGATAATCTTCAGGAAGCCTATCGGCTAAATCCACGAACACATCAAATCCCTTGTTTTTACTCCAACCAAAAGAAACGCCAAGTACTATTTTACGATTTTCTAAATCATGTTTTTTTCTGAACTCACTTTTAACAGGTTTAAACACGTCAAGGTCGATTCCGTTATGAATCACTTCTATACAACGCTCCTGCAAGAAAGATTGATGTGCAATATCCGCAAGCCAATGCGATGGTGTTACCACCGTCAAATCCACGTCATTAAGGGCACTCTGCTTTTTGATAAAATTCTTTGCACTATTGTCAAAGAACCAACTATATTTTTTTCTCAAAATACAGTTTCCGCATCCGCTTAACCAATTCTCACATTTTGCCATCATAAAATGAGGACAATATCCGGTACACGCCCAGCAATCATGAAATGTATAGATCACCTTGATTTGTTTCTTCTTCAAATAGTCGAACAACATTCCAAAATGGCAATCATGACCATGAATATTGTGCACATGAACAATATCGGGTTTGATCCTTTCAAGTTCACTTATTATTCTCCTGGTTGCTTTCCCTGAATTAAAGCCATAGTTTCCAAAAATTCGGGATTTCACAGCTTCCACCTTTATTGCAGCATTATCCGAACATTGAATACCATACTCATAACCATTGCTTTTACTGCTATATAAAATATAATTTTCAATGCCATTTTCATGCAGAAGCCGGCTTATACCAACACAGATTTTACCCGTACTGCCCACACCGCAGGTGGCATTGATCTGAACGATTATCATTACATATCCCCCCAGAAAGGCTTATAAGGATAAACATTTAATATATCCCTATCTGTATATGCATAATAAAAATAATACACAGTAAAAAATACAACCATGCAAATTTTGGATAACTGCATGATTCGTTTTTCGCGATCATTTCCAATTCGGAGCACTCGCTCAATCAGCAGCGGAACGAAAATCAAGTAATAGTAATTCATTCGCATAGCAAGTGAATGAACACCTGAGAACACTTGCAAAAAAACTGAAAGTATCAAGAAATTTCGTAAGCCTATGACATCATCATCTAATTTATCCTGATCTACAATAAAAAAGCTATATACCAATAAAACCACAAGTAGCAGCAGTACTGCATACGCTCCTGTTAATCTGATTCCTTCTGAATACCTGTCTATATATTTTTCATTCATAAACATAAGCAGAAACTTAAATATCGGAACTTTGAAAAAATACATAATTGCCGTTAGCGGCAGCAAATATAACAAATGAATTCTTTTCCGCCAATGAATATGATAAATCGGGTACATCAACAATAATACCATTGAAGACTTGTGGAATTGATACGCTAAAATAATTAAAAGGAGAAATTTCCAGAATTTCTTCTTTTTGCATAGATAATAACACGGTACTGCAAATGACATAGCCATCGCCTGTCTTAATCCGGAAAAATACATAACAAACGGAGCAATATTCAAAAACAGCACAATAGTTAAAAAGCCATTCCGTCCATCCTCACGGTACAATTTCCAGACAGGTATCACAGATATCAAGGAAGTAACGATGATCACTGCACGAAAATCATTTACTAAACATGATACGATTTTACAAATCAGATAATATGCCGGCTCAAGATTGTCAGATGACAGCTTATACATGACTTTATCCCATGTATAATTGGAGAAGCGAATAAAATGATCTTTATACACCGGCAGATCACTTCCTACCGATTCACTTCTGAAAATCAGCAAGAGCAGCCATATTACAAAAAAAGTATCAATAACAATTCTGTATTTTTTTCTATCGTCGGCTTCGGATTCAATACCATATAGCCTTCTTTGGTTTCGTGAATAACTGAAAAAAACAGATAGAAACGCTGGTATTCCTACCATGATAAAATACGGCGACATCTAATCCTCCATAAAAGCTCAGGATAGAACCTTCCTAACGATGTTTTTTAGCATAAAAATAAAATAGCCTATGCCCTCTTCTATTTTTATCCTAAAAATATCAAAACTTGACAGAACATCATTTTTCTTTGCATAGCACAACAAATAATCCACGGTTTTCTTACAGTTTAATCTGGTCATCCTTTTGGTATAGGTATAATAAATCCTGCTTAAAGGCTGACGATCCGCAAATATCGGAGCGAGTATTTTCGCTATGCATAAAGAATCATGTACAAATAGATCCTTTCGTGTATTGGTTACCTGTTTTTTATGCACTCTTGAATGCACGTATCTTCCACCTGCAGAACAGATAGAATAACCGTGCATGAAAAGCTTGTACCACATCAATGCATCCTGACAATATCTGAGCGATTCATCGAATAATCCGACTTCATCAAAAGCCTCTTTAGGAATCAACAAGCAACACCCACATAAGGCACCATTAACAGTCATAATTGAAGCGGCATCCAGACCGGAATAAATTTTCCCGACATCAAAATACTTTTTAAACGGTTTAATTACCGCTCCGTTTTCTCTGACCAAGCACCCATCAGTATACACTATTAATTTTTTTCCTGTATCCAAATGATTGGATACAACATCCACAGAATGAGCAACTTTTTCCGGCGTATACAAATCATCATGGGACAACCATGAAAACCATTCACCGGTCATCTTCCGGATTCCATAATTCAATGCGGAAGAAACGCCCCCGTTTTCTTTATAAAAATATTTGATTTTTTCCCCATACTGCTTGGCGATTCTTTCTGTTTCGCCATTATCATCAGAACCATCATTCACAACAATTATTTCAATATTGTTGTATGTCTGAGATAATGCACTGCGAATCGCTTCATCCAGAAAATTCGCACCATTATACACAGGAATGATAATAGATACTTTGGGATTATATGTATTCATCGCTAACTCAACTCCGGTTATCTATACTAAAGTGCACTCATCGGATATTCATCCAATGACACAACCATCTTTCCATATAAGCTATGTCAATACTTTTGAAGCACAAAATCTTCTCCAAATATAAAATCAAACTTATCCGGTTCAAAATTTGTATATCCACTCCATGGATAAAAAGTTAATTCACCAAAATAAATTTTCCCATTTACATTATATAAATCAACCCGCACGTATGGAAACTCCTCTGAAAGCTTCTCGGCTATTGCGAGCATTTGATCGAAATTCTCCGGTTTTTCTATTATTCTATCGCATCCGGGACAATCGCTTGTAACATGAAGATTATTCCAGTTCCGATCATAAAAGTTCCTTTTATGGCCAATATACCTGTCCACATCAACAATTATATACTTTGCATGACCGTTATAACAAAAGATCTTATAATCATTTACGCCGGCCTGCGGATTTTCTTGATTCACAAGAAGTTCTTCCACGACAATTCCCGTTTTCAAGCCATAATAACTCCACTCACGGCCTCCGCCATTATCAGCGACTTTATCTTCTTTAAACGACAGCTTTTCTTTCAGATCTTCAAAGTCTAACTCTTCTTTGTTATGACAAATCACCACATTATTTCCGCCGCCGCCATGCGTAGTTTTGATAACAAAACGATTCGGCAGTGTATGAAACGGAACATCGGATATCGTATCGTAATGCCCGTATAATTTTACAAGTATTTCGTTTAATCCCTTGCTTTCTACGAATTTTCTTACGGCATATTTATCAACGCACTCATGCATGACCGGATTTCGATAGTGCATCTTGTACCACTGCAGTTTCTCCGTAAAACGCTGGGGATTCTTTAAATTTAATTTTCGTCCAAGTTTTATTCTGTATTGCAGTTTCAGCATCATGCTGTCCGGAATAAAACTTAACAATTTTAAAATAAAAAACCGTGTACTCCGATTTTTTATAATTTTTTTATAGTCCATAATGCACTTCACCTGTTAATCTCATTAAGATATGCATCCACTACTCTCTTTCTATTAAATTCTTTTTCAACCTTACCCCTTCCGGCAAGGCCCATCTGCTTTTTTTCCTCCCAGCTGAGATTAAGAAATTTCTCTATCGCCGGAATCAATGCCTGTCCATCTTGCTGCGGTATCATATACCCATTTATGCCATCTTCAACAACCTCACGGCATCCGGATCTGTCCGTTGTAATAATCGGTCTGCCGGAAGCACAGGATTCAAGAAGAATATTGCTGATTCCCTCAGGATAATAGGTAGGATGAACCACGCAATGAATATCTGACAAAAACTCAGCAACATCCCGAATCATTCCATGATAAATGACCGTACCATCCTTATTGTATTCATCAAGCCTGCCCTGATACTCTGATTCACAGTATCCGCAAATATGGAACTCTGTATTCGGGTATTTTTCTTTGATCGCCTTAGCCGCATCAAGATAGAAGTCAATCCCCTTTTCTTTCATAATACGGCTGATAAACGCAAATTTAACAGCACGATTTTCTTCACTGGGATAGTCCCTCAATGGGAAACGTTCAAGATTGACGCCGGATCCGGGAAGCATTGCGTGCTTTCCAAGTGCGATCTTTCTGTCAATAAAGAACTGCATATTCTCTGTGTTCTGAAAAAACACCGTTTGCACCTTCCGCAGAGCTATTTTATACAGTGAAACGGTAATTATTTGCAGGATACCCTTATTTTCCACGGCTGTTCCCAACCCTGTAATATTCACAACATACGGAATTCCAAGACTTTTGCAAGCCATTCCGCCATAAATATTCGGTTTTATCGTATAGGCAAACACCATATCCGGTTTGATTTCCTTCAGGATCCGCTTGTAGTATTGCAGCAATTTCATATCCGTAATCGGATTTGTTCCATGACGGGATATTTCTGCCTTTTCGTACTTGCAGCCAAGCTTGATCAAATCCTCTATACGTTCACCATATGGAGACGAAATATATACCTCGTGACCTTCTGCCAGTAATCGTTCAACAAGCTCCAATCTAAAGTTGTAAATTACCACATCATGATTTACCAAAAAGAGTACCTTACTCATATTCTCCTCACAGTCCTGCTGTAACAATATCGTTATTTCTCCGGTCGGAAATGGTGATCACTTCATAACCGGCTCTTTTTTCTCCTGTTCTCTCGCATTGTCAAGTTCCCCTTCAATTACCCCCTCATGTCTCAGCACCGGAGCTATCGTACCAAAAAAGCACTTGCAATCAAACAGAAAGCTCATCTTTTCAACATACTCACCATCAAACTTCGCTTTTTCTGCGTTGCTAAGCTCGTCACGTCCATTGATCTGAGCCCATCCCGTAAGACCGGGCTTCACATCATTGGCACCGTATTTATCACGTTCCTCGACAAGCTCGTATAGATTCCACAAAGCCGGTCGGGGACCGACTACGGACATACTTCCTCCAAAAATATTAAACAGCTGCGGCAGCTCGTCAAGCGAGGTTCTTCTGAGGAATTTTCCCACCTTTGTTATTCGCTCCTCAGGATTCTTCAGCAGATGCGTCGGAACATCAGCATTTTCCTTATCAACATACATGGTCCTGAATTTCAGGATATTAAAAAATTTCTTATGTATTCCATGTCTTTTTTGTGTAAATACAGCCGGACCGGGATCGTCAATTTTAATTGCAATGCAAATTATCAACATAGGAATTGCAAGTACTACAATCCCTGCTCCCGATAAAATAATATCAAGGATTCTTTTAATTACTCTTTGATACATTGAGTGCATTCCCCCTGATTTTTCACTTTCCATACACATTTATTATACACCTATCTATCATTATTTGTCAACCAATAAGAAAAAATAGTACATTTTTTTGTAGAAAATGAAAAAAAAGCTCTCATTTTGTGTAGTTTTTGACGAATGCCCCAAATCCAAATTATCCTGTTAGTAAAAAAACGAATTATTTGTACACATAAAGAATTTCATCTTTCCAAACTTTGGATTTTAACTGCAAATTCCACTTACAGCTTCTCTATATTCCAAAGTTTGTTATCCGTCATTTTTTCAAAATGCACTATAGTAATCAGGGTATTTGAAAGCTGCACATCCTATGTAAAAGACACAGAGGCAGGACTGCCTCTGTGTCTTTGTCTGTCGAAAATATACTTTTCAGTATTTACTTGGTAGCCTTGAATACGTAGCGGCTGAAGTTGTACAAGTGAGCGTGGATGCAGTTATCGCCGTGATAACCGCCGTTGCAGTAATGCCACAGATGCGGCACATTGTTCTTTGTGAAGTTGTTGTGGTAGTTTTCAGGATTGCTGTAAACTACTGTGTCATTGCTGCCCGCTGTGATCATCACCAGATACGGTTCCTTGCCGCTGTCCCACTTGAATGCACCCGATACGCCGGGAGCAGGACAGATCGCACCAACATAACCAAACAGGTCAGATCGCTGCATTCCGATAAGCAGTGCTTCTCTGCCGCCCATGGAGAATCCTGTGATCGCAGTGTTGTCCTTACCGGTCTTGATACTGTAGGTGGATTCGATATGGGGCATCAGATCCTTGATCAGATCGTTGATGAAATTATCATACGCTCTGTTGTTGAAATCATCCATTGCGTTGCAGGCATCCTGTGTATCGCTCGAATAGATATACGGGAATACCACGATCATATCCTCCGCCTCACCGGAAGCGATGGCATTGCCGATGATCTGTCTTGTGTACATCGTGCCATTACCCTTAATGATCATACGATCCTGATTCTCCCAGTAGCCGTGCATTACGTACAGTACAGGATACTTCTTGCTCTCGCTGTAGTTTGCGGGAAGCAGGATGTTATAGGGCTTGTTCCTCTTGCAGGTGGTGGAATAGTAGCTGCCGCTCTTGACAGTACCATACTGCACGCCGCCCTGTTCCTGATGGGAGTTGTTCGGCTCAAATTCCACCATCTTCGACTGGCACTGTGCTGTGAATTCCGCCATGCTCATAGCTGCCTTCGGAGGCTCCGTCGGCGGCTCTGTGGGCTTTTCTGCTACATCAAAAGCGTCGATTCTGCCCATGATGAACTTTACGATCTGGACAACGTCCACCACTTCGAATTCGCCGTTTTCGTCAACATCCGCTGCAAG
>JAZNUR010000018.1:0-4762 GCA_045592405.1 Oscillospiraceae bacterium
GGGGTTCGGGGACGAAGTCCCCGAACGATAGCCCCTCCCCTCGGGGAGGGGTTGGGGTGGGGGCAATGACAGGATGCCTATCCCCAAGAAAAAGAACTTTTTTCTACAAGCTGAGCTGACCGGCATGAAGCCAGTCAGCTCTTTTTCATCATATTCGTATTTTTACTGGTATGCAGGCTCACAGGTGAGATTCACACCAAGACGTCGGAACACCTTCTCGTCAACGGGTGAGAGGATAACGGACGAATGCACCTCGCAGCCACGCAGCTTATCCAGCTGCTGCATACAAAGCTCCGCTTTCTCGTCAGTTGCCGCACAGATGGACAGGGCAATGAGAATTTCATCCGTATGCAGACAGGGATTGCGGTTGCCCAGATGATCCACCTTGAGGTGCTGGATCGGCTCAATGATGGTGGGGGCGATCAGGTGAAGATCATCGTCAATCCCTGCAAGCTTCTTCAGTGCATTGAGCAGCAGTGCAGCGGACGCACCCAGAAGCTCCGAGGTTCTGCCCGTCACAATCGTACCGTCCGGCAGCTGCATTGCGGCAGCCGGTGCACCCGTCAGTGCAGCACGCTGCAGTGCAGGTGCGGTAACTTCACGGTCATTCACGGTAATGCCCGCCTGCTTCATCAGCAGTTTGAGCTTGAGTGTTACCTCATCGCTCAGCAATCCTTTTCGCTTATCGCACATTGCAGCATAATAGCGGCGGAGAATTTCCTGACGGGAGGCGTCCTTTGTCACCTCATCATCGACAATGCAGTTGCCCGCCATATTCACGCCCATATCCGTGGGGGACTTGTACGGACACGCCCCAAGGATATTTTCCAGCATGGCAGTCACCACGGGGAAAATCTCAACATCACGGTTATAATTGACAGTGGTTTCCCCGTACGCTTCCAGATGGAACGGGTCAATCATGTTCACATCGTTCAGATCCGCTGTTGCTGCTTCATAGGCAAGATTTACCAGATGCTTGAGCGGAAGATTCCAGATGGGGAAGGTTTCAAATTTCGCATAGCCTGCCTTGCGGCCACGGTTATTCTCATGGTAGAGCTGGGACATACAGACGGCCATCTTGCCGCTGCCGGGGCCCGGTGCCGTCACTACGACCAGCTCCCTTGTTGTGGGGATATATTCATTCTTGCCATAGCCCTCATCGCTCACAATTTTAGCAATGTCGGACGGGTATCCCTCGATCGTGAAATGCCGATACACACGCACGCCCAGAGATTCCAGACGCTTCTGGAACGCAACTGCGGCGGTCTGTCCGTCAAACCGTGTCATAACCACGCTGCTGACGTAAAGCCCGATCTGTCGGAAACAATCAATCAGACGTACCACATCCAGATCGTATGTGATGCCAAGATCTGTTCGCAATTTATTCTTTACAATGTCTGCGGCATTGATCGCCATGACAATCTCTACACGTTCCTTCAGCTGCAGCAGCATTTTGAGCTTGCTGTCGGGCTGAAATCCCGGCAGCACACGGGATGCGTGAAAATCATCGAACAGCTTGCCGCCAAATTCCAGATAGAGCTTGCCGCCGAACTGGTCAATTCTGTTCCTGATGTGTTCCGACTGCAAATGCAGGTATTTTTCATTATCAAATCCAACTGCCTTCATAACAGCACCTCCGTAAAACAGCATATCATTTCACACTTTATGACAGGATCATTCCTCATCCTCGTTCTGAACGCCGCCGTTCAGGTAGAAATTCTTCATCAGCACCAGAGAACAGCCCGCAAGGAAATCCGTCTTTTCTCCGACGCTGCTCAGAACAATGCGTTCCGCAATGTCATCACCGGCATATTCCTTGACATATCTCTTGAAATGCGTGAAGCCTCGCTCCGTCAGTCCAAAATGGTGCAGAATCACCTTTTGTGCCTGAAAACAGCAGACCATATTATGCAGCAGTACGCTCCAGTCCTGCATGATCTCCTGTACGACTTCCTCACAGCGGCGATCCCCTGCGGTAACCGCCTGATACATCTGCTCAAGCGTCACGTGTTCAATGTAGCCGTCCGTCGCACTGTACAGGAACGGTGTGCGTTCCTTGCTGTAAACCTGTGCGATTCTCGCCTGCATTGCCTGCACCGAAAGCTGGGCACGCACGGAACCCGCCGGATAACCATCCTGCTGTCTGCCGCCCGGACGAACGATACATCGTTCCGTCAGATAACTGTAGGTCAGATATTCCTGCTCATACTTTTCAGGACGCAGAACAGAAATATTGATGTGATTGCCGAGATGGATGTAGACCTGATTCATATTCTGGATGCCGCCACGCTGCAGATCCGTATTGGCAAGTGAGAGCAGCCATACGGCATTGCCGCAGAATACGGTCGGCATTTGCGGTACGGAAAGTCCTCGGATCAGCTCCGTGAAATCCAGTGCTCCGTCCTTGTAGAACACACGCATTCTGCCGATCATGATCGGCATCACGCCGACGCCCAGACCCAGCACATTGTCCCGTGTCAGACAGCTGTTGCTCATCATACGCTCCGCAGAGCTGATGATGAACTGCAGGATCTCCTTTCGTGTCGTGTGGTCGGTGCAGGGCATACTTGCCTTGTCCAGTATATCCATATGCATGGTGCAAAGTCCCACAGTGATCTCATGCTCACTGATGACTGCACCCAGCACGAATTTGTAATTTGCATTAATGTCAAGCAGAATCTTACGTCTGCCCTTCGGCAGCTTATCCTGCTGCGAACCCTGATACGGTGCTTCACCGATTTCCGTCAGCAGCCCCTCTGCAATCATAGCATTGGAAATCTGTGTGATGGAAGCACGGGTGATCTGCAATTTCTGTGCCAGATCCACTCTCGAAATCGGCCCCGCCTCCCAGACCGTTCGCAGCACCTGCATTCGGTTGATCCTCTTTAAATCCAGCTTGCTGATACCACTTAACATATGTTCCCCCTCTCTCTCCGAAAACATCCGAGTTTTCATTATTATAATTATATCACATATCCCGTAGGATTGCAAACGGATTTCTGATATTTTCCCAATTCTGTGTGATTGCACAATTTGTCAATTCATTTAACCAATACGTTTGTACAGTTTGAAACGCCTCCGAAATCTGTCGATGGAAGCGTCATCACAAAAGCTCATACACCATCATCACAAGCGGCATGGAGGCGATGGAAAGCAGTGTTGTCACGCCGAAGATTTCCGAAGCATAGGCGGCATTTTTCCCATAATTCAGGCACTGCATGGTACACATCGCCGCAGAGGGGGCGGCAGTTGCGATGAGAACGGTCATCTCCATCGTTTTTTCCAGCGGAAAGAAAAGGAACACGCCCGTCACGACAGCGGGAATGACAAGGAGCTTGATGGCACTCACATAGAATACACGGGGCTTTTTCAACACTCCGATCAGATCGGTCTGTGCAATGGTCGCTCCGGCAACAAACATGGCGAGAGGGGTATTGAGGCTGCCGACCATGCCGAGAGTTTCCGAAAGAAGTGCGGGAATGCTGATCCGTGCAAAAAAGAAAGCCATCCCCAGTACAATGGCGATGATGGCGGGGGAACGGAGCACCTTCACGACGGATTTCAGGCTTTTTTGACCGGAGATCTGCATGACGCCATGCGTCCATGCAAGGACGTTGAACATCGTCACAAAGGCGGTGAGGTAGAATACACCCTCATAGTCAAACATCGCCTGCACAAGCGGAATCCCCATGAATCCGCAATTGGAATAGATGCAGGAAAAGCGTTCAATGGCAGTTTCCCTGCCCTCTTTTGTACGGATGGTAAGATAGGAAATTGCCATCGCAATGGCATAGGACACCGCAGAGAGCAGAAATGTCCAGCCAAGATTTGCCACCAGTTCCGCTTTCAGCTCACGCTGATAGGCAAGAAAAATGACAATGGGATTGACAACTGTCAGGACAAGCCTTGAGATCTCGCTGACACTTTCCTTTGAAAGCAGCCGGAATCTGAAACACCCCGCACCGATGAGGATGAGAATGAGCATGATGAACGCCTGCTGCAAAATGACCTGTGCCATAAAAAAATGCCTCCAATCCATGATTTTCCAAAGAACGCATCCATGAGCATTCCCCCGCCTGCGGCGGGGGAATGCTCATGGAAAACCACTGTTTTTTGTAAAGCGAAATAAAAGTGTTTTGAGCCGCAGCTTTAAAAATTCGAGCCGTTCCAGCCCCAGCTGCCTGTTTCGGCGTACTTGACATAGATGCGGTTCGGGGCAATGCCAAGCTCACTATTCAGAATGGCAGTCACTTTTCCCGTCAGGGCATTGTATGCAGAGCCGCCAGCACTTCCATAGATGGTCACATCCACAATGGCAGCCGGTGCATCGCTTCCCTGAAACCAGAGCATATGCTCGGGCTCAATGCCTACCATGAGCCAGTTTTCGGACTTGCCGGGAATGGCGGTGATCGCCTGACCGAGTGCGGACTTGATGGCTTCCGCTTTCTGTGCAGGAACGGGTGTGTTGGTTTTTACATTGATATACGGCATAATCATGACCTCCGTTGATAGAATCTACATAAACAGTATAGCACAAAAAGTCTTGCATTTCAATATTTTTTGAAAAAACACGCTGCGGCATCTTATCATCCATGAATGCAGGGGTAATTCTGCACAAACTACCCCAGCAAATCCGCCCTGTATTTTCTACGAAAATCAATTTTTTATCTAATGGAGTTGCGGCCCGTATGGGCGGCAACCCCATCAGAGGCTCAATCCCCCCCCCCGCCGGGGGGGGGTTTTTGGAAAAGAAAAAAAGAAG
>JAZNUR010000019.1:0-10356 GCA_045592405.1 Oscillospiraceae bacterium
CATGAGGGCAGACCGGATCTGTTCAAGCCCGACTGCAAGAAATACACGGACGAGGAGCTTTGTACGCTTTTGCAGGATGAGAGCCGCCCCGTATTCGGTGCGTGGGATGAAAACGGCGAGCTTCTGGGCTATGCGTTCTGCATTTTTCAGCAGCATGAAAATGATAATGTACTGACGGATATCCGCACACTCTATATTGATGACCTGTGCGTGGAGGAATCGGCACGGGGGCAGCATGTGGGTTCTGCGCTGTACCGTCATGTGCTGGAATTTGCAAGGGAAAGCGGCTGCTACAATGTGACGCTCAACGTGTGGACATGTAATGCGGGCGCAATGAAATTCTATGAAAAACTTGGGATGAAACCGCAGAAAATCGGGATGGAAACAATTCTATAGCAATCACGAGGATCGCTCTGCTCAGGGCGACCTCGTTTTGTATTTTGAAAAAATAAAAACTCCCGACCGACGTCGGAAGTTTTCATAAAGAGGAAGGTAAAAATGTACAGCTTATTTTTTGAGATTATCTCATCTGCACTGCAAGCTGTTACTCAGAAAAATAAAATCATTTTAACCGGAAGGTTGACTCCCACTGCGCTAAGTTAAAAGATTTAATTTTTCTACAGCAATTCTTTATCCAGAAAAATCTGCTGAGCTATGAGAGGGGGGGCTCTGCAAACTTTCCACACGAATGGATCAGTTTTTTGCTGTTTTTTATATTTTACACAATTTTATCCCCTGTTTCAATACACAATTGTATCCTAAACTAAATATTTCTATGCAATTTTTACGCAATTTCCATGTGTTTCATGAAAACCCGATTTTTTATATGAACAAAGTGTTAAAAGGCAGATTTTTAAAACAAATACACAACTCCGAAACTCGTTAGTAGGCGGCATTCACACTTGTCATATTTCCTGCTGTTGTAAAGAGACCGCAATCCGTGCCGTTTGCGGTAACATTGAATTCCATGCCATCTCTGATCTCAGGTGTGGATACGAAAATCGTATTGAAAGCGGTATCGGATCTCGCATCAAACAACACACTTCCGCCTGAAGAAATGACTGCCGAACCGCCGCCTGCAATGGAGGGGGTGAACTTCACGGCAACGGATCGTTGTGTGGAAGTTGCGGCATCGGGTTCCGCAGCACCACAGCCGATCACATAGACAGAACCGCCGGTCAGCGTGAAGGTGGTCATGCTGAACAGTCCGCTCTTGGTTTCCTTCGGGCCTCCCGTTACATGAATATTGCCGCCGGCAATATGGAGCGTTCCCTTGGACTTCATACCATTTGTTCTGCCGACAACCTTGAGAGTGCCGCCGCTGATGGTAATGTCATCATTTGCCATCACGCCGGTTTTTACGGCATTGATATGGATATTGCCGTTCTTGATGACAATATCATCATCGCTGGAAATACCGTGCTCCACGGTACCGTTGACATGGAGTGTGCCCGCCCCCTTGATTTCAAGGGTATCGTTGGTGCAGATCGCACCGTCATTTGCAGCGCTGCCGCCGCTGACGGAATTGACAGTTCCCTCAATGAGTGTGATGGTCAGACGTTTTGCGTCATTGACCATAATGGCGGGACCCGTGGAATTTGTGATATTCACACCGTTGAGCTTGAGCTTGACTTTCAGCTTGGTATTCACATTGATCATGCCATCGGGCAAACTGCCGCTGACGATGTAAGTTCCCTCGCCCGTGATATTCACCACATTGCCGCTGATGGAAACGCCCTCGCCCTCACAGCTCATGCTGCCCAGATCAATGATGCCGGAAACTACGTTTTCGGGATCAACGGGAGCTTCCGTTGCAGGTGGCTGTGTTGCAGGAGGGGCTGTTTCGGGAGGAGCCGTCTGTTTGGGGGCTTCCGTTGCAGGGACGGTTTCCACTGTACTGCCGTTCGGTGCTGCTGTATTTTGGGTTTCCGCCTGCTGTTCCGTATGCTGCACAGTCGTGGTAGATTCCGCCTGCGTTTCGGAAACAGCCGTTGTGGTGACCGCAGGTGCGGTTTCCTCTCCCTTGACAGTCAGCTCATCCTCCTTGATGGGGGCGTCGTCATCGGGTTCATCGGGTTCATTCAGATAATCCTCCGGCTCTGCGTCATCCTCCTGTGAGGAAACGGCAGAATCCGGTTCCGACATTTCTTCCTTCTGATTTCCGCAGGCTGCAGCACTTCCCAGCATCGCCAGAACAGCCAGCAGGCACATCCAGTTTTTCAGATTTTTCATACCAACCGATCCTTTCTTTCTGTATTCGAAAAGCTCCTGCCTATGACAAAACGACCGGACAGATTCCCATCCGGTCTTTGTACAGAATTGCATTATTTTTCGTAGATCTTGTCCTCATAACGGAACATCGTCAGGGTAATGGTCATATTGCCGTTGAGGGTTCGCAGTTCATCAATGAATTTCTTCTGCTCGACATTATCCGGAAGCTGGATGCTGTAAATGCAGTCAAACATGGAACCGAAATTCGTAGTCTTGATTCTGCGAAGCTTCCAGCTGGAGGTGTACTTGTTCAGCACGGCATCGAACAATCCCTCGTAATTGAGATTTTCAGGAATGGTAATTTTCAGCGTCATATCGCTGGACTTTGGTGCCGCATAATTGGTCAGATACAGCACATACATCACAACCGCAAGCAGCACAAAGAAAATGAATGCGATCGCAATATAGCCCTTGCCGCAGATAACGCCGCTTGCCATTGCAAGGAATACATAGCTGACATCCTTGGGGTCAGCGGGAATGCTTCTGAAGCGGCAGAGCGTGAATACGCCTGCCAGTGCAAGTCCTCCGGCTGTGCTGCTGATGAGCATGAGCAGGATGGCGACGATGGGCGGCAGCATGATCACAGTCAGTGCATAGCTCTGTGCAAAGCCCTCCTTGCGGTGGGTGATCAGATAGAGCAGACTGATGCCAAAGCCAATGGCGAGGGATGAAATGATGCAGATAATAAACTGCAGCGGTGACAAATTCACGATCGCCCCCGTCACGGCATCATATGTCAAAATCGAATCAAACATGGATCATACTTCCTTTCTTTTTGCTCAGAACACGGGTTTCATAGAGCTGATTCCGAATATATCTCTGGTAGGCTTTTCCGTACTTGGAAAAGCTGATTTTATAAATTTTGAGTTCCGCAAGCTTTCTGGAAAGCCAGAGGGGCATGGCACCTGTGATCTTCACTTCCATCAGACGCTGGTTGGGTGCGATGATCTGGGCACCGTAGCTCGGCTGTGAGAGTGAAAGATCATACCTGCGTTCCGTGATCTGCCGATCGAGCGTCAGGCGGAAGTCCTTATCCTCCTTGCCGAAAAACGCTTCTCTCTGATAGCTGATGTACTGCTTGGGCATAACGGGATGCTGACTGAGGAACACATCCATTTCGCTGAAAATCTGTTTTTGCAGGTATTTGCTCATATCCACGGGTTTTTTCCGATGCTGCAGATAGGCGTCCGCCTCCGCAAGCGTCATCGTCACACGGCGTTTGGTTACCACGCCGCCGACTTTTTTCTTGATCTCCAGAAACACCCTGTCCTCAGGCTCTGCGGGAGAAAAATAACTGCGAAGCCGTATTTTTTCCTTATAATAGGGCTTTTCGATGGACTCACGGATCAGATAATCGTCGGGCGTATCATAGTAAATATTATAGATGCCGTATTCCTTGCCGCCGATGCAGAACCTGTCCGGCTCCATATACTTATGTATTTCCTCAAGCAACGCTTCATACTGTTCCATATTCAGCATAAACTTGATTTCCATTCGCTGAAATGTACTGATTGCCATATGTTCGACACCGCAACTTCCGTCCGGATGTCCGCCGCTCCTTTCTGCCATTATGTTCCATGCAGCCGAAACTACATTGGCAGTCCCCTTTTGCACAAAGAGAATCCGCAGGATTCCGTCCCAAACCCTGCACGCAAAATCCCAAAACCTTCATGTTTCCTGATATATCCATTATACGGATGTTATCTTAAAATAAACTTAAAGCTTTGATGAGTTCCCAGAGTTTCGCAAACTTTTCACAGACAATATTATGCATTTTCACAAAATCATCATTTACATTATAGCACACAAACAAGTGCGTGTCAATGTAATCCAGACATTTTAATTGGGGTACTGCCCTATGGACAGCACCCCATCACGATGATGAATCTGCACTCAATTCCAGTAGTCTGTTTTGTGCGGCAGTGCAATATCCTTCGCCAAAAATGCCGGTTCTTCTCCATCCTTGCGTTTCTTTTCGTAATCCTTCAGGACACGCACCGCATACTTGCTCAGGAAGATGATCACGGGGATATTGATGATTGTCATGCCGCCCATCAGGATATCCGCAATGTTCCAGAGCAGATCCGCATTCAAGCCCGCACCTGCAAAAATGACGAGCGACGCAATCACACGGTAGACAAGCATGAACTTCTTTCCGGGCACCTTGCCCATCAGATGATTCAGGCACTGATCCACATAATAGAGATTGCCAAGCAGCGTGGTGAATGCAAACAGGATCATTGCCACAGTGATGAAAAGCGGTCCGAATTCGCCGAATGTTTCACGAAGGGCTGCCTGAATGTAGGGAGCACCCGAAAGCTCCGCTGTCGGCTCTACACCGGAACACATACACATGAATGCCGTTGCACTGCAGATAAGGATGGTATCAATAAATACGGACAGAACCTGTACAAGTCCCTGTTTTGCGGGATGGCTGATTTCCGCAGATGCGGAAGCGTTGGGAGCAGAACCCACGCCGGCTTCATTGCTGAACAGGCCACGCTTGATGCCGTACATCACGCAGGAGCCGCTGAATCCGCCGAAAATCGCCTCAAAATCGAATGCTTCCCTGAAAATCGCAGCAAATACGGAGGGCAGACTGGTGATATTCATTACCACGATCACCAATGCTACCAGCACATAGGCAACACCCATGATCGGCACAAGAAAGGTTGTGGTCTTAATGATACGGGAACCGCCGCCAAGCAGGCAGTAACAGACGATCACTGCCAGAATCAGACCAATGATCCACGGAGAATACGTTGTGTCATAGAAGCTGTATGCTGAAAATGTGGACTGTAGATTATAGGACGCCAGCATATTGAATCCGAAACCATAGGTCAGGATCAGAAATACGGAGAATACCACCGCCAGCGGCCGGCTGTGCAGGGCAGCTTCAATGTAATAGGCAGGGCCGCCGTAACTGCCGTTGGGACCACGCTTTTTGTAGATCTGTGCAAGGGTACTTTCCACGAATGCCGACGCACTGCCGATGATGGCGATCACCCACATCCAGAACACCGAACCGAATCCGCCAAGGCACAGGGCGGTGGACACACCGATGATATTTCCCGTACCCACACGGGAAGCAGTGGATACCATCAACGCCTGAAACGACGAAACACCCTTGCCGTCCTGCGGCTTCTCCATCACGGCACGCAGCTGTTCACGCAGCAGCCGGAACTGCACAAATCCCGTTCTGCAAGAAAAATAAACGCCGCCTGCAATCAGAATGATGATCAGCAGCTTACTGTAAAGCACATCGCTGAGCGATGCTACAAAGTTTTCAAAAGTTTCCATATTTTCGTTCCCGCTTTCGTCATGAAATCACTTTAGACATTATACCATGTGTGTCATTTTTTGTCAAGGAGAGGCGAATCCACGGGCTTGGCAGGTGTCGGAACTGAGGCGGCAAAGAGGGGGATCGCTGTTTTCTATTGCAATTTGTGGTCGGGTGTGGTATAATTTGAGAGTATCAAAGAAACCAGATCGGGGGAACAACGCATGGAATTTTCAGAAAAGCTGCAAAAACTGCGAAAAGAACATCATCTGACACAGGAACAGCTGGCGGAACGGCTGTTTGTTTCCCGTACCGCCATTTCAAAATGGGAATCCGACAGGGGCTATCCGAGCATTGATTCCCTAAAGGCGATTTCAAAATATTTTTCTGTTTCCATAGACGAGCTTCTGTCCGGCGATGAGCTTATCGAAGTCTGTGAAAACGAAAGCAAAACAAAAATCCTGCATATGAAATCGGTTGTGTTTGCGGTGCTTGATATCATGATTTTTCTGATGCTGTTTCTGCCGCTTTATAAGGAAGAAGCGGAGGGCACGTTCTTATCTGTAACGATCTTTGCACTGACGGGCATAGCGTCTTATATGAAAATTGCCTACATCATTTCCATTTGTTTGTGCGGCATACTGGGTATCGCCCATCTGGTATGCACCTTATTGCATCAAGAAAAATGTATCGGAATTCTGAAAATCATATCGCTCTGTCTGTCCATCGTTCTCATTCTGCTGTTTTTGGGTCAGGCACCGTATGCGGCGACATTTGCCCTTTTCATTTTGATTTTCAAGGGGATTCTGCTGATGAATCCATCCTGACACGAAGCGTATCTGCACGAAAATTCGGCTTTGACACGATCAGTAGCATTATGTTACCGATCGTTTCTTGCATCATCATGCGATTCGTTATATGATGAATTCAGCGAAAGCTGAAATTCTAACGAAACGAGGAAATGATCATGCAGAAGAACCCCACACGCTTATTTGGAAAAGCAGGACTGCTTGTCGGTTTGGCGGTCATCTTTACCATTCTGACAAAGCTCATAGACGTTCAGACGATAGGGCCGCAGGGATCGGCGGTCGGTTTCGCTGCAATCAACGAATTTGTACACAATTTTTTCGGAGTACATATGCTCTGGTATCACATTACGGATTGGCTTGGGCTGATTCCCGTGTTTACGGCTTTTATTTTTGCCGTGGTCGGGCTTGTGCAGCTGATCAGACGCAGAAGCCTGCTGAAGGTTGATAAAAGCATTCTCATTCTTGGCGGCTTTTACATTCTGGTGATCGCTGTCTACCTCTTTTTTGAAAGCTGCATCATCAATTACAGACCAATATTGATGAATGGCTTTCTGGAAGCCTCCTATCCTTCCTCCCATACGCTTATGACGATCTGCCTCATGCTTGCAGCCGTTACGGAATGCAGTCTGCAGATAAAGAGTCAAAAATGCATGGCGGTCATCAAAGTACTTTCCTATGCCGTGATTGCGGTCACGATAATCGGCAGACTCATTTCGGGCGTCCACTGGTTTACGGATATCGTTGGGGGTATACTGATCAGTGCTGCTCTCCTCATGCTTTACCACGCCGTTCTGTCAGCTGTACTGCACACATCGGAATCATAACTGCTCCCCGCACTTTCGGAATTGGAATGCTCCCATTGCATTTTAGGAGAAGACATGATATAATAGAATCACAATCATCTATGAAAAGGAGGAACCCGAAATGATGCTCTGCACCTGCACGGCTCCATGCAAGGAATGACGGACTGCATGGAGAATTGAATCCCGTCATGCCTTGCATTCCTGACGAAATATCAATACAATAAAGGAGCAAGGTACTATGAAAATATTAAAAGAACTCAGATTATTTATCATTCTCTGGCTTACCCAGTTGTTCTCTTCGCTGGGAAGTGCCATGACGAATTTCGCACTTGTAATATGGCTATATCAGGACAGCGGTTCCGCACTGACAACGGCTCTGCTGAGTGTTTGTTCCTATGCACCCTATGTCATGATGAGTATTTTTGCAGGTGCAATCAGTGATAAGTGGAACAAGAAAACAGTGATGCTTGTGTGCGACAGCTTTGCGGCGGTATGCACCATCGCAACACTTGTTTTACTGAAAACGGGCAATCTTGCGGTATGGCATCTGTACATTCTCAACGCACTGAACGGGCTGATGAATTCCGTACAGTCCCCCGCATCCGACGTTGCCGCAACACTGCTCACGCCCGAAGAACACTACCAGAAAACAAGCGGAATGCGGTACTTCTCCAATTCCCTTGTATCCATTCTGACACCTGTGCTGGCGTCAGCGGTCATCTCATTTGCAGGGATTGAAGCAGTCATCGCATTCGATCTCATCACATTCACTGCTGCGTTTCTGGTGCTGCTGCTGTTCATTCGGATTCCGGAAATCCGGAAACAATCAGAAGGCAAGGAAACCCTCCTGCAATCGGCAAAAAGCGGGCTGGTTTATCTCAAATCCAACAAGGGCATTCTCTGGCTGATTCTGTTTTTGTCGTCGATCAACCTGATCGCATCCATGAACAATGCCGTACTTCCGGCGATGGTACTTTCCAAGCAAAACGAAACAGCTCTGGGCATTGTCAACAGCTGTGTGGGAATTGCCACATTACTCGGAAGCGTGATCGCCACCTGTTTCCCGAAGCCCAAGAGCAGGATCAAGGTGATCTGCAACTGTCTGCTCCTCTCCATGAGCACGGAAAATTTCCTGCTTGCATTTGGGGATCATCCGGTTATATGGTGTATCGGCTCAGTGCTTGGGTGGATTCTGATTCCGCTGATGGGTGCAAATTATGATGTGCTCTTCCGAAGCAATGTCCCGAAGGAAATGCAGGGGCGTGTATATTCCGTCAGGAACACGCTGCAGTTTTTTACCATTCCCGTCGGATATTTTCTTGGCGGATTTCTCGTGGATGAGATTTTCGAGCCCTTCATGGAAATGACGGGAAACAGCCTGCTGACCGCAGTATTCGGCAGCGGCAAAGGCTCCGGTGCTGCAATGCTGTTCTTCGTGATGGGTATTGCCGGCACGCTGTCGTGTCTGTGCTTCCGCAGAGTCAGGGCTTTTAAAAGTTTTGTATAAAGCCGTTCGAATTACAAGCAAAAAGGCACCGCTGTACACGGTGCCTTTGTTTTGCTTTCATTATCTGTTGTTGATCAGCTTTGTCAGTTCAACGGGATCAACGATCTTGCCATCCTTGTAAACACGCATATTGCCGGAAGCAATTTCGTCAATGAGGATCACTTCGCCATTGTTGTAGCCGAATTCGAACTTGATATCCCACAGATCCAGACCGATGGTCTTCAGGTCATCAGCAACGATCTTTGTGATTTTCAGTGTCTGCTCCTTCATGCTCTCGAACATTGCCTTGTTCATTACACCCAGAACCTCAAGGCCTTCACTGGTTACCAGCGGATCGCCCTTTTCGTCGTTCTTGAATGTGCACTCTACATAACCGCCGTCGATCACTGTGCCGTCAGCCATGTATTCGCCGTATCTTCTGATGAAGCTGCCGGTCGCAACCAGACGGCAGATTACCTCAAGACCATGACCGAAAACAGTTGCGGGAAGCACTTCCATGGTAGCATTCTCGATATCCGCACTTACATAATGTGTCTTGATGCCGGCTGCCTTGAGCATCTCAAAATAATAAACAGAAGTCTGCAGATTTGCCTTGCCGATGCCGTCGATCGTCAGGCCAACAGTGTTCTCGCCCGGATCAAAAACGCCGTCCTTGCCGGTGCAGTCGTCCTTGAACTTGAGCATTACATTGCCGTTTTCAAGCTTGAAAACGTCCTTTGTCTTGCCGGTGTAGATTTTTTCCATAATGATAACTTCCTTTCATGCTTATATTGGAATTAAAACTAAACAAAATCATGTACCGAGGGGATTATTCCCACTCGATTGTTCCCACTGGCTTGGGAGTCAGATCGTACAACACACGGTTGATGCCCTCAACCTCCGCTGTGATACGGTTGGTGATCTTATGCAGCAGTGCATACGGGATCTCCTCGATCGTTGCACTCATGGCATCCGTGGTGTTCACAGCACGGATAATTGCCGGCCAGCCCATATAACGCTTGTCATCTCTCACGCCGACACTCTTCATATCCGGAACCGCAATGAAATACTGCCATACCGTCTTGTTCAGTCCTGCATTGTCAAATTCCTCACGCAGGATCGCATCTGCCTCACGCAGTGCATTCAGACGATCACGAGTGATTGCTCCCAGACAGCGTACGCCCAGACCGGGGCCGGGGAACGGCTGACGATCCACCATGGATGACGGCAGGCCCAGTGCTCTGCCCACTTCACGAACCTCATCCTTGTACAGGAGCTTCACAGGCTCTACCAGCTCAAACTGCATATCCTCCGGCAGGCCGCCTACATTGTGATGTGCCTTCACGCCGTCGCTCTCCAGAATATCGGGATAAATTGTACCCTGTGCAAGGAAGGAAATACCTTCCAGCTTGCCAGCTTCTTCATCAAATACCTTGATAAATTCGCCGCCGATAATTTTACGCTTCTTCTCGGGATCCTCCACGCCTGCCAGCAGGTCGAGGAAACGATCCGTTGCATCAACATAAATCAGATTTGCATCCAGCTGATTCTGGAACACTTCAATTACCTGCTCACTTTCGCCCTTACGCATCAAACCATGATTCACGTGCACGCACACCAGCTGCTTGCCAATTGCCTTGATCAGCAGTGCCGCAACAACGGAGCTGTCCACACCGCCGGACAGTGCCAGCAGTACCTTCTTGTCAC
>JAZNUR010000020.1:0-8371 GCA_045592405.1 Oscillospiraceae bacterium
AGTACATGGTCCAGACCGGCCAAGCCGATGACATGTGCCCAGCCGGCGCCGCCGAAGACCCACTGGCTCTTCTTACCCAGGTAGTCCTTTTCAGCCAGGATAGCCTTGCCAGCGTCACAGCCGCAAGCTTCCAGAGCAGCAATCAGCTTCTCGGATGCAGGTGTGTTAGCTGCACCGTCGTTCTTGGTTGCGAGGAATTCCTCAGCTGCTGCCTTAACTTCATCGTTGCAAGCATTTGCTGCCAGAGCCTCAACCTTTGCCAGAACACGGTTTCTCAGTGTTTCCTGAGCCAGGAACATACCGTAACCAAATTCTGCGTTATCTTCAAACAGGGAGTTGGACCAAGCCGGACCATAACCCTTCTTGTTGTATGTGTAAGGAGTGGAAGGTGCACTGCCGCCCCAGATGGAAGAACAACCTGTTGCGTTTGCAATGTACATTCTGTCACCGAACAGCTGTGTTACGAGCTTTGCATAGGGAGTTTCACCGCAGCCTGCACAAGCACCGGAGAATTCGAGCAGGGGCTGCTTGAACTGGGAACCCTTAACAGTAGCTTCTGTGAACTTTGCAGTAACCTCGGGCTTGATGTCCTTGGTTGTGCCGTAATTGAAGCATTCCTGCTGATCCATCTGAGAAGCGATGGGCTTCATCACCAGAGTTTCAGCCTTCTTGTTTGCAGGACATACGTTGGAGCATACGCCGCAGCCTGTGCAGTCGAGTACGGAAACTGTCATACCGAACTTCAGATCGCCGATTGCAGGCTTCATGTCAGCCAGCTTCATTGCGGACGGAGCAGCTGCAGCTTCTTCAGCTGTCAGTGTTACCGGACGCAGAACAGCGTGAGGACATACATATGCACACTGGTTGCACTGGATGCAGGTTTCGGGATTCCATGTAGGAACGTTAACTGCGATACCACGCTTTTCAAATGCAGCAGAGCCCTGCGGGAATGTACCGTCTGCCATGTGTACGAATGTGGATACCGGCAGAGAATCACCCTTCTGTGCGTTGCAGGGGATCTGGATGTTGTTTACAAAGTCTTCCAGCGTCTTGTTGTCGCAGGTAACCTTGTCCATACCCATCTTGGTGTCGGCAGCATCAGCCCATGCAGCCGGAATCTCAACCTTTACCAGACCCTGATAGCCTGCGTCGATTGCGTTCCAGTTCTTCTCAACGATATCCTGACCCTTCTTTGCGTAGGAAGCCTCAGCAGCAGCCTTCATGTAGCCCAGAGCATCCTCGAACGGGATTACGTTAGCGAGCTTGAAGAATGCGGACTGCAGGATGGTGTTGATTCTTGTGCCCATGCCGGTTTCCTGACCGAGCTTTACACCGTTTACGACGTAGAAGTTTACGTTATTCTGTGCCAGATAACGCTTTACCTGACCGGGCAGGTTAGCCTCAAGACCTTCCATATCCCAGATGGTGTTGAGCAGGAAAGTACCGCCGGGCTTGATGTCGGAAACCATATCGTACTTGTCGATATAGCTCTGGTTGTGACAAGCAACGAAGTCAGCCTTGTTGATCAGGTATGTGGACTTGATCGGAGTCTTACCGAAACGCAGATGGGAAACGGTAACACCGCCGGACTTCTTGGAGTCATAGGAGAAGTATGCCTGTGCATACAGATCTGTATGGTCGCCGATGATCTTGATGGAGTTCTTGTTTGCACCTACAGTACCGTCGGAGCCCAGACCCCAGAACTTGCAGGAGATGGTGCCGGCCGGTGCAGTATCGGGGCTGAAGGAATCATCCAGAGACAGATTTGTCACGTCATCGTTGATACCGATGGTGAAGCGAGTCTTCTCAGTGTTCTTGTAAACAGCGATGATCTGGTTGGGAGTTGTATCCTTGGAACCAAGACCGAAACGGCCTGCGAATACCTTTACGCCGTCGAACTTTGTGCCCTTGAGAGCAGCAACAACGTCCAGATACAGCGGTTCGCCCAGAGAGCCGGGTTCCTTTGTTCTGTCAAGAACGGAGATCTGCTTAACAGTCTCAGGCAGAGCCTCAACCAGTCTGTCAGCTGCGAACGGTCTGTACAGACGTACACGGATCATACCAACCTTGCCGCCGTTTGCGTTCAGGTAATCTACAGTCTCCTCGATGGTATCGTTTACGGAGCCCATAGCGATGATTACGTGCTCAGCGTCTGCTGCACCGTAGTAGTTGAACAGCTTGTAGTTTGTGCCGATCTTAGCATTTACCTTGTCCATGTACTTCTCTACAACTGCGGGCAGTGCATCGTAGTACTGGTTGCAGGCTTCACGAGCCTGGAAGAAGATGTCAGGGTTCTGTGCAGTACCTCTGAGAACCGGATGGTTCGGGTTCAGAGCCTGATCACGGAATGCCTGTGCAGCTTCCTTATTCAGCATCTCGTCGAGGTCAGCCTTGTCCCATACCTCGATCTTCTGGATCTCGTGGGATGTACGGAAACCGTCAAAGAAGTGCAGGAACGGAACTCTGCCTTCGATGGTGGACAGGTGAGCAACTGCTGCCAGATCCATAACTTCCTGAGGATTGGAGGAGCAGAGCATTGCATAACCTGTCTGACGGCACGCATATACGTCGGAGTGGTCGCCGAAGATGTTCAGAGCGTGGGAGGATACGCAGCGTGCAGAAACGTGGATTACGTTCGGCAGCAGCTCACCTGCGATCTTGTACATATTCGGGATCATCAGGAGCAGACCCTGAGAAGCGGTGTATGTAGTAGTCAGAGCACCTGCGGACAGGGAACCGTGAACGGTACCTGCTGCACCTGCCTCGGACTGCATTTCAACAACTGTTACGGGATCACCGAACAAGTTTGTCTGGCCCTTTGCGGACCACTGGTCGGTAACTTCAGCCATTACAGAAGAGGGTGTGATCGGATAGATCGCAGACAGGTCTGTAAACGGATAGGACGCCCAAGCAGCGGCGTTGTTACCGTCCATGGTTTTCATTTTTCTTGCCATGGGATTTTTCCTCCTAAATAATGTATTTTCTGTTTGGTTCCATGTGCCGATGTTCAGCACATGACCGTACATTATATATCATACCACAATTCATCGCATTTGTAAATAGTTTTTTTGCAAAAAAAATATGCATTTTTTGCGAAATACGCCCGATTGCGAAAATATCGGGATATTTTTATTGATTGAACCTTGTAAAATATATTGAATTTTTCAAGGCGAATTTGTACAAATCAGCTAAAAATGAAAAATATGGGCATAATTTTGCAGATTTTCTATTGACGAAACGGCACTTTTCGTTTATAATAATAGTGGTGTTATATACGGATAACGTATTTTTAACACTCGTTTTGTTGTCTCCTTTCTTTTGTTCTACACAAAAAATGCTTTTATTTCACTTCCATGACAGTGCATTTGCACTGTCTCTTTTTTTGCTGTGAGAACCTTTCTTTCCATTCCCGAATGGCGTCCGAATGCGTGGAAGCGGAATTTCCCCGAAATTTCCTCATTTTTAGATTGACAATTTTTGATTAATGTGATATAATAAAATTTACAGAAAAAGTCGTTGCCGCCAAGGACTGCCTGAAAAAAACAGAATGTGCAGCTGACAGCGGCATTGAAAGAACCAATTGGGAGCGGAGGACTGAATCTATGGAAATGCGTGTTTTTGACACCTATCTGTTCAACATTGCAGATAAGGTGAGCTTCGGGCAGACAAAACCCTATCTGGAGCAGATGATGGAGGAGCTGGGAATTTCGTATTCCAGCCTTGGATTTTCGCTGCACACCGTTTTGGGTGATCCTGTGTTTGATTCCGTGCTGCAGATGTTTCCGTCTTTGAAGAAATACCACTATACCGAGGATTTTGACGGTACACCTGCCACTTATTTAAGCAGCTATTCGGAAAACTGGAGGGACGGCGGCATTCATGCCGACGAGGAGGACTGGGATGACATTTCCGCACTGTTTTCCAAGATTCCACGTTCGTTCAGCATTCCTTTCGGAAACCTCATTCTTGACGGCATCAAGTGGTATGAGGACAGTGACGACACCATTGCGGTGGATTACAAGATCACGCAGGGCAAGCATCCTACCGTGAACCGCCCGCCGTTCAAATCCAACCGCATTTTGCAGGTGCGTGATTTTGACGATGGGCAGAAGTACAACACCATCAAGGTGTGCATTGAATCGACTGATGAAGCGTCGCCCCGCAGTACAGCGGATATCATCAAAAAGCTCAAGCCGTATCTCGGCGAGCCGAAGTGGACGCATCGCAGCTGCATCTTTGCAAAGGAAGATCAGGAACGGTTTCGTGATCTGACCGAAGTACATACCAAGCGTCTGCGGGAGCTTGCAGCGGAATTTCTTCCGACAGCCGTTCATGTGCCGGTGCCCGGAAAGGGACAGATGATCTGGCATCTGGCGGACAGGAGGATTCTGAAAAAGGTGTTTGCGGACACCTGCTTTGAACTGCAGAAAACCCCGAATCCCCGTGATAACGTGTTCACGTATAAGGATGAGTATAATTTCAGATACAAGATCACCGCTTACCGCAATCCGGCATTCAATGAATTCCAGCTTGAGCTGCAGATCACGGGCTGCAATTTTTCGATCGGATTTTCGGAATCCTACGGTGTAACGCAGGGTGAGGAATCCCTGAATATTCTCAGATCCTTTGCTGCATTCTGCAGCAAGGTGCTGGATGAATACAGTGTGGAGCTTGCCGATGATTTCGGAGCGACTCCGGCGTGGTATTGATAAAATACAAACGGGAACCTTGCGGTTCCCGTTTTTGTTTTTTCAAAGATGGAAAACTATTGTTTTTTGTACTTTTTCAGCATACGGCGGACTCTTTCCCTGCGTTCCTGTGCACGCAGTTCACGTTCCTGCTCACGTTGGTTTTCCAGCTCTTCCTCCTCGTTTTCCTCCTGCAGGATGCTGGCAATGAAATCCTCATCCAGTTCGGCGAAATCCTCGAAATCCTCCTCCTCGGGAGAAATATGGAACAGCTCATGCAGACGCTTGGCACGCAGGCGATCCTCCGACCATTCGCTGATGATCTCATACACGAACGCAAATGCGGGCGGGCCGATGACAAAGCCCGGAACGCCGAGCAATCCGCTGCCCAGCAGGCAGGCGAAAATCGACCAGAACGGACGCAGTCCGATGGAGCCTCCCACGATATGCGGATCGAGGTAGTTGCAGTCAAACTGCTGCAGCACAAGGATCCAGAGCAGATAGGGGATGACCATGCCCGGATTATCGAACAGCACCAGAACGCCCGTGATGAACGCACCCACGAACGGGCCGAAGAAGGGAACCACGTTTGTTACGCCCACGATCACGGAGAGCAGTACGGGATACGGGAATTCCAGAAATGGCAGCATATTGAGAAATGTCAGTACCACAAAACAGATCATGCCGATGATCAGCGAGTCGAGCATCTTACCACGGATGGCGGCACTGAATTTCTTGTTGCCCCTGCCCATGACACGACGCAGGCGGGCTGCGGTAGGTGTGGGGAGAATGCTGTAGGTCATCTGCTTGACCTGACGCAGCAGACGATTCTTGTCGATGGTGATGTACACGGAGAGGATCATTCCGATCAGAAGATTGGATGCGACCTTGAATACGCTCTTAACGCCCGTATAGAAATAACCAAAGAGGAGATCCGCCTGTGAGGGGACATCGGTCATCAGCCAGCTTTCGAAGCTGCTCAGTGCACTGAGCAGAGCGTCGTTTGCGTATTTTCCGTAGGTGGTGTCGTTGTCAAATACGGTTTTCGTTTGCAGCTGCTGCATCAGATCGTCGATCTGCGAGGGCAGCTCCTTAACGAGTCCCGAAACACTTGAGGTGATCTGCGGGACGATTACCCACAGCAGGAGAGACACAAAGCCAATCGCTGTGAACAGCGACAGAAACGCAGCGATCACACGGGCGGTCTTGCGGACACGATCGGGACGCTTCGATTTTTCCGACAGGATCTTCAGTGCGTATTTTTCATAGAAGCACGCAACCGGATCGAGCAGATAGGCGATCACCAGACCCCAGAAAATCGGACTGAGGGTGCTGAGCACGGAGCCGATAAAGGCGGAAATCTGCCCGAGGTACTGGATGATGTAGAAGAACAGGATTGCGGCGGCAATGGTCAGGAATGTCCACAGAGCCTTGACAGCATTGCTTCGCCAGGTTTCTTTTGGGGGTTGGAAATGAAGATCGGACAAAATGTGGCTCCTTTCTATTTGGTGGTTTCAGCGGATGCGGCACAGGCCTGCTCGTACAGGGTTTCCTGTGCATTTACGGGGATTTCCCCTTCCGCACGGGTGCAGTAATGGAATGTGCCGTCACTGCGGCATTCACGGCCCTTGACGTTGTCGGACAGGCACAGCTGTACCATCCCGACGATATTCTCTCTCATGGCTGCGTCCGGAATCGGAGCTGCCACCTCCACACGATGCATGGTGTTGCGTGTCATGAAATCCGCCGAACTGATGTAAACCCTGCGGCGGTCGGATGTTCCGAAAATATAAACACGGCTGTGTTCAAGATATCTTCCCACAATGCTCACGATACGGATATTATCGGTATATCCCTTCACACCTGCCTTCAGGCAGCAGATGCCACGCACCACAAGCTCGATTTTCACACCCGCCTGCGACGCTTCGGACAGCTTGTCCATCACGGCACGGTCGGAGATGGAATTGACCTTTGCTCCAAAATACGCTTCTTCGCCATTTTTGGCACGTTCAATTTCCTCGTCGAGCATTTCCAGAATTTTGCTGCGAAGGCAAAGCGGAGCAACCAGCAGAGCCTTGGTTTCCTGCACCAGACTGTCGGTGGACAGTGCGTCAAAGACGTGGCGTGCGTCCTCGGCAATGTCGGGATCCGCTGTCATCAGTGACAGATCGGTATAGAGCCGTGAGGTTTTCTCGTTGTAATTGCCCGTGCCGATCTGCACGAAATTCTGCACGCCGTCATCAGTTCTGCGGGTAATGAGCAGGAGCTTGGAATGCACCTTCATGTTGTGCGGCCCGTAGATGACCGTGCAGCCTGCATCCAGCAGACGTTCTGCCCAGTGAATGTTGTTTTCCTCGTCAAATCTCGCACGCAGCTCCACCATGACCAGCACTTCCTTGCCGTTTTCGGCAGCCTGACAGAGCGATTCAATGACACGGCTGTTGGAGGCAAGACGGTAGAGTGTGATCTTGATGGATACCACATCGGGATCGAGTGCCGCCTCGTGGAGCAGACGCAGGAACGGCGTGATGGATTCATAGGGATAGGAAAGCAGAATGTCACGCTCGGCGATCTGCGACATCATGTCACGTCTTGTGGAAATATCACTGCGGTTCTGCGGCTTGTGCGGTGCAAAACGCAGCAAAGGATCGGAATTGAATTCCGCAAGCTTGTACACAAAGGACAGGTCGAGGGGTGTTTCTTCAAAAAACAGATTTTTTTTCTTGAGCTTGAGCTGGGAGAGGAGGTATGCCATTGCCTCCGTGTCCAGACTGCTGTTCATCTGCAAACGCACGGGTTCACGCTTTTTGCGTTTTTTGAGCAGACCTTCCATGACATCACGGAAGTCGGTTTCCTCGTCGGCAGCCATGCCGCCGAACGGAATGTCGGAATTGCGTGTCACACGCATGACGGCGGCGTCGAGCACCTTGTAATTCTTAAATGCTGCCGATGCAAAATGCAGGAGCAGGTCTTCGAGCAGCATGAATCTGCCCTTCTTGTCCAGACGGATCACACGGTCGTGGAATCCCGCTGTCGGGATCACGCCGAGCTTGACGCCCGATTTTGACTGCAGGTGCACCACAATGTAGATCTCCTTGTTCCGCAGGAACGGAAAGGGCTGGCGTTTGTCAATGATGACGGGGGACAGCAGGGGCTTGATCTCACGCTTGAAATACAGCTCCAGAAACGCCTTTTCCTCCGCCGATGCATCCGCAAAGGCGATATGCTCAATGCCGTAGGCTTTGAGCTTGGACATTGTGTGGAAATACGCCGCATCCTTACGAGGTTACTGCGCTACCAAGGGTGCTGTTGATATGATGACCAAGCAGCTGGCTTCCGAGTTCGGCCCCCACGGCATCACTGTCAACGCCTTTGGTCCCACCGTCACCCTGACTCCCATGATGGCTCCCGTCATTGAGCAGCGCGGCGGCGACGCTTACCTGAAGAGCCTGGCCGACGCCGTTCCCATGCGCAAGACCGCCGCTCCCGAAGACTGCGTGGGCACCGCTCTGTTCCTGGCTTCCCCCGCTTCCGACTTCCTGACCGGCAACATCCTGTATCCCGACGGCGGCCTGACCTGCGTCGGCTAATTACAGACTTTCCAAGAACCCCAACTTCGGTTGGCGTTCTTTTTTCGTCAAAAAGGCTCCGGAAATCGGTTTGATTTCCGGTGCCTTTTGGCA
>JAZNUR010000021.1:0-45076 GCA_045592405.1 Oscillospiraceae bacterium
CAAGGACATCCGTGTTGAGGACATTCCCGCAGACATGGTTGAAAAGGCTGAGCAGTATCGTGAGTCCCTGCTGGAGCATGTTGCTGAGCAGGATGACGAGCTGATGGAGAAGTATTTTGCAGGCGAGGAACTTACCATTGAGGAGATCAAGAACTGAATCAGAAAGTCCTGTATTGCAAATACAATGGTTCCTGTAGTATGCGGTACTTCCTACAAGAATAAGGGCGTACAGAAGCTGCTCGATGCTATTGTAGACTATATGCCCGCACCGACAGACGTTGATGATATTAAGGGTATCGACGTTGAAACAGGTGAGGAGAAGATTTGTCCTTCTTCCGATGATGCACCGTTTGCAGCTCTTGCATTCAAGATTGCAACCGACCCGTTCGTTGGTAAGTTGACATTTTTCCGTGTGTACTCCGGCGTTCTCAATTCCGGTTCCGGCGTACTCAACTCCACAAAGGGCAAGCACGAGAGAATCGGCCGTATCGTGCAGATGCACGCTAACAGCCGTAAGGAACTGACAACTGTATATTCCGGCGATATTGCAGCTGCAATCGGTCTGAAGCAGACCACAACCGGTGATACACTGTGTGATGAAAACCATCCTGTAATCCTCGAGTCCATGGAATTCCCGGAGCCGGTTATCAATCTGGCTATCGAGCCGAAGACCAAGGCTGGTCAGGAAAAGATGGGCGTTGCTCTTTCCAAGCTGGCTGAAGAGGACCCGACATTCCGCACATGGAGTGACGAGGAAACAGGCCAGACCATCATCGCAGGTATGGGTGAGCTCCAGCTTGACATCATTGTAGACAGACTGCTGCGTGAGTTCAAGGTAGAGGCTAACGTAGGTGCTCCGCAGGTATCCTATAAGGAAACCATCAAGGGCACTGCAGATGTTGACCACAAGTATAAGAAGCAGTCCGGTGGTAGCGGTCAGTACGGTCACGTTAAGATCCGCGTATCCCCGAATGAGTCCGGTAAGGGTTACGAGTTCATCAACTCTGTAGTTGGCGGCTCCATTCCGAAGGAATATATCCCCGCAGTTGATGCAGGTATCAAGGGTGCTATGCAGGCTGGTGTACTTGCCGGCTATCAGGTAGTTGACGTTAAGGTTGAACTGTATGATGGTTCTTACCATGAAGTTGACTCCTCTGAAATGGCATTTAAGATTGCAGGCTCCATGGCGTTCAAGGAAGCTATGCGTAAGGCAGAGCCGATCCTGATGGAACCGATCATGAAGGTTGCAGTGATTGCTCCCGATGATTATCTGGGTAACGTAATCGGCGACCTGAGCTCCCGTCGTGGTGAGATTCAGGGTCAGGAAACAAGACCGGGTACCGTTCAGGTTGATGCACTGGTTCCGCTGTCCGAAATGTTCGGCTATTCCAACCAGCTGCGTTCCAACACACAGGGCCGTGGTCAGTATGCAATGGAACCTCACAGCTACAGAGAAGTTCCGAAGAATATTGCCGAAGGCATTATGACTTCCAGAGGCAAAAAGGACTAATTAACCCCACATAAGTAAAATTATGTGTTTTCGCAGGTATTTTTTTCAAAAAACACTTGCAATTTATGCAGCTATCTGGTATAATATATATATCATTATGCTGTAAAACAGTATTAAAAGGAGGAAACTTCCAATGGCAAAGGCAAAATTTGAACGTACCAAGCCCCATGTAAATATTGGTACAATTGGTCACGTAGACCACGGTAAGACAACTCTGACTGCAGCTATCACAAAGACTCTCGCTATGAAGGGTCAGGCTAAGTTTGAGGCTTATGACATGATCGACAAGGCTCCCGAGGAGAGAGAGCGTGGTATCACAATCAACACCGCACACGTTGAGTATGAGACTGACAACCGTCACTACGCTCACGTTGACTGCCCCGGACATGCTGACTATGTAAAGAACATGGTCACCGGTGCTGCTCAGATGGACGGTGCTATCCTCGTAGTAGCTTCTTCCGACGGCCCGATGGCTCAGACTAAGGAGCACATCCTGCTGGCTCGTCAGGTAGGCGTACCGGCAATCGTAGTATTCATGAACAAGGCTGACCAGGTTGACGACGAAGAGCTGCTCGAACTCGTTGAGATGGACATCCGTGATACTCTGTCCGAGTATGAATTCCCGGGCGATGATATTCCGATCATCAAGGGTTCCGCTCTTGCTGCTCTGAATGCTCCCGATGACATCAACGATCCTGCATACGCTCCGATTCTGGAACTGATGGCTCAGGTTGACGAGTATATCCCGACTCCTGAAAGAGACGATGCTAAGCCCTTCCTGATGCCGATCGAGGATACAATGACTATCTCCGGCCGTGGTACTGTAGTAACAGGCCGTGTAGAGAGAGGTCGTATGAACGTTGGTGAGGAAGTTGAGATCGTTGGTCTGAAGGAAGAAAGCTCCAAGACTACAGTAACTGGTCTGGAAATGTTCAGAAAGCAGCTCGACTTTGCTGAGGCTGGTGACAACGTAGGTGCTCTGCTCCGTGGTGTTCAGAGAAAGGACGTTGAAAGAGGCCAGGTTCTCTGCAAGCCCGGCTCCATCAACCCCCACACAAAGTTCAGAGGTCAGGTTTACGTTCTGAAGAAGGAAGAAGGCGGCCGTCACACACCGTTCTTCAACAACTACAGACCGCAGTTCTATTTCAGTACAACTGACGTTACAGGTATCATCACTCTGCCTGAGGGTGTTGAGATGTGCCGTCCTGGCGACAACATTGAAATGGATGTTGAGCTGATCACACCTATTGCTATCGAGCAGAACCTCCGTTTCGCTATCCGTGAGGGTGGTAGAACAGTTGGTTCCGGCGTTGTTATCGCTATCAACGAATAATTTCGCTTTTTAAAAGAGGACTCTTCGGAGTCCTCTTTTTTGTTGTTTCGAAATATTCTGTTAATAAAAATTACTTAAAATAACCGCAAAAACCTCTAATATTTACCTAATACAAGGAAATTTGCCCTTGCTGATTGTGTGAAATGCCTAAAAAACAGAAAAATTATTGACAAGTAATACCATTATGTGCTAAAATAAGGTATACGGTGCGTTGCACGGATTAAACTAATTTAAGGAAGGATGAATGGTATGTTGAAAAAGAAATTTGCAGGCAGCACGATTGCTTGTGCAATGATGCTGAACACCCTGCTGGCAGTTCCGTTCGGAACATCTGCCGCTGCGACAAAGTTTGAGTTCGAAGATGGCACGCAGACCGGTTCTGCATCTGTTTTGTCCGAGCAGTCCGGATATTCCGGCACGGGATATGTATTCCTGCAGGATAATGCGGACACTATTTCCGTCACGGTAACTGTTCCGGAGACAGGAATGTATGAAATGACGATTGGCTATGCAGGAATCTATGGTGCTAAGATACAGGGACTGGAGATCAATGGCGTCAATCAGGGAAATGTAAGCTTTGCTGAAGGCAAAACCTTTGAGGAAGTTAAGTTCGGTACAGTCAAGCTTGAGAAGGGTGACAATACCGTGACTATTGTCGGTTCTTGGGGCTGGACGCTGTTTGACTATGTAAGTATTGAAGCAGCGGAGCTTGGCGAGCTGCAGTGCTCCAACACATTGTGTGATAAGGATGCAACAAAGGAAGCACAGGGCCTGATGAATTATATGGCGACCGTTTATGGTGACTACATTATTTCCGGTCAGCAGGAGATTTACGGCGGCGGTCATAACAACGACTACGAATGGGAATTTGAGTATCTCAAGGATCTGAGCGGCAAATATCCGGCAATTCGTGGTTTCGACCTGATGAACTACAACTCCCTCTATGGCTGGGATGACGGTACAACCGAGCGTATCATCGAATGGGTAAACGAAAGAGGCGGTATTGCAACGGCTTCCTGGCATATTAACGTGCCTGTAGATATGGATACCTATGAGTTTGGTGACAAGCTTGACTGGGGCAAGGCTACCTATAGTGACAAGACAAATTTTGATCCGTCAAAGATTCTGGAAGATAAGGAATCCAAGGAGTACCAGTATTTCAACGATGCTGCGGATCTTTTGGCTGCAGAGCTGAAGGAACTACAGGATGCCGGTGTACCGCTGTTGTTCCGTCCGTTCCATGAGGCGGAGGGTTCAGGCGGCGAAACAGGTTCCTGGTTCTGGTGGGGCAAGGATGGTTCCGCAACTTACAAGGAGCTCTGGAAGTTCCTCTATGAAAAGCTGACAGTGGAACATGATCTGCACAATATTATTTGGGAATTCAACAGCTACACCTATGCAAATTCAAAAAAGTGGTATCCTGGCGACGAATATGTGGATATCATCGGTTACGATAAGTACAATGCATCTGCAAACAACCCCAACGAAAGTGCTATTTCCTCCACATTCTTTAATCTGGTGGATATGTACGGTGGTTCCGGCAAAATCGTTGCTCTGACAGAATGCGACACTGTTCCTTCCATTGACGCAATGCTGGAAGAGGGTGCATACTGGTCTTATTTCTGTCCTTGGTACGATGGTGAAGAGGATAGCGGTAAGTTTGTGACACTGTTCAACAACAAGGATACTCTGAAGAAGATTTATCAGAGTGATGCGGTAATCACATTGGATGAACTGCCGGATTACAAGACTTTTGAGTATACGGGAGAAGAATTCATTCCGGAAGCAACAGAACCTGAGGCACCCACAGAACCTGAGAAACCCACAGAGCCTCCGAAGGAAGGTCATGCAAAACTGACGGAAGAAACCGGTTATGTGCAGATCGACTTCCCCGAGGCGGTTGGCGAGGCAGTATATCTGGTTGTAGATCTGGGTGATGAAATTTCCTACGCAAACGGCGGTCTTGGCGGCGGCGTAGAAATCGGCGGCGAATATTACTGGGTAAATACACCTTGGGAAACGACAAAGAGCGGTACAATTAAGGTGGATATGACAAAGCCTTTGAATGTCACACTCGGTACTGAGGTTGTAGAGGATGAGGAAATCATTGCAGAAGCAATTGCCCTGATTCAGAAGCAGTCCTCCTTCCAGGGACAGGTATGGTGGGCGGATATTGACGGTGAAGCTGCAAGTGTGGGTGATGTTACAATCACGGATGCATACCTTCTGAGTGCAGCGGAAGATCCTGAGGAAAATCCCTCCGATGATGAGCCTGTTGATGATGTTCTTTACGGCGATGTTGACTGCAGCGGCGTGGTTGACATTCTGGATATTATCGTACTGAACAAGAATCTGCTGGGCGTGGGTGAGCTGACGAGCGAGGGCAAGGTAAATGCCGACGTTGACAATGACGGCAAACCTACACCTGCCGATTCACTGAACATCATGAAGTTCCTTGTCAAGCTGATTGATCTGCCGATTGAAAAGGCATAATATCATTAGAACTTCCTGCTCAGGCAGGAAGTTCTTTTTGTAAAAAACTCCCCTGCTGAATTTAGCAGGGGAGTTTCGGCTGTTAGTGTAGGGTGTTAATCAAGAAAATCCTTAACCTTTTTGCTTCTGCTGGGATGACGCAGCTTGCGAAGTGCCTTGGCTTCGATCTGACGGATACGTTCTCTGGTGACCTTGAACTGTGCACCAACTTCCTCAAGCGTGCGGGAACGGCCATCAATCAGGCCAAAACGCAGACGAAGTACATTCGCCTCACGATCAGTCAGCGTAGAAAGCACTTCCTCCAGCTGTTCCTTGAGCAGGGTGAGGGATGCGGCATCCGCCGGTGCGGGGGCGTCGTCATCGGGGATGAAGTCACCCAGATGGCTGTCCTCCTCCTCACCGATGGGAGTTTCCAGAGAAACAGGATCCTGTGCAATACGCATGATCTCACGCACACGCTCCACGGGCATTTCCAGACGCTCGGCAATTTCTTCGGGCGTCGGGTCGTGACCATTTTCATGCAGAAGCTGACTGGAGATCTTCTTTACCTTTGTGATGGTTTCTACCATATGCACGGGGATACGGATGGTTCTTGCCTGATCGGCGATGGCACGGGTAATTGCCTGACGGATCCACCATGTTGCGTAGGTCGAGAACTTAAAGCCCTTGTTGTAGTCAAATTTTTCCACAGCCTTGATCAGACCGAGGTTGCCCTCCTGAATCAGATCGAGAAACTGCATACCTCTGCCGACATATTTCTTTGCAATGCTGACAACCAGTCGCAGGTTAGCTTCGGACAAACGCTGCTTTGCACGCTTTGCCTCAAGCGGTGTGCCTTCAGCCATGAGTCTTGCAAGCTTGATCTCCTCATCACCGGAAAGCAGCGGAACACGGCCGATTTCCTTGAGATAGATCTTAACGGGATCATCCACAGCAAGTCCTTCCGTGGACAGTGCGGATTCCAGATCCTCATCCAGATTGTCGATCATCGGAATATTGTTCAGATCCAAAGAATCATCCACAACGTTATTGTCGATGATTTCGATATTCAGCTGTTCGCAGCTGTCATAAAAGGAGTTGAGCTGATCGGCGTCAAAATCCATTTCCTCAAGTGCATCGGAAATCTGCTTGGTAGTGAGTTTTCCTGTGGATTTACCCTTTTCGAGCAGAGCTTCAATTGTTGACTTCTTGTCCATTTCTGTTCCTCCTGCATTGGTTATTGTTTCTTCTTCTGAGCAATGACCTTGAGCAGGTCATCATCCGACATATGTTCGCTTGGCTTGACACGGCTGCGGGAATTCTTCAGAACACGGATGCACTCTTCAAGCGTATCCCTGTCTACGGTAAACTCCCTGCTTTTGGCGTCAATTCCGCTGATGCGTCCCATTTCCTCCGCTGTGAATTTTGATCCCAGCAGCGTAAGGGAGAACTGTGTATAATCGGGCATGATCAGGCAAATTGCCTCATACACCCTCCTATGGAAATCGGTGACAAAATAGGAAGGCGGCAGATTGCTCCAGACCATTTCGTATTCTTCCGGAAATCTCAGCAAATAGGAAATAATCTGTTCCTCCGCCTTGCTTTCCTTGGGAAACTGCTGTGCCATCGGGTTGATCTCGTCTCTTTGCAGGGTACGGGCTTCAATGGCACGGAATTCTGATTTTTTGGCAGCACCCGTGTTGCGGCGTACCGTATAGTCCACCTGTTCACGCAGTACCTCCACACGGATTTCGAGTTCTTTTGCCGTGCGTGTGATGTAGATATCACGTTCCAGTGGGTTGCTGATGCCAGCCAGAATGTTGATGCTCCGCCGCAGCAGCGTGGTTTTGCCGATTTCGGTTTCCAGATCAAGTCCCTCACGGCATTTATCCAGCCGGAAATTCAGTGCGTCGCCGGCGTGGTCAATGAGAATGCGGAACTGCTCGGTTCCGAATTTTTTGATAAATTCATCGGGATCCTTGGCACCTTCAAGTTTCAGAATGCGTGCGGGGAGTCCCACTGCACTGAAATGGTTCAGTGCCTTTTGCGTGGCAGCCTGTCCGGCACCGTCGCTGTCGTAGGCAATGACCACTTCCTTGGCGTACTGAGAAATCAGCCTTGCCTGATCGGGGGTAATTGCCGTTCCCAGCGTTGCCACCACATTTTCAAAGCCTGCCTGATGGATGGCAATCACATCCATATAGCCTTCTGCCAGAATCATGGTGGTGGAGGAAGCGTTCTTGGCAAACTGCATTGAAAAAAGATTGCGTCCTTTGTCAAACACAGGGGATTTTCCGGTATTGAGATATTTGGGCTTGCTGTCATCGAGCACTCTGCCGCCGAATCCGATGACATTTCCCCGAAGATCCACAATGGGGAACATCACACGACCCCGGAAATTATCATAAACACTGCCGTTCCTGCCCTGCTGACAGACACCGGCGATCACCATTTCTTCATCGGTATATCCCTTGGCACGGAGGTGGTCACGCAGCTGATTCCAGTCATCGGGAGCAAAGCCCAGTCCATATTTTTTGACAATGGCGGGCTGCAGCTTTCGCTGTGCAAAATACTCCAGACCTCTTTTATCTTTTCCCGAAATGAGCTGTTTATAAAAGAAATTTGCCGCTTCACGGTTGATTTCCAGACAGCGGACCCTGCGTCTGGCATTTCTGGCTTCTTCGGGATTTTCCGTTGGAAGCTCCATGCCGCAGCGTTGTGCAAGCAGACGCACAGCCTCCATGTAGCTGAGGTTTTCCATTTTCATGGTGAACGTGATCACATCGCCGCCCGCACCGCATCCAAAGCAGTAAAAGCTCTGTGTATCGGGAAATACTGTGCAGGATGGTGTCTTTTCCGAATGGAACGGACAATTGCAGACATGGGTTCTGCCACGTTTTTTGAGGTTGACATACAACCCGAATGCATTGGTAATATCGTTGGCCTCACGAAGCCGATAAATAAAATCTTCGGAAAGCACGGTATCACCTACTTCCAGAATTTGGGAATGAACAGTTCCGTATACAGATCCACTGCGAATCCATCGCTCATGCCGGAAATATAGTCGCAGACCGCCCTGTCCACATCCATGAGATCAGCGATCCTGCGGTATTCCTCCGGAAGCTTTTCGGGGTTTGCACGGAAATATCCATAGAGCTTTTCAAGCAAAAGCTCCGCTTTTTTTTCTTCACGCTTTGCGGTCGGATTATGGTATACATTCTCATACATGAAGGAATGCAGAATATCGTGTGCCTTCTGAACGTGCGGAACCATTTCAATACTTTCGGTTCCGTGTTCCACAACGGCAGCCACCATGGTTGTGATGCGTGCGGATTTCTCACATCCAAGCACACGAATCGCCTCCGGCGGCAGATCTTCATTGCGAAGAAGTCCGGCACGGACAGCGTCCTCAATATCATGGTTAATATAGGCGATTTTATCCGCAACACGGACAATATTGCCTTCGAGCGTTTCTGCCACACCGTTTGTATGGCAGGCAATGCCGTTGCGGACAGCGAAGGTGAGATTCAAGCCTTCGCCTTTCTTTTCTATGTAATCCACGACACGGACGCTCTGCAGATAATGCTTGTATCCGTGGGGGCAAATGGCGTTGAGCACGGCTTCACCCGCATGACCGAACGGGGAATGTCCCAGATCATGTCCCAGAGCAGCCGCTTCGGTCAGATCTTCGTTGAGCGACAGGGCACGGGCAATGGTTCTTGCGATCTGTGCAACTTCCAGTGTATGTGTCAGTCGTGTACGGTAATGGTCGCCGACGGGGGAGAGGAATACCTGTGTTTTACGCTTGAGCCTGCGGAATGCATTGGAATGCAGTATCCTGTCACGATCACGCTGAAAGGCAGTGCGGAATGTACAGGATTCTTCATATTTCTGCCGCATTGTCATTTTCTCGTCATTGCTCTTGCAGGCAACGGTAGAAAGCGACTTGGCTTCACGTTCTTCGATCTGTTCACGAATGGTCATACACATCCCCCTTTGGCGTTCTATTATATTATACATTTCAAAGGGTGAAAAACCCTCTTTTTATTTCAAAAATTTTATCCTACGGACGAAAAATCAGCAAACTGCTGTTTTCCGCATTCCATGCGGATCCTGCCGCCCGATATTTCCGTCAGATCTTTTTTCAGCTGTTCAAGCACTTCAAGCCGTACATTCAGTTCCAGAAAAACATCCGAACCAAATTCGCTTGCGACCTCGATCACACCGTATTTCGGCAAAATATGCGTCACCTTGCCGTAGAGCGTGTAATCCATCTGCAGCGTCAGCGGACAGCACTCGCACATATGAAGAATGTTTGCGGCATCGCAGGTGATTGCGGCACTGTGAGAATACGCACGCACCAGACCGCCGCCGCCCAGCAGGATACCACCGAAATAGCGGACAACCACACAGCAGACATCCGTCAGCCCCCGCTTTTGCAGTACATCCAGTACCGGAACACCTGCCGTACCCTGCGGTTCGCCGTCGTCGCTGTATCTTGTGATATTGGAATCCCTTAAAATATAGGCATAAACATGATGCTTTGCTTTACGATGTCCCGCCTTGATTTCATTGATCCACGCAACTGCCTCGTCATTGGTGTGTACGGGTGCCAAGTAACCCAGAAATTCCGAACGCTTTTCGGTAAATGTGGTTTCAGCGGTTTGTGCAATTGTAAAATAGTCCATAACGATCTCCACCTTAAACAAGTAAGAAAATACGGGCAGCCTTACAACTACCCGTATCCTTCATGACAATCAAATTACTTATCCAGATTGAAACGCTTCTTGAATCTGTCAACACGTCCGCCGGTATCTACAAGCTTCTGCTTGCCGGTAAAGAACGGATGGCACTTGGAGCAAATTTCCACCTTGATATCCTGCTTGGTAGACTGTGTCTCGATTACGTTACCGCAATGGCAGGTAATGGTTGTCTTGAACAGTGTAGGATGGATGTCCTTTCTCATCAGAATTCACCTCTTTCATCAAGTGTAAATGCATAGTAGCCCATCAGTTCCTTTAGACAGTAGTACTATTTAACTAATATAGTATACCACAGCTGCTTTGCAAATGCAAGCGTTTTTTGTGGAAAAATGATTTTTTCAGCACTGTGCACAAAAACAAGAATTTCTGCATACCGAAATACGTCGTTTCAACATCGGCAATTGCATTTTTGCATAAAAATGAGGAATTGTGGAATACTGTGTTGACAATTTGTTTAAAATGAGATATAATGAAAATAGATATATCGAAAATTATTGCATTGTGTAGAAAAAATGAAGAAAATGGAGGCGTTACCCTTGCAGCAGAAACGCAAAAGACGCCGCAGACGTGTTTCGCCTGCCGGTGTTGTCTTGCTGATTGTTATGGGACTTATCACGATCCTCGGTATCTGGGGAATCATCTGGATCCTTACCGATCCCGGTGAAAAACCAAAGGATCCGGCGACTGAAACCGTAGCATATATAGAAACAGAAGCAACCACAGAACCGACCACCGAACCGCCGCCCCCGGTGAGTTATCCGGAGCGTGGGACGGATGTGATCCCGATGGGCGGGGGCATCGACAGCGAATACGGCATCCTTGTTGATCTTGACAACAACAGAGTGATTGCAGAAAAGGGCAGTCAGACGGTGATTTATCCGGCTTCCATGACAAAGCTGATGACGCTGATCGTTGCGATTGAAAATATCGGGGATTACAATGCCACCTTTAAGATGACCAATGAGATCATCGGGCCGCTTTATGCGGAGCACGCATCCCTTGCCGGTTTCCAGCCGGATGAGGAATGCACGATGATGGATCTGTTATATGGTACGGCATTGGCTTCCGGTGCGGATGCTACCACGGCACTTGCGATTCACATTGCAGGTTCGGAGGAAGCGTTTGTACAGCTGATGAATGAAAAGGTAGAGGAGCTCGGACTTGAGAACACCCACTTTACCAACGCAAGCGGGCTGCACAATCCCAATCACTACAGTACCGTTACGGATATTGCTTTGATTATGGATTATTGTCTGCAGAATCCGATTTGCAAAAAGGTGATTTCCACCTATACCTATACAACCAGACAAACTCCGCAGAGTCCCGAAGGAATCAAGCTGTTCAGTACGATGTTCAGCCGTATGTACGGAACAGAAGTGGAGGGAATTACCATTCTTGGCGGAAAAACGGGCTTTACCGATGAGGCGGGACAGTGCCTTGCAAGCTATGCACAGACATTGGACGGACACACCTACATAGCGGTAACTGCTGGTGGACAGACAAAATGGCGGCCCATTTTTGACGCATTCAAGATTTACGGCATTATTACCGGTACTTATCCGATGGACACCACGGATGAATATATGGCACAAGAAACAGAAAATGCACCGACAGATACAACAAAGGTGCAGTAGATAAGAACAAGAGAAAAGAAAAGGTGACAAAAAATGAATAGAAAGAGACGAAACGTTCGCAATGATTCGTTGGTTGGCATTCTGCTGCTTTTTATTGCAGCGAATGTGATCCTGTGGCCTGTGGATGCACTTTGCCGACTGTTCAAAAAGCCGGACGCAAGTGCGGTTTTCTGGAGCGATGAATTGATTTTGGAAAAGCCTGCCGATGATACGGCGGCGAATACAGAGGAAGCCCCGACAGTACAGGATACTTCTGAAAATACGGGGAATTCACTTGGTATTCCGGTGCAGGATGCCGGTATCAACATCGAATCAAAGTCGGATATGCCGGATGGCTTCGTGGGAATTCCGAAGGATGAGAGCCATGTTCACTCGGGCATTCTGGTACAGATTGACCAGACGCATCCGTATACGGGAAATGCCGGCGAACTGACAACATTTGCTGAGAAGAATGAAACCTATCGCATGAAGCGTATGGATCTGTCCACACGTCCTGAGGTGCTTGCAGCCATGAACAGCATGGGCAGTGCCTATATGGGTGTGAGTGGTGTTGCGAATCTCATGGTGTACAGTACCGTAAAGCCCTATGATGTGGCAGGCAGTCTGTATCCCGATGCACTGCCGGATCGCAGCAGCGGTTATTGTCTGGATCTTTGCCTGCTCAATGAAGACGGTACGATCTCCAAGTTCAGTGAGCCGAACGCATGGGTGAAGGAAAATTGCTGGAAGTACGGCTTTGTGTTCAGCTATCCGGAAACGGATACGCCTGTTACCGGTGTGGAATATGCTCCATATCATCTGCGTTATGTTGGACAGGTGCATTCCGGTCTGATGCATGAGAATCATCTGACGTTGTCAGAGTATTATACATATCTGAAGGAGCACACCTATGATGTGCCGCTGTACCAGACTGTCGGTGATACCATGTATATGGTATACTACGTTCAGGCGGAGCCTGATGGAACTGAGGTTCCCGTACCGAGGGATAAGGATTACGATATCTCCGGAAACAATTCCGACGGTTTTATCGTAACTGTGAAGAATTAAAACAGATACTCCCGATCACATTGTGGTCGGGACCTTTTTTGTAAAAAAGTCCCCCTGCTGTGCAGGGGGAAGCTCATATTCCACAAAATGCATTCCCCTGCCGAGGCAGGGGAATGGGCAAATATCATTATTTGGACGGGATGAATTTTGCAACAAGACCGGCAAATTTGGGAAGCGGAAGTGTCTGGAGCCAGATGCGTCCGGGGCCGGTAACCTTGGTGTTGAAGAGGCCTTCACCGCCGAGCAGTGCGTTGCCGAGGCCCTTTACAGTCTCAACAGACATGGAGCAGGTTGCTTCCATTGCAGCCAGATGACCTGTGTCGATCATCATGGACTGACCGGGAGCCAGATCATATGTAATCACGCTGCCGTCGATTTCAAGGAACAGCACACCATTACCGGAGAACTTCTGCATAATAAAGCCCTCACCGCCGAAGAAACCGGCAGAGATCTTCTTCTGGAAGAAAACTTCCTGATTTACACTTGTAGAAGATGCGAGGAATGCGGATTTCTGTGCAACGATGGATTTGCCGCCGGACAGATCAATTGCCATGATCTCACCGGGTACGGCAGCTGCAAATGCAATCAGACCGGGGCCGCCCTGTGCGGTGTAGGTATTCTGGAACATGGATTCGCCGGTGATTGCACGGCCGAACATCTTGCCCAGAGAACCGCCCTTTGTCTCCATTTCGACATTGGGTGTTACCCATGACATACCGCCTTTCTGGCAGGTAATACTTTCGTTTGCCTCCAGTGTGATGGTTGCTACGGGATAGGGCTTGCCTTGGATTTCGTACTTCATAATTGAGTCCTCCTGTGTTGTATTTTGTAGTTTATCATTAATCGGTCAGACATCTCATCCACAGTTTTGCGAGTGTACGCATTCCCTGATAGGTGGGATGAATGCCGTCAATGGTTTCGATGGAATCATCATACTGTGCAAGGTCTGCGATCCGGCAGCCGTATTTGGCAGCAGTGCTTCGGATGATGCTGTTGTATGCAGCGACCGGATAACGTGCGTTGCAAACGGCATCGTCCTTCTGAAAGATAGTGGCACAGATGATGAAGCTTTCGGGGTATTTGGCTTTCAGTTTTTGCAGCATTTTATCATATGCAAAGCGGAAGTTCCTCTTTTCCGGCAGATCCTCTTCAATGACTGAACGAAAGATCCAGTCATTTGCTCCCATGGTTACCAGAATCACATCGGGAATTATCATTTCGGTGCACAGCTTTTTCTGGATGCTTCCGTGCTGCAGCGGAAAATGATAGGCACCCGGATTGCAGTGCAGCTCTTTGCAGCGGAGCAGGTGCGTTGCACTCGGAAAATCCATGCCGCAAACCATGCTTCCCGAATAGGAATTGTTGACACAGATATTTCCGCCGAGTTCTGAAATGACCTGCACCCACCATGTATCCTCCGGTCTGGAAATGCCGGAGCAGTCCGCATGAGGATTCTGCATATAAAAGGATTTGCAGAACGTTGGGAGGAATCCTTTCAGTGTGCTGATGGAATCGCCCAGTATTGAAATTTGTTTACCGGAAAATAAAGAATAATTGGGCATCAAAGGTACCTCCAAAAGATCGGGAAACTTACTTTTCCCATTTGTTGCAGATTTCAGTCAGCTGGTCAGTGAGCTTGGCAATGTCCTTGTTGGTGCGGCCGGTGCTGCGGTTGATCAGCTTTGTCAGGCGATCGAGTACTGCCAGCAGACGCTGGAATACAGGATTGCCGGATTTGGCAGCGGACTTGCGTTCAATGCGTTTGGGTTCCGCTTCAAACGTCACAGTGTTTGCGAGAATGTCAAATTCCGTACCGCTGAACGGTGCATAGGCGTCCAGTCCCAGCCTGTTATGGATATGTGCGGTGAATGCATCCGCTGTATCACTTTCGCCGTGTACTACGAATACACGCTTTACATTCTTAATGCTGGAGATCCAGTCGGTCAGACCGTTAAGATCGGCATGACCACTGATACCGGGCAGCTGCTTGATCTCCGCAGCAACCTGAATGGTTTCCCCGAAAAGCTTTGCAGTTTTGGCACCCTCCACCAGTGAACGGCCGAGCGTACCATAGGACTGATAGCCGACAAAGAGGATGGTGTTGGCACTCTGCCAGAGATTATGTTTGAGGTGATGCTTGATACGGCCCGCTTCACACATACCGGAAGCGGAGATGATCACCTTGCAGTTCTTGTCGAAGTTGATGGCTCTGGATTCATCCGCAGAGGTGGCAAGCACCAGATCGGGGAATGCAAGGGGATTGATGCCTCGATTGACAAAGCTCAACGCTTCCTCATCATAACAGCTGTCCTGATTGCTGAGGAACACGTTAGTCGCTTCGATCGCCAGCGGACTGTCCATATAGACGGGGAATCCGTCGTGTCCCTTGACCAGTCCCTGCTCCTTGATCTGCCGCAGGAAATACAGCAGCTCCTGTGAACGTCCCACTGCAAAGGAGGGGATGATCACGCTGCCTCCACGATCAAAGGTACGCTGGAGCACATCGGCAAATGCCGTCACATAATCCTTGGGACGTTCGTGGGTGCGGTCGCCGTAGGTGGATTCCATCACCACATAATCCGCTTCATCAATGAAAATCGGATCCCGCAGCAGCGGCTGGTTGATGTTGCCGATATCGCCTGAGAACACAAGCTTGCGGGTTTCGTCATTTTCAGTTGCCCAGATCTCAATGCTTGCAGATCCCAGCAGATGACCGGCGTCAATAAAGCGGATATCCACGTCTTCGCAAAGCGTAAAGCGTTCTTCATATTTATGGGGACGCATCAGCTCGATGGTGCCCAGTGCATCCTTCATGGTGTACAGGGGCTCGTAGGGTTCTTCGCCCTTTCGCATTGCCTTGCGGCTTCTCCACTGGGCTTCAAACTCCTGAATGTGTGCACTGTCACGCAGCATGATGCTGCAGAGAGATGCGGTTGCCTGTGTGGTATGGATTTCCCCCTGAAAACCGCCTGCATACAAAAGCGGCAGGAGTCCCGAATGGTCGATGTGTGCGTGTGTCAGCAGAACATAGTCAATTTCGCCGGGAGCACAGGGAATCTTGGCGTTTTCGTAGATGTCACGTCCCTGCTCCATGCCGAAGTCTACAAGAATCTTGTGGTTTCCGATTTCGAGATAGGTGCAGCTTCCGGTTACTTCGTGTGCCGCACCAATGAATTGCATTTTCATCGCAGAACCTCCTTGTGATAAAGTATCAAATTTAGTATAACACATTTTTCGTCATAATGCAATAGATATGAATAATTTTTTTGTATTTTTTGGTAAAAATATTGTATGCATCATCGGACAGGAGGAAAAGCATGGATGTGGGATGGCGAAAAACAAAAAAACTTGCATTTTTCGGGCGATTGTGTTATAATAAAATGTAACACTTTATTAACAAGAGGAGGGAAATCCTTGCCGGAAACACTTGATATGAATCACCTTCCGACGCCGGAAATCTGCGTACAGGAGGTTCGCAGCTGGGTGGAAACGCTCCCGCAGCAGCCGCTTGCCTATCTGCATAGCTTCGGCTGTCAGCTCAATGTGGCGGATGGTGAAAAGCTCAGCGGTATCCTTATGCAGATGGGATACGGCTTTACGGAGGATATTGCAAAGGCATCCCTGATTCTGTACAATACCTGTGCCGTGCGTGAAAATGCGGAGGATCGTGTATTTGGTACGCTTGGGAGCATCAAGAAGCTCAAGCGTGAGAATCCCGCACTCATCATCTGTGTGACGGGGTGTATGACAGCACAGCAGCAGGTTGCCGATAAGATTCGTGAGTCCTACCGTCATGTGGACATCGTGCTTGGCACGTCTGCCGTGAGCCGTCTGGCACAGATGCTTTATGCACATATGCATGGACAGCGGTATGCACAGGATATTCAGATTTACACGGACATTCCCGAGGGACTGGAGGCAGTGCGTGAGAGCAGCTTCAAGGCAAGTGTGCCGATCATGTTCGGCTGCAACAATTTCTGCACCTACTGCATTGTTCCCTATGTCAGAGGACGTGAACGCAGCCGCCGCCCCGAACGGATCATTTCGGAGGTGCGTGAGCTTGTGGCACAGGGCTACAAAGAGATCATGCTGTTGGGGCAGAATGTCAATTCCTATGGCAGGGATCTGGAGGATGGCATGGATTTTCCGACGCTGCTTCGGGAGCTTGACAGGATCGAGGGAGAATTCTGGATTCGCTTCATGTCCTCACATCCGAAGGATGCAACGCCGGAAATGATGGATGCGATCGTGGAATGTGAGCATCTTGCAAAGCACCTGCATCTTCCGGTGCAGTCGGGCAGCGACGATGTGCTGCAGCGGATGAACCGCCGCTATACGGTGGAGAAATATCTGGAGAAGGTGCGTTACATCCGCAGTCGTGATCCGGAATTTTCACTGACAACGGATCTGATCGTGGGATTCCCCGACGAAACGGCAGAGGATTTTGAGGGAACACTTTCGCTCATGTGTGAGGTGCGTTATGACAACGTGTATTCGTTCATTTATTCCAAACGTACGGGAACCAAGGCGGCAGTGATGCCGGATGGCATTTCCGATGCGGAAAAGAGTGAGAGAATGCAGAGACTGCTTGCATTACAGCGGGAGATTTCCGTGGAGAATAACCGGCGTTTTCTGGGCAGAACCATCCGGGTGCTGGCGGACGGCGTGAGCCGTAAGCGGCCGGAAATGCTCACGGGAAGAAGCTCGGAGAATATGCTGGTGGAGTTTGCGGGGGATCCGCAGCTCATCGGCAGCTTTGTGAATGTCCGCATTACAGAAACACACAATGGTCTGGTAACGGGCGAATTAGTGAAATAAATTGATCAAAATAATAAGGAGAGTTAGTTATGGATATCATTCAGATGACAAGGGAACTGGGAAAGGCAATTCAGGCGGATGACCGCTATATTGCGTACAATCTTGCAAAACAGGCAAATGACGAGGACGAGCAGCTGCAGAATCTTATCGGTGCATTCAACCTCAAGCGGATGGAGCTGAATATGGAAATGGGGAAAGAGGATAAGAGCGACGAGAAAATTGCAGATCTTAACGATGTGATTCGTTCCCTTTACAAGCAGATCATGGAGAATCCGAAAATGATGGTGTTCAATGCGGCAAAGGAAGGTATGGACAGCCTCATGAATCAGATCAACCACATCATCACCATGGCGGCAAACGGCGAAGATCCGGAAACCTGCGGCACGGGTGAAATTTCCTGCGGCGGCAACTGCAGCAGCTGCAGCGGCTGTCACTGATTATAACGCATACCCCCATCTGATTTCCCCTCCCTTCGGGAAGGGGATAGGGGGAGGGCGATTCTATACGCTCTATCCTTAAATTGATGACATTGGTCATTGATGGAGCTGTACATCGTATTTCACTATTTTATAAAAGAAAGGCAGGCGTCAGCGTGGAACTGAAGGATTTGAAGGATAAAAAGCTATCGCCCATGATGCAGCAGTATGTGGAAACCAAGCTGAAATACACCGATTGTGTGCTGTTTTACAGATTGGGAGATTTTTATGAGATGTTCTTTGATGACGCCATCCGTGTATCCCGTGATCTGGAGCTGACGCTGACGGGCAGGGACTGCGGATTGGAGGAGCGTGCCCCCATGTGCGGCGTGCCCCATCACAGCTGCGAGCTGTACATCAAGCGGCTTATCGATCTTGGCTATCGTGTTGCCATCTGCGAACAGATGACGGATCCTGGCAAGGGACTTGTGGAGCGTGAGGTAGTCAGGGTCGTTACTCCCGGTACTGTGATTGAAAACAATATGCTTGACGACGCTTCCAACAATTACCTGTGCAGTGCATATTGCGGCCTTGACGGCACGGCACTGTGTTTTGCAGATCTGTCCACGGGCGAAGCGGCACTCTATCCGGTTTCCGAAAAGAATACGGAGGATGAAATCATCAACCTCCTGTCACGCTATATGCCGGCTGAAATCCTTTTCAATAAGGCGTTTCTTTCGCTGCGTGAGGTGGGGGATTTTTTGAAAATACGCCTCAAATGTGCGGCAGCACTGCGTGACGAGGAGAGTTTTTCTCCCGAAAAATCAGGTGCAATCGTCTGCAGTCAGTTTTCAGTTGACAGCCTTGCAAAGCTTGGGCTGAAGGATGACGGCTGCGAAACCGCAGCGGTCTGCGGTATGTTTGAATACATACAGAGCACGCAGAAAGTGCCCGTGGGAAGATTTGTAAATCTGGAATTGAGCGACAGTGCGTCCTATATGACGCTCGATTACAATGCCATGCGGAATCTGGAGCTTGTGCGTACCATGCGTACGGGTGAAAAGAAGGGTTCACTTCTCTGGGTGATGGACAGTACCCGCACATCCATGGGCAAGCGTATGCTCAAGGCATGGGTGGAGCGTCCCCTGCGTAGTCCTGCAAAGATCATGGCAAGACTCGATGCCGTGGAAATGCTCATGCAGCACAGCATGGAGCTGATAGAACTGCAGGATTGCCTTGACAGGGTATACGACCTCGAACGACTGATGACACGCATTGTCTATAAAAAGGCGATGCCCCGTGATCTGCGTGCACTGGCAGCGACCGCACAGGAGCTTCCCCATCTGAAAGCACAGCTGGAGGCGTTGTCGGGTTCGGTACTGCTCAGAAAGCTCAATTCGCAGATCTCCGATCTGCACAGCATTGCAGATCTTGTAGACCGTGCCATCGTGGAAGAACCGCCGGCACTGATCAAGGACGGCGGCGTGATTCGAGAGGGCTTTGACGCACAGCTTGACGAGCTTCGCAGGATACAGAACGGCGGCAGCAGCCTGATCGATGAGATCTGTGAACAGGAACGTGAGCGAACGGGCATTAAGAATCTGAAGGTTGGCTTTAATCGGGTGTTCGGCTATTATATTGAGGTCACACGTTCCTATTATGACCTTGTTCCCGAACACTATATCCGTAAGCAAACGCTTGCAAACTGTGAGCGATTCATTACGCAGGAACTCAAGGATGCGGAAAATACCGTGCTCGGTGCAAAGGATAAGGCGTTGCAGCTCGAGCAGGATCTGTATGCACAGGTGCGTGATTATCTTGCACAGGCACTGGTGAGCGTGCAGGAAACTGCCGCTGCGGTCGCTGCGGTGGATGTGCTCGTTTCCTTTGCGGAAATTGCCGCAAAGAACAACTACTGCAAGCCCGAAATCGCCATTGACGGAACGCTTTTCATCCGTGACGGACGCCATCCGGTTGTGGAGCAGATGCTCGAGGAGGAAGTGTTCGTTCCGAATGATACCTATCTGGACACGGGGGCAAACCGCCTGTCCATTATCACAGGCCCGAATATGTCGGGTAAATCCACCTATATGCGTCAGACAGCACTGATCGTTCTTATGGCACAGGTCGGTTCATTTGTGCCTGCCGCCTATGCAAAAATTTCCGTGGCGGACAGAATTTTCACAAGAGTCGGTGCGTCCGATGATCTTGCCGCAGGACAGAGTACCTTCATGGTGGAAATGCGTGAGGTTGCTGAAATCCTTAATTTTGCGACAAAGGACAGTCTTGTAGTACTCGATGAGGTCGGGAGAGGTACTTCCACATTTGACGGTATCAGCATTGCAAGGGCTGTGGCAGAGCATATTTGCAGTGCGAGAAATCTCGGCTGTAAGACGTTGTTTGCGACGCATTATCACGAACTGATTGCACTGGAGTCCCTCATGGACGGTGTTCGCAATTACAGTGTTGCGGTAAAGAAGGGCAGGGACGGCATCCGTTTCCTGCGTAAGATCGTTTCCGGCGGTACGGACGACAGCTACGGCATTGACGTTGCAAAGCTTGCCGGACTGCCGAACAAGGTACTCAGCCGTGCAAGACAGCTGCTTTCCGAGCTTGAAGAGCAGGCGGCAGCGGCAAAGCGTACCGAACACCTCCAAGACGACGGGCAATTCAGCTTCGGCGGTCAGCAGGAATCGGAGATTCCCGATCGCCTTCGCCGTACCAATGTGGCGGAGCTGACGGATGCCGAATGCCGTGAACTTCTGGAGGAACTTGCGGCAATGCTGGATCAGTAGGCTTACGATGAACGATGGTTTGCTTTATGATATGCAGTAAAGGAACCTTTTATAGCAAGACTGGGCGAAAGCCCCACAGAGGGGTTCGGGTGGGGGCAATGACAGGATGCCTATCTCCAAGAAAAAAGAACTTTTTCTACAAGCCGGCGGCTCTGATCGGTAACCGGAGCCGTACCAAGCAAGAATTACGAAAGGAGAGCCGGATATGGCAGTGATTACCGTACTTGACAAAACCGTTTCCGAACTGATCGCTGCGGGCGAAGTGATTGAACGCCCGTCCTCGGTCATCAAGGAACTGGTCGAAAATTCCATTGATGCAGGTGCAAGGCACATCACAGTGGAGATCAAAAACGGCGGAACGACATTCATGCGTATCGTGGATGATGGCTGCGGCATGGCAGCAGAGGATGTGCCAACGGCTTTCCTGCGTCATGCGACAAGCAAAATTATGGAGAAAGCAGACCTTGATACGATCAGCACTCTTGGTTTTCGTGGGGAGGCACTTGCCTCGATCGCAGCGGTTGCAAGAGTGACGGTGCTGACAAAGCGTCCGCAGGACGAATTCGGCACAAAATATGAAATCGCAGGGGCGGATGCGGGCATTGCGGAGGAATGGCGCTGCCCCGATGGAACTACTCTCATCATCAAGGATCTGTTTTTCAATGTTCCTGCACGCCGCAAATTCATGAAGCGTGATGCGGCGGAAGGCAATGCGGTTTTGCAGATCGTCCAGAAAATCGCCATTTCCCACCCGGAGATTGCATTCCGCTTCATCCGTGACAACAAAATGGAATTCCATTCCGACGGCAGCGGTACGCTGCTGGCGGCGATTCATGCTGTCTACGGCAGGGATTTTGCAAGGGATCTGCTTCCCGTGGATTATGAGCAGGATGGAATTTCCGTGAGGGGATTTGTCATCAAGCCCCTCTATGCCAAGAACAACCGCAGTTTCCAGAATTTTTTTGTTAACACACGCTATGTGCGTTCAAGAGCGTGCACGGTGGCACTGGAAAGTGCCTATGAGAATCTGCTGATGACGAATAAATTTCCTGCCTGCGTACTGATGCTGCAGATGGCACCGGATACGCTTGACGTCAATATCCATCCCGCAAAGGCGGAAGTACGGTTTTCCGACGAAAAAAGCATTATCAACGCCATTTATTTTGCGGTAAAGAATGCACTGCTGAAAGCCGGATTGATCTACGAATTTCAGACGAGAAAGCCCTCGCAGGACTGGTATGCAAAGCCGGAACCTGAATATACCCAGCAGCCCCTCGTGCCCGAACCGACGAAGCGGGCAGTTACGGCGGAACCTGCGGCAGCACCACCTCCCAAAAAAACGGAGCCGCTTCCGGTGGGGGCAATGCCTTTTGCAGTACCGCCCGTCAGCATACCGGAAAAGCGGAAGCCTGCTCCGCTGCAGGAAAAGCCCAGCCTTTTTGCGGCACAGACGCCGCCGAAAACGGCGATCGTATCGGGGGATATATGCACGTCGGAGCCGGAAGTGAAGACGCCGGAACCAACTGAAAAGCCCGATTTGACGGAAACTCCCGTTCCTTCTGCACCCGTACAGGAAGCTGTGCAGTCAGAACCGCAGGTTGCCGAGCTCGCAACAGAGCCATTCCCCGATGTCAAGGTCATTGGCGAGCTGTTCTCGAACTATATTCTTGCACAGTCGGGCGATACCATGATCATCATCGACAAGCATGCAGCACACGAGCGTGTGATATTTGAAAAGCTTCGCCGTGACAATTGCAGGCAGTATCAGCAGATGCTCCTTGCCCCCTGCCGTGTGCTCCTGACAATGGATGAGTTTTCGGCAATGGAGGAGAATACTGAGCTTCTTGAAAGACTGGGTTTTGCCTTTGATTTTTCACAGAAGCCCTATGCGGTGACGACAGCAGCCCCCGTGTTTTTTGAAGGGCTGAATATCGACGAGATCGTACAGGAGCTGGCACACAATCTGTTCCTCGGCAAGGTCAATCCCCAGACGCATCTGCTCGATGATATGCTGCATGAGCTTGCCTGTAAATCCGCCATCCGTGCGAATGATAAAAATTCCATTCAGGAATTGCAGGCACTGACGGAACGTGTCTGCAGCGATGAAAACATCCGGCACTGTCCGCATGGACGACCTGTGATGTTTACGATGTCAAAGTATAATCTGGAAAAGCAGTTCCGCCGAAAGGTATAGGTGATGCATGGAAAAACAACGTGTTCTGGCGGTTGTCGGCCCTACAGCATCGGGAAAGACCGCACTGGGCATCGCCCTTGCCAAAAAATATGACGGTGAGATCATTTCCGCCGATTCCATGCAGATCTATGAGGGAATGGATATTGCCACTGCTAAGCCCACAGCGGAGGAAATGCAGGAGATTCCGCATCATTTGATCGGGATCCTGCCACGAAGCAGAGCTTTCTCCGCAGCAGAATATGTGGTGCTTGCCAAGGAGAAAATTGCGGAAATTGCCGCAAAAGGCAAGCTCCCCATTCTGGTTGGCGGCACGGGACTGTATGTGGACAGCCTGTTGAGCGGAATGCAGTTCTCCGAGGAGGGAAATGATCCGAAGCTGCGGGAGGAACTCTATGCACGGGCAGAACGGGAGGGCAGGGAAGCCCTCCATGCACAGCTTGCCGTGCTTGATCCCAAAGCAGCGGAGAGTATCCATCCCAATAACATGGTTCGTGTGGTGCGTGCACTGGAGGTATGCCTTTCAAGCGGCAGGACGTTTTCTGAACTGAAAGCGGAGAATGCTGCCCATCCGTCCCCCTATGACGCCTGTATCATCGGACTCGACTATACCGACCGCAGCGTCCTCTACGACCGTATTAACCGCAGAGTGGAGGCAATGCTTGACATGGGACTGGTCGGCGAAGCAAGAGCTGTTTATGAAAGCGGTGAGATGCAGACTGCCGCAAGTGCCATCGGTTACAAGGAATTGATTCCTTTTTTTGAAAATCGGATGTCCCTTGATGAGTGTGTGGAGATAATAAAGCAGGAAACTCGCCGTTATGCCAAGCGGCAGCTGACTTGGTTTCGTCGAAATCATCAAATAAAGTGGTTGAATTTGGGTAAAACTGATGAAGTGCAAGAAATTTTCGAAAAAGCTGAAAAAATGATAGCCAAATGAGAAATTTTGTGGTATAATGAATTATAAGTGCATTTCTATATATAGACAGAATGCATGAAAGCATAAAGCTGTTAACAGAAAAGGAGAAAACAACATGAACAAGACAATTAATCTGCAGGATACATTCCTGAATCTTGCTCGTAAGGAGCGTAACGTTGTTACCATTTATCTGGTCAACGGATTTCAGTTCAAGGGTATCGTGAAGGGATTTGACAACTACATTGTCATTCTCGACTGCGATGGCAAGCAGCAGCTTGTGTACAAGCACGCTATTTCTACCATTGCACCCGCACGCCCCATTTCTATTTTGGATGCTGAAGAAAAATCAGAATAACAGAAAAAGGTGGTAACATGGGTTCCGGAATACTGAAGAAATATCAGAAAAAAAAGAATACAAGTGGCAACACGAATTCCGGAATGGTGAAGAGAAATCAGAGCAGAAATATTGACTCAGGTTACGGAATGCTGAGACTTGTATTCGGATTGGTAGCGGTTTTCATTATCCTGACAACGGTGAATACCGGTTATCAGAGGATGCGAAAGGGCTACACGACCGAAACGGCACTTCTTGCAGTCGGCAGTGATTCCGAACAGGTGCAGGGCGTTTTCATACGAAATGAGGAAGTGATTACTTATAACGGCAACGGCGTCATCAATTATGAGGTTGCTGACGGCGGAAAGCTCGGCATCGGTTCTGTGATCGCCAATGTGTATTCCTCTGAAAACCAGATTGAGATCAAGCAGCGTATCCGAAATCTTGAGAATACGCTGTCACTGCTGGAGCGTATTTCCAATCCCGGTACGACCAAAACGGCACAGCCGTCCAATATTTCCGAACTGCTCAACGAAATGTACAGGGGATTCCTTTACCATCGTGAGCAGGGAAAGCTTTCCGATCTGCAAAGCGAGCGTGAAGAAATGGTCGTGCTGCTGAGCACCTACCAGCTTGTAACAGGAAAGCACAGCGGTTATGATGCGAGGATGGAAAGTATTGCATCGGAGATCACTTCGCTGACCATTGCACAGGAACCGCCGCTGGATGTCATTTATGCCAATCGAACCGCATATTTTGTGAGCTATGCCGATGGCTATGAACAGACGCTTACGCTCAATAATCTGGATTCTCTTACTGTCGAACAGCTTCAGGGTATCACAGACACGCCAAAGTCCGATGAAAACATCGTCGGCAAACTGATCGACGGTTACGGCTGGGTGCTTGCGGCTGTGGTCGATAATACCGAACGCATCTATGAGCTGGAGGATCGGGTCACACTGAAATTTGCTTCCACATCGGATACTGTGACCGGAAAAATTATTCTTCTCAACAGGGATGCGGGCGATGATAAGACCATTATGGCGGTTCAGTGTGAATCACTGACGCATGATCTGGTGCAGCACCGCACGGAAACCGTGGAGATCATCCGTGGCGATTATAAAGGCATTATGGTTCCCCGAAGTGCACTGCATTTCAAGACGATCATGGAGGATGTAACGGATCCCGAGACGGGTGAGGTTACAAAGCAGAGCATTGATTACAGAGGCGTTTATGTCCTTGACGGTGAACAGCCGGAGTTCCGTAAGCTTGACGTGCTTTATGAGGGAAGCGATTATGTCATTTCCTCACAGAATGCAGGAAGCGGTTATCTGATGCTGTATGACGCCATCATTACGGAGGGAATTGATGCGGATGGAATATGATTTTTCCTATGTGCGTGAAAATTATGCACGCATTCGTGAAGCCGTCAGTGCAGCCGCATTGCGGTGCGGCAGAGATCCGCAGGAAATCACGCTGATGGCGGTTACAAAAACCGTTGCACCGGAGATCGTCAATTGTGCCGTTGACTGCGGTATTCGTCTGCTTGGTGAGAACCGTGTGCAGGAGTACCAGTCAAAACGTGAATGTTATCGTCCGGAAGCACAGGTGCACTTTATCGGACACCTGCAGGCGAATAAAGTGAAATATCTTATCGGCAATGTGACAATGATCCACTCGGTGGATCGAATGTCCCTTGCACAGGAAATCAACCGATGTGCTATGAAGCATGGCATCCGGCAGGATATTCTGCTGGAAGTCAATATCGGCGGCGAGGAAAGCAAGAGCGGCGTCATGCCGCAGGAGCTTCCGGCATTGCTCGAACAGGTCGCCGCACTTGAAAATGTGCATATCTGTGGTCTGATGACCATACCGCCTCCAACGCAGGATACCCGTTATCTGGAGGCAATGCAGAAATTATTTGAAGATGCCAAGGCACGCAATGTGCCGGATACCGAAATGCGGATCCTTTCTATGGGAATGTCCGGAGATTTTGAGGCGGCAATAGCCTGCGGCTCCACGCTCGTGAGAATCGGCTCTGCATTGTTCGGTGCGAGAGTATATAGATAAATTTGGTGGCCGCACGCACCCAAAGAAATTACAACGTGTGGAGAAAAGGAGAAAACTATGAAAATTTTTGACAACATGAAGGAATTCTTTTTCCCGTCCGATGGCCCCGTTGATCCGATGCCGGGGAACGAGATTTCCGGAACACATCAGAACATCAATATTGAGGACGTACCGTTTGAAAGAACTCCCGGCTCCAATATTGTAAATATTCAGGCTACCGCACAGCTGCAGGTTGTTCTGGTTAAGCCCGAAGTTTTCACGGATGCAAAGGCGATTGCAGATCATCTGATCAGCAAAAAGACCGTTGTACTGAATCTGGAAACCGCTTCTCCTGAAAACAGAAGAAGAATCATCGACTTTTTGGTGGGTGTTTCCTATGCGATCAGCGGTACACTCAAGCCCGTTGCAAACCTTACTTATATCATTACTCCCTACAATGTCGGATTCATCGGTGATGATCTGGCAGCAGAGCTGGAGAATAACGGCGTAATTATCTGATATGCTGTCGGATAAAAAGCAGCAGGAAGCAGATCGGATTCTTCAGGCTCATGTCAGAGATCTGGTGAAGCGAGGTGCGTTCCGCAGTTTTACGGCATTTCTGGATATGCGTCAGTATACATTGCTGTCACAACAGCTGGAAGCAGGTACGTATCGGTTTTTCGGCGGCTTTCCGCAGGCAGAACGTGGCATACTCTGCATCCACCCACAGGATTTTCCGCCGGAGGATTCGGAATATCCGCTGGTTTGCCTGACTATTACACACCGTCAGGCGGACAAGCTGACGCATCGTGATGTGCTGGGCAGTATCATGGCACAGCAGGTCCAGCGTGATACCATCGGCGATATTATTGTGACACCCGGCAAGATCCAGTGCTTTGCCACGCCGCCGGCAGCTTCGGTGTGTTTGCAGCTGAAGAAAATCGGCAGAGTTGGCGTGCAGGTGACGGATTCCCTGCCGTTTTCCTGCGAATATACGCAGGAAACAAAAGAAATCAGCGGTACTGTCGCAGCTCCAAGATTGGATGCGGTGCTGCGTACAGCACTGAACACGGGCAGAAATGCCTGTGCAGACTATATCCGTGGGGGACTTGTTTCGCTCAATTATGTGCAGGTGCAGGATGTTTCCTGCCTTGTCAGAGAGGGCGATGTGTTTTCCGTCAGAGGATACGGCAAATTTCGGGTAAGCGAGCTGAGCGGCCCTACCAAAAAGGGACGCTTGCATATAACAATCGAAAAATTTCTATAATAATTAAGAGGTGAAATCATTATGATGACTGCACAGGACATCAGAGACAAGCGTTTTGAAAAGGCAGCATGGGGCTACCGTCCGGAGGATATTGATGAATTTCTCGGACAGCTTGAAGCTGCTTTTCAGGAAATCGACAATGAGCGTGAGGAAAGTAATCGAAAGATTCAGATTCTCGCTGACAAGGTACGGGAGTACATGAGAGACGAGGAGGCACTCAAGGATGCACTTCTCGGTGCACAGAAGCAGGGTCATCAGGTGATTGCGGAAGCCAATGAAAAGGCTGCCCAGATCCTGGAAAAGGCAAAGGAAGAAGCTGCAGTACTTTTGGATGAAGCAACACGTCAGCACGAGGTTGCTATGGAAAAGAACCGTGCGGAAATTGCCAAGGAGCAGGAATCTCTGCTGCAGGCAAAGAAGATGGTTGCAGATTTCAAGCGTGGTCTGTTCGATATGTACAAGAGCCATCTGGAAATGATTTCTGCAATGCCCGAGGCGGATGAAGAGGAAGAAGCTCCTGCGGCAGAGCAGAAGGAAGAAGCTCCCGCTGCAAAGCCCGCTGAGAAGCCGGCAGCAGAACCCAAATCCGATCCGTTTGCAACTTCGCAGTTCTCTACAAGAGTCATTCGTGGTGCATATGAATCCAGATTCAGTGATCTGCAGTTTGGCGAGAACAACAATCAGGGTACACAGAACACTACAGAGGCATAATGGCTCTGCAGTTTGATATTTTTCGTTGAGAAAGGAAACTACCACAATGGCACAGGATTACAAGAACAGCTTGAACATGCCGCAGACAGATTTCCCCATGCGTGGAAATCTGCCTAAGCGTGAACCGGATACACTGGAAAAGTGGGAAACACGCAGACTTTACTATAAAATGATGGAAAAGAATGAGGGTAAGCCCACATTCATTCTCCATGATGGCCCGCCCTATGCCAATGGCAATATCCATCTGGGTACTGCATTGAATAAGACGCTCAAGGACTTCATTGTGAAGTACAAGAACATGAGCGGTTTCTATGCACCCTATGTACCGGGTTGGGATACACATGGTCTGCCCATTGAGCTCAAGGCAATGAAGTCGATCGGCGTGGAAAATGGTGCGATTTCTCCGGTTGAGCTGAGAAAGCACTGCAAGGAATTTGCTATGTCCCATGTACAGAACCAGATGAAGCAGTTCAAGCGTCTGGGAACACTGGGTGACTATGACGATCCCTATCTGACGCTCAAGCCCGAGTATGAGGCACGTCAGATCGAGGTGTTCGGCAAAATGGCAAGGGACGGTTATATGTATAAGGGACTCAAGCCCGTATACTGGTGCCCCGACTGCAATACCGCACTGGCTGAAGCTGAGATCGAGTACGAGAATGATCCGTGTCATTCCATTTATGTAAAATTCCGCGTGACCGATGACAAGGGTCTGTTCACAAAGATGGGTCTGGATCTGAATAATGTGTATTTCGTGATCTGGACAACAACAACATGGACAATTCCGGGCAACCTCGCAATCTGCCTTGGCCCGGAATATAACTACACTCTTGTTAAGGTTGGCAATGAATATTATGTAATGGCTGACGAGCTGGTAAAGACTACCATGGAAACCGCAGGCATTACAGACTATACCACCGATGGCATCTTTACAGGTGCAGAGCTGGAAGGCATGAAAACGGCACATCCGCTCTATGACAGACCTTCACCGATCATCGTGGGTGATCATGTCACTCTGGAAAGCGGTACGGGCTGCGTTCACACAGCTCCCGGCTATGGTGTGGAGGACTTTGAGGTATGCAAGAATTACGATGATATCGGCATTCTGGTATGCGTGGATTCCAAGGGACGCCAGACAGAAGAAGCAGGCGAATTTGCCGGCATGGATACGGATACGGCAAACAAGGAAATTGCCAAGAAGCTGGAAGAACTGGGTGCATTGCTTGCCATCCAGAAGATTGTCCATCAGTATCCGCATTGCTGGAGATGTCATTCCCCGATCATCTACCGTGCAACTGAGCAGTGGTTCTGTTCTGTGAAGGGCTTCAAGGATGAAGCCATCAAGGCGATCGAGGATGTACAGTGGATTCCGGAATGGGGCGAGGAGCGTATCAAGGGTATGGTGCGTGACCGCAGTGACTGGTGCATCTCCCGTCAGAGAACATGGGGCGTACCGATTCCGATCGTATACTGCAAGGACTGCAAAAAGCCCATCGTTACTGATGAAACCATTTCTTCCATTGCAGATGTATTCCGTGCAGAGGGTGCGGATACATGGTGGAGCAAGGATGTTTCCGAGCTGATTCCTGCGGATACACAGTGCGAGTGCGGCTGCAGGGAATTTACCAAGGAATACGATATCATGGACGTATGGTTCGACAGCGGTGTTTCCCATACGGCTGTTATGGATAATTATGATTGCCTGAGCTGGCCTGCTGACCTCTATCTGGAGGGTGCTGACCAGTACAGAGGCTGGTTCCAGTCCTCTCTGCTGACTTCCGTAGTGTACAAGGGTACTGCACCCTATGAGCAGGTATGCACACATGGCTGGGTAGTGGATGGCAAGGGACAGAAGATGTCCAAATCTCTGGGCAACGGCATTGAGCCGGGTGAGATCATTGAGCAGTACGGTGCGGATATTCTCCGTCTGTGGGTTGCTTCTTCTGATTATCACTCCGATATCAGAATCTCCAAGGAGATTCTCGGTCAGCTCTCCGATGCATACAAGAAGATTCGTAATACCGCAAGATACATCCTTGGTAACCTCAGTGACGGTGAAACCACATTCAATCCCGATACCGACAGTGTTTCCAATGAGCAGCTTGCTGAAATCGACAAGTGGGTGCTCATGCGTCTGGATGCCCTCACCGATAAGGTGACAGCAGGCTATGATGCATATGATTTCCACATTGTGTTCCATGCAATTCACAACTTCTGCGTTGTGGATCTGTCCAGCTTCTATCTGGATATCATCAAGGACAGATTGTATTGTGAGAAGATGGATTCTGTGACACGTCGTGCAGCACAGACAACGATGTATCGCATTCTGGATACCGTTGCAAAGCTGATCGCTCCGATCCTGAGCTTTACCGCTGAGGAGATCTGGACATTCATGCCGCACAGTGCAAATGACGATACCGAGAGCATCTTCCTCAATGAAATGTCTGAAAAGACCGGCATTACTTGTGATGACGCATTTACTGCAAAGTGGGATACCATTTATGCAGTACGTGAGGCAGTGAACAAGAAGCTGGAAGAAAAGCGTAATGAAAAGCTCATTGGTAAGTCCCTTGAAGCAAAGGTGATCATCACCTGCAAGACTGCAGAACTGGCAGAGCAGTATGCCGCTATGGCAGATACGCTCAAGGATGTTCTGATCGTTTCCGCTGTTGCCGTAGCACAGGGCGAAACCGGTGATGAGGATGTGGCTTATACCATTGAAAAGGCAGAGGGCGGCAAGTGCGAGCGTTGCTGGTGCTATTCCGAGACCGTTGGTCAGAATGCGGAGCATCCCACACTTTGTGCACGCTGTGCCGGCGTAGTAGAATAAAACGTAACGGGTTGCCGTCCGTAAAGGGCGGCAAGCTGATTTTCGGCATAAACTTCCCAATCGAATAAGGAGGTAAAGTCTTGCTGATTATTGCAGCGATTGTCACAATAGTTTTGGTCGTCATTGACCAGCTTATCAAAAACTGGGCGGTTGCGGAGCTTGCACCCATCGGGGAGATGGACTTCCTGAAAATTGGTGACCTCGACATCATGCACCTGACTTATCTGGAAAATACAGGTTCGGCATTCGGCAGCCTTGCCGGTCATCGCTGGCTGCTGCTGGCGATAACGGTTCTGGGAATCGGTGCCTGCACCTATGTTATGATTCGCCATGCGAGAAAAGCACCGTTTCTGTTATGGAGTCTGGTGCTTGTGATCGGCGGTGCCCTCGGTAATATGTATGACCGTGTGTTCCGTGGCGGTGCAGTTGTGGATTATCTGGATCTGCAGCTGTTTGATTTTGCAGTTTTCAATTTTGCCGACTGCTGCGTCTGCATTGGTACGGCAATGCTGTTTGTGCATATTCTGTTTTTCATGGATAGAAAACCCAAGAAAACAGCCGTTCAGGAGAAATCCCATGACGAGGCATGAACTGGTGTTTCCGGAGGATGCGGCAGGTTCACGCCTTGATAAGTGGATCGCCTCTCTGGAAATTGGTCTGACACGCTGTGCCGTGCAGGGCTTGATTGCCGCAGGCAATGTGCTGGTGGAGGGAAAGGAGATTCCCAAGAACTGCCGTCCGAAAGTGGGGCAGCGTATTGAGGTGATCGTGCCGCCTCCCGAGGAAATTGAGGTTGTTCCGCAGGATATTCCCCTTGCTATCGTGTACGAGGATGCGGATCTGCTCGTGGTCAACAAGCCAAAGGGCATGGTGGTGCATCCGGCTCCCGGAAATTATGACGAAACGCTGGTCAATGCACTGATGTTTCACTGCAAGGGAAGCCTGTCAGGAATCAATGGCAAGATCCGTCCCGGCATCGTGCACCGCATTGATAAAAATACAAGCGGACTACTGATCGTCGCCAAGAATGACAATGCTCACCAGAAGCTTGCCGTACAGATCAAGGAACACAGCTTTACCAGAGAATACGAAGCGATCGTTACAGGTGCATTCCGTGAGCCGACAGGTACGGTGAATGCCCCCATCGGCAGACATCCGATCGACCGCATGAAAATGTGCGTGACGGATAAGAATTCCAAGGAAGCCGTGACGCATTTCGAGGTTCTCAAGCAGTACGGTGGCTTCGCCCATATCCGTCTGCGTCTGGAAACGGGCAGAACCCACCAGATCCGTGTGCATATGGCATATATCGGACATCCGGTATATGGGGATAATGTCTATGGCAAGGCGGTCAAGGGGGTGCAGGGGCAATGTCTGCACGCCCGCAAAATCGGCTTTGTGCATCCCGTGACGGAGGAATATATGGAGTTTTCCAGTGAACTTCCGACCTATTTTGAAAAAATTCTGGACAGGATGGAGAAGATGTAGATGTTCCGAAATCCTAAACATTTGTTAATTGTATCCGATCTTGACGGCACGCTGCTGCCGCCGGATAAAATTCCGCTGGAGCGAGATCTTGCGGCAATCCGCCGCTTTGAAGCGGCTGGCGGCAGATTCGCCATTGCGACGGGACGCACCATTCAGGCTGCGATCCGTTATCAGGAAATGCTGGGGCTGACAAATCCCATGATCGTTTACAATGGTGCGGCGATTTATGATTCGGTGCATGACAAGGTCCTGTTTTCCGAGTGTCTGCCGCCCAATGCGATTGACATGACGAGGGAGATCATGGCGGCGTTTCCGCAGGTCGGCGTGGAGGTGCTTCGTGCCAACACCGCCTATGTGGTTCGCAATAATGAGTGGGAAAAGCATCACATCGCCCTGTGCGGCGTGGAGCCCGTGTACTGTGAGCTCCATGAAATTCCGCAGGATGGCTGGCTCAAGGTGTTGTTTGCCATGTCGCCGGAGGAGATTCCGACATTCATTGCGGGCATTCAGAAACGGAATGATCCCGATGTGGATTATATTCAGTCGGCGGATATTTTTTACGAAATGCTCCCAAAACACGTCACAAAGGGAAGTGCCCTTGCACCTTACCGAAAGCTGGAGGGCATGGAGGATATACAAATCGTGGCAGTCGGGGATTATGACAACGACCTTGAACTGCTCAGGCAGGCGGATTTCAGTGCCGCACCTGCCAATGCTGTGGAGGCTGTCAGACGGACAGCGTCAATGGTGCTCTCACGTACCTGTGAGGAGGGGGCAATGGAGGAACTGATTTCCCGCCTGCTTGCAGAGGACGAAAGTGCCGAATGATTCATTTACGATAAAACTGAACTGCATCAGCGGTTCTTTAGAATAATGGAGGTATACTCATGGACGTAACGATCAAAAAGCAGCTGCAAAAAACAGCCTGCAACATCCGTATGGGCGTTCTTACCGGAACATTCCATGCAAAGTCCGGTCATCCGGGCGGTTCTCTTTCCATTTCCGACCTTCTGACATACCTGTATTTTGCAAAAATGCACGTAGATCCGAAGAATCCGAATATGGAAGACCGTGACAGACTGGTGCTGTCCAAGGGCCATTGTGCACCTGCACTGTATTCTGCACTGGCAGAGCGTGGTTTCTTCGATAAGGAGGAACTGACACACCTGCGTCATATCGGTGCACTCCTGCAGGGACACCCCTGCATCCACATTGACGGTGTGGATATGTCCAGCGGTTCTCTCGGACAGGGAATTTCCACCGCTTGCGGCATGGCACTTGCAGGTAAGCTGAAATCCGCTCCCTACCATGTATATACCATCCTCGGTGACGGTGAGATCCAGGAGGGACAGGTTTGGGAAGCTGCCATGTTTGCGGCACATTACGGTCTGGACAATCTGACAGCCATTGTGGACAACAACGGTCTGCAGATCGACGGCAAGATCACCGAAGTATGCTCTCCCGAGCCGATCGACGAGAAGTTCCGTGCGTTCGGCTGGCACGTAATCATCATGGACGCACATGATTTCGACGATATTGAAAGAGCGTTCAATGAGGCGGAAAGCATCACCGGAAAACCCGTTGCCATCATTCAGAAGAGCACGAAGGGCAAGGGTGTATCCTTCATGGAAAATCAGGTTTCGTGGCACGGTGCAGCACCGAATGCGGAACAGTATGAGCAGGCAATGGCAGAGCTTCGCCAGCAGCTGGCAGAATTGGAGGCGTAATCATGGCTGATGTAAAGAAGAAGGCAACCAGAGAGAGCTATGGCGAGGCACTCGCAGCTCTGGCAGATAAATATGAGAATCTCGTCGTTCTGGACGCAGACCTTGCGGCAGCAACCAAGACAGGCATTTTTAAGAAGGCTTGCCCCGAGAGATTCTTTGACTGCGGTATTGCAGAAGCAAATATGATGGGTGTTGCAGCAGGTCTGGCAGCATCCGGTATGATTCCGTTTGCAAGCTCTTTCGCTATGTTTGCAGCAGGCAGAGCATTTGAAATCGTCCGCAACTCCATCGGTTACCCCGGTCTGAACGTAAAGATCGGTGCAACGCACGCAGGCATTTCCGTTGGCGAGGACGGTGCAACCCACCAGTGCAACGAGGATCTTGCACTGATGCGTACCATTCCCGGTATGACAGTAATCTGTCCCTCCGATGATGTGGAGGCAAAAGCAGCAGTGGAAGCTGCAATTCTGCACAATGGTCCGGTATATATGCGATTCGGCAGACTGGCTGCTCCCATTCTGAACGATCCCGAAACTTACAAGTTTGAGCTGGGCAAGGGCATTACCGTTCGTGACGGTGATGACATTACGATCGTTGCCACCGGTCTGATGGTGGGCGAGGCGGCTGATGCGGCAGAACAGCTTGCAGCAGAGGGCATCAACGCAAGAGTCCTGAACATCCACACCATCAAGCCTCTCGATGAGGAACTGATTCTCAAGGCTGCTAAGGAAACCGGAAGAATCGTGACTGTGGAAGAACACAGCATTATCGGCGGTCTGGGCAGTGCAGTGGCTGACTGCGTGACGGAGAACTATCCTGTTCCTGTGACAAAGATCGGTGTGAACGATGAATTTGGTCATTCCGGCCCTGCCGTGGATCTGCTCAAGGAGTTCGGTCTGTGTGCGGACAATATCGTGGCAACCGTGAAGAAGGTTCTGGGTAAGTAAATACCATATAAGCAACATCCCCCTGTTTTGGAACAGGGGGAGGTTTTTGTAACGCCAAACAAAATATAGTTTCTGGACAGACGAAAGCCCCGCCGGTTGGCGGGGCTTTGTGTTACGCTTATTTTGCTTCGGCAATCATATCCACCATGCGTTCATGGAAATTCAGAACGCCCGTGTTGCCGCTGATGGAACGGCGTCTGATCGTCATACCCGTCGCTCTTCCATCGACCACTGCCCAATATGTGGTATCGTCAATGGGAAGCAGGGAAAGCTCCGTTTGCGTGCCGTCCGTGCGTGTGTAGCGGAACACAGCGGCAGGTTCTGCGGTGACATCCACCTGTGCGTTGAGTGTGATCGTTTCAAATTCAAGGTTTGCAATGGAATCATACAGCAGTCGGAAATTGGATGACGCATTGGAATCCATTGTACCGATGTCCGTGCCGTCAAATTTCTGTACACCGGAAGCCGCATCCATTTCCATGCGGAACACGATGTCATCCACAGTCGCATCCAGTGAGGCAACTTCCTCGTATGGCAGATAGAGAACCTTGGGGTCGATGAATTCTGCCATTTCTGTGTTGAGGAAGGAAAGATGTCCCGTTGCCATTGCTGCAATCTCTTTTTCATTGCGATAGTACAGGTAGCAAACGCCATCGTTGGGATCGGGCTTTGCAAAGTCAATGATCGTTTCCTCACCATCAAAGGTTTGGATTCTTAACGTGCTGTAGGGCTTTGCCAGATCATAATCCGCAAGCTGGAAACCTTCCGTTGTCAGACCGGTGTAGCTGTCAAGCTTCAGACGAGTCAGGGAGGTGAGCAGGGAATCAACTTCAGAGGAAACGATGCTTGCCTCCGGCAGGGGAGCGATCATCTGCCATTTTCCATCATTGTTCACAAAATCAAATACGGTTTGTTTGTTTCGCTCCAGTGATACCTCAGAGATTTGTGTTTCGGAATAGTTGAGTAAATAGGGACTCTTTATGTAGGACGTATCACCGTAGAACAGTGAGCCGTACATAAAGTCAATGCCGAATACCGTTTCGTTGCCGGGAACCATCACATAGAAATATTCCTGTGTCGGGGTTGCGTTGCCGATATGGAGCGTGTAGCTCGTATTACCTGAACTGCAGGTCAGCACCACGGGATCGGTAAGACCGTAATTTTCAAGCTTGGATGCGTCGGCATTTAATTTGGTTGCCGCTGTCAGATTGCTCATGTAGGCACAGACAGTTGAAACATATGCGGAATTAAGGAAAATGTGATGCGGATAATCAGTTTCCGTGATTGACCATTCGCCGTCCACGATTCCAAATTTGAAGAAGCCTTCCTTTGTGTCGAGCGTAACCTGATCAATGGCGTTGGAATCGAAGCTGAAAAGGTGCAATGAAGCCTTTTCTTCGGCAGCCTGCTGTTCTTTCCGGCTGATAATGCCATCAGCGATCAGATAACCACCGACAGCGACTGCCAGAACGGCAACCATAATGATGATCAGACGCAGTAATTTTTTGGAACTCATGAGTACCTCCTCTTGAGCCATACGCCCAGACCGATCAGTGCAACGATGAAAGGAACTACGAGGAAGAGAACCACAGTGCCGGTTGCAGCGTTTTCGGAATTCAGCTTCATATAGTCATAGTCCTTTGCTTTGTCAGCAATGCCCATATCCAGATCCAGATCGCTGTCATACATCCATGTGATTGTCGAGAGCATCAGATGTACGGGAATGATGGAATAGTCGTCCTGCAAACTTACGTCATCAATGAATTCTGCATTGCCGAACACCAGAACCTTGGCGTCATTTCTTGCGGGACTCATGGAATACATAACCAGATCCAATACGGAGCCGGTAATGTCCTCCGTTTCCTTGCCGCCGTAGGCTTCGCCGACTGCAGTGGAAACGGTGTTTCCCTGCTCGTCCTTGGTCTGGATCGTCTGCATCAGCGTTTCGGTCTGCAGTGTAGTGTCCTTGGGGGTGGTGTAGCGGAAGAAGCTTCGGCTGTTACGCATGAAAGCGTAGTAACCGTTGTTTGTCATGTGGATCAGCTCATCGGTCAGATGTGTATTATATTCTGTGTCGGAAGCGACCATTGCAACCTGATAGGTGTATTTGTCGCCGATATAAAGGGAAGGATTGGTTTCTGCTACGATATCGTAGTCCATGCCAATGCCGAAATCCTCCATGATGGATTCGATATTCTTGTAAATCACATCATCATCATTCGGAGACATCAGGAAGGAAACGTTGCCGCCCTTATCAAGATAAGCATTCAGCTTTCTGGTTTCATCGTTGCTCAGATCCGCCTTGGGAGCTGCGAGAATGATGATGGCTGCATCATCCGGTACTGCCTCAGCGGTTGCCAGATTCAGCTCTGCAACGCCGTAGTTTGCGGTATTAAGGTTGGTGCGGAATACCGTGTAATCGTTTTCAATCGTTTTCTCACCATGGCCTGTCAGGAAGTAAACCTTGGAAGTTCGTCCCACAATGACAGCTTCAATTGCACCGGTGATGTGGTTTTCACCCTTGAAATAGGCTTCATCCACGACCTTGTTGCCTTCCTCATCCGTAGAATACCGGTATTCATACATGGTGTTTGCGGGAACACGTTTCAGTGTATTGCCCCTGCGGATCACGATGTCACCTCTGGACAGCTGCATTCTGCCTTCGGGATTGAGCTCGTTGATGATTTCCGGTGATTCATCCGGATTGAAATCCATGAAATTAATACAGTCGTATTCGCTGTACTGCTTCAATGAATAATACAGTGCGATGCTGTCATTACTTGTTGCCAGATCATCCATGTCCATCAGGAAGAAGAAATCAATCTCCTCCTCTAAGGTGTCCAGATAGGACGTGGTAGTCTTGGAAAGCTGGTACATCTTTGCCGGCGTCATATCCCAGATGACATTCAGACGGCTTCCCAGCAGATTTACCGGAATTGCTACCGCAAGCACCAGTGCCGCCAGAATTGCAGCGTAGGTAGAGAATTTCCGGTTCTTTATATTTTTGATTCTTTTTTCATTCTGTTCCATGATAGAACCCCTCTCATATGTGTGGCGTAAGATTAAGCTCTGCTCCAGCGGCGTTTTTCAATGGCAATGGTTGTCCACGCCAGCACAACAGCAATTGCAGAGAGGAAGAAAATCAAATCTTCCAGACGGAACATACCCTGCGAGAAATAGAAGAAACGATGCTGCATGGAGAACCATTTTACAACGGAATCCAATGCGGGGTAAGTATCGACGAGTGCAGTCAGGGCAAAGCTGTCAAGGAACAGAAGTCCTTCCATGATGATCTCGCCCAGAATTGCAGCGATGATGGCGTATTCGGTCAGGGATGACAACAGAATACCCAGTGCGATACAAGCCAGACCCCACAAATAGAATCCGATATAGGCACAGATCATGGATGACCACATGACTTCACCGTTGAGTGCCGTGACGATCGGGAAGAACAATGTGGAAAGCATCATGAACAGGAATACCGTTGCGATCGACAGGAATTTTGCGAGTACGATCTTGAATACGCTCAAGGGGCTGGAGATCAGCAGAACCTCAGTGCCGCCCCTGCGTTCATCCGCAAAGGAACGCATGGTCAGGATCGGAATTACAAAAATGAAATAAAAGAAGTTGTTGTAGAAAATATTGGCAAATGAGAATTTCAGCGTGTTGCTGGTCAGATCACCGATCTGAAGTGCAAAGCCCAGCGAAAAAATGAACATGAAAAGTGCAGTCAGCACATAAGCAAAAGGGGAAAAGAAGAATGACTGCAGTTCCTTTTTATATAATGCAAACATCGTTATTCCTCCTCCTTTTTGTCATTGGTTTCGGCAGCATCCTTGGCTGTTTCTTCAGCGAGCATATCCTCCAGCGTGGAACGCTTTTTGGTCTGCTGTGATGTGAGCTTGAGGAATACCTGCTCCAGACTCAGCTTTGCCATGGAAACTTCAACGACGTTACAGTCATTATTAATGAGGGCAGTGAGGATTTCTTTACGTACAGCCTCGTCCTTGATCTCAACCTTGTAGGAATACAAGCCTGTGCTGATATATGTAATATCCGAGATATTTCCTGCACCACGGACATCCTTGATCAGACGCTGCACCTTATCCTTGTCGCCTTCAACCTTCAGACTGAGCAGATTCTTGTCCACCAGCGTTTTTTCAAGATTCTCAATGGTGTCGATTGCCATGATCTCGCCCTTGTTGATAATGACAACACGTTCACAGACAGCACTGACTTCAGCAAGAATGTGGGAGCTGAAAATGATGGAGTGATCCTTCTTCAGATCCAGTATCAGGTTGCGGACTTCAATGACCTGTGACGGGTCAAGACCTACTGTCGGTTCGTCAAGAATGAGGATCTTCGGATTGCCCAGCAATGCCTGTGCAAAACCCACACGCTGTTTGTAACCCTTTGACAGATTGCGGATCAGACGTTTTCTCATGTCCGTGATACGCAGACGCTCCATTGCGGATTCGATCTGTCCCTTGCGGTCTGCTTTCTTAACACCCTTAATTCCTGCGACGAAGTTCAGATACTCCTCCACACGCATATCCGGATACACAGGGGGGATCTCCGGCAGATATCCGATGCACTTTTTGGCTTCTGCAGCCTGTTCGGTAATATCAAAGCCGTTGACGATAACCGTTCCTCCTGTGGATGGGAGATAGCCGGCAATGATGTTCATTGTCGTCGATTTACCAGCACCGTTCGGTCCGAGGAATCCCAGAATCTCATTGTCACGGATCTCAAAATCTATCCCACGAACGGCAGGATTGTTGCCGTAGTATTTGGTCAGGTTTTTGATTTCAACCATAATTGCTCTCCTTTCGGGAAGTCGTTGTGTCCGATAAGGACACACATTATAAATATAGCATATTCTCGTGAATATTTTGTATCGAAATTATGATGATTTTTTTAATTCCCGTCGATTTTCATAAAAGCGTCGTATTTGCGGTAAAAGAATAGGCGTGCAATTTCCAAAAAATTGTAAAATTATATTTCTGATTGTATATTTTGATACTGCAAAATCACATGGCTGTCAGGAAAAATCGGGAAATTCAGCACCAGCTTATCATAAATGTAAATTGTGAAAAACTTGTGAGGATTTGCGGAGTGTTAGCAAAAAAACGAAAGAAAAAAGTAAAACATGAAAGTTTTGTTGTCAAAATAAACAAAAAGGAAATGCTTGTCATGTTCGAAGTGACGAAAAAAATTTAAAAACAGTTCTGTTTTTATGTAAAGACTTGACAAAAAAATGAGAATCAGATATAATGAATATGAAAATGTTGTAGGCATAGTTATAACTATTTGTGCCCATCTGCATTTTGTAAGGTCTTAATATGGCAGTTGTGCAAAAGAGGTGCAGCTGTCAGATGAGAATGGGAGAGATCCCGAAACCACGTGGGCGTAAGCCCGAAAATTTTTTACGAGAGGGGAAATTACAATGCTTTTTAAGAAGAGCAAGGCTGTTATTGCTGCTGCACTGTCCGCTATGATGGTAGCAAACGCAATGGTAGCAACTGTTGCATCCGCAGCAGGCACAAGAACAAAGGAAGAAGCTTTCGGCGATTCTACATACGCTGAGCGTTTCCTGTCCCTGTACGATGACGTTGTAACAAAGGGTCAGGAAAATGGTTACCTGAGCAAGAACGGTGCATCCGGCAGTGCTTTTGGTATTCCGTATCATGCAGTTGAAGAAGTAATTATCGAGGCTCCTGACTACGGTCACGAGACAACATCCGAGGCTATGTCCTACCTGGTATGGGTAGCTGCAATGAGAGATAACATCGCAGCAAACCATTCTGATCAGGTTGGTACATCCGTAACCAACACAAACGACCTGGCTAAGGCTTGGGCAACCATGGAGAACATGATTCCTACAGTTCAGGATAATTTCTGGGGTGCAAGCTCTGTAAGTGCTCAGTACTGCGGCGAGTATGATACTCCCGACCAGTGTCCTGATGAGTGGGCATCCGAGCCTGACAAGACAGCTTCCAACCCGATCCACAGCTATTTTGTAAAGGGATATCCCAATGAAGGCAGACTGTACCTGATGCACTGGCTGGCTGACGTTGAGAACTGGTATGGTTTCGGCACCGGCACAAACTTCACATTTATCAACACCTTCCAGCGTGGTGAACAGGAATCCTGTTGGGAAACTGTTCCGCATCCTTGTATTGAAGAAAAGAAGGCTGGTAACGCTACCAGAGGTATGAAGGGTATCTTCAATAAGGATGCTGAGGTAACAAATCAGTATGCATACACCAATGCACCTGACGCTGAGGACCGTGCAATTCAGGGTGTTTATGATGCAAACCGTTGGGGCGTAGGCGATTCCAGCGTAACTGCTAAGGCAGCTATGATGGGTGACGAACTGCGTAACAATATGTTCGATAAGTACTACCAGAAAATCGGTGAGAACACAAGCTGGTCCAACGGCAACGCTGGCTATGACAGTGCTCACTACCTGATGAACTGGTATACATCTTGGGGCGGTGCTCTGAAATCCTCCGGTCAGAACTGGGTATGGCAGATCGGCTGCTCTCATGCTCATGAGTTCTATCAGAACCCGCTGGCAGCATTTGCTCTGATTCAGGACGAAGGTCTGAAGAGCGGTATGGAGGCTGAAGGTGCTGTTAAGGACTACACAACATCTCTCGAGAGACAGATGGAATTCTATCTGTGGCTGCAGTCCAGCAATGGTCCGATCGCAGGCGGTGCTACCAACTCCTATAAGGGCCGTTATGAGGGTTATCCGTCCGGTGCATCCACATTCCATGGCATGATGTACATTGAGCATCCTGTATATGCTGACCCGGGTTCCAACCACTGGATCGGTAACCAGGTATGGGCTGTTCAGCGTCTGGCTGAGCTGTACTACTGGGTAAAGACCGAGGGTGATACCACAGGTGTTAAGCCCGGCGGTATGTCTCTGGAAGCTGCTCTGGAGCAGATTCTGGACAAGTGGGTTGCATGGTTTGTAAACAATAGTATCCTGACAGAGGATGGCGACTACTATATCCCGTCCAACCTCGACTGGAGCGGTCAGCCTGACAAGTGGGAAGGTTCTGCAAATGCTAACTCCGGTCTGACTTGCGAGATCACAGGCTACGGCAACACCGATACCGGTTGCGTAAGCTCTCTGTCCAACACTCTGCTTTACTATGCTAAGGCAAAGGGTGCTACAGCTGATGATCTGAAGAAGACATATGACTGCATCGGTTCTGAGTACAAGTCCGGTATTGATGGTGTATCCGCAGTTGGCGGTACTGCTATCAAGGGCTCTGACGCTGATCTGCCGGGTGCTTCCCTGTACCTCGCTAAGGAACTGATGGACCGTATGTGGGCACACAGCCGTGATGACATCGGTCTGACAAGAACTGATCACAATGGTTCTCTGGCAAGATTCTTCTGCCAGCCCGTACACGTTCCGTCTTCTTACACCGGCAAAATGCCGAACGACGACCCTATTGAAAATGGTGCAACCTTCCTGAGCCTGCGTTCTATGTATGTAGATGCAAGCAAGTGCAAGGGTGCTAAGACATCTGATGAGGCTCTGGCTCTCGTACAGACACTGAAGGCTGCTTACGAGAAGGACGTTGCTGCTGGTGCTGAGTGGAGCGGTCAGAACTCTGCTTCCTCTGACGCTGGTAAGGCTGAACTGGCAGACTTCGAGAATGTTGGTGCAGTAGAGCTCGAATACCACAGATTCTGGCATATGGGCGACGCTCTGATGGCTCTGGGTACTCTCGCTGAGCTGTATCCTGATCTGAAGCCGGGTACTGTAGAAGTTGAGGATCCTGAGGATCCCGATGTTGAAGCTAACCTGTACGGCGATGCTGACTGCAACGGCAAGGTTGATATTCTCGATATCATCGTTCTGAACAGAAACCTGCTCGGTGCAGGCGAGCTGACAGCACAGGGCAAGGCAAATGCTGACGTTAACAACGATGGCAAGCCTGCTGCTGACGACTCTCTGAACATCCTGAAGTACATTGTTAAGCTGCTCGACAAGCTTCCTGTAGCTTAAGTTCACTACTTCATCATAACAACAAAAGCAGGACTGCGGTGCAGTCCTGCTTTTTATTGAATGTGAAATTAATATCGGATAAAGCCTGATTCTCTATGAATCAGGCTTTGTTTTCCTATTACGGGATATTTTCCACCGTGAGATAGGGCTTCCATGAAATGAAAAGCTCATCGGTCATGCCTTCGGCATACAACACTTCAAGAATGTTCGAAAACCCATGAATTTGCTCACGCAGGATGATAATATTATCTGCCAGTTCCTCGGTGCAGTTTGGAAGTGCAAGCAAATCCTCTGCCGTGGCTGTGTTAAGGCAGACAATGGGAATTTCCGGTGGATCGGTTGTTTCCTGTACGATTGGCTGTTCATTTTCAATATAGAGATGTCCGCTGATGGCAGCAAGAGTTGCACTGCCAATGCCGCTGATATGCAGCAACTGCTGCCGATTGGTAAAGCCTCCGATTCGGGTGCGATAGTCCACGATGGCAGCTGCAGTTTTCTCACCGATTTCAGGGAGAAGACATAATTCCTCCATGCTTGCCGTATTCAGATTCAGCAGCAGCTCCGTTGGCGATTCCGTGATACACTCGGTTGTCGGTTCTGGATGTGTTGGCATTTCGGTTGTTGGCTGAGTTTCGGAGGTTTCCGGAATTGTCAGATATAAATATTCCCCAATTTGTAAAAGAAGCGAATCGGGAAAATCCGGAACGCCACGCAGCTGTTCCAGACTGGAAAACCCGCCAATCTCCTTTCGGTAGGCAACGATTCGATCTGCAATCGGTCGGCTGATACCGGGGATTTTTGCAAGCTGTGCAGCCGTTGCGGAATTTAGCTCCACTCGGAGCGTTCCATCCGCTTCCGGCAAGATGAAATGATGTTCATGCGGCGTGGGAACGAAGAATGCATCAGTGTACCGCAAGTATTGTATCACGCAAAAGCCGGCAAGAGCAGCACCGTACAGGAGAAACATAAAATGCGGTTTGAAGCGTTTCATGATCAGCGATATTTATAAACTGTCACACCTTCAAAGCCATCCAGCAGGTGATTGATCTTCTGGAATGCAAGTCCCGTACCCTTTGCAACGCAGTTGACAGCATCCTTTGCCAGTACGCAGTTGACATTAAGCGTGCGGTGGATCAGCTCTCGCAGACCTCCGAGCAGTGAACCGCCGCCCGTCAGCAGAATGCCATTCTCGTAAATATCTCCCACAAGTTCTGGCGGCGTTTCCTCCAGAACCTTTTTGATTGCTTCCATAATAGAGAAAATTTCGTCCTCCATCGCATCGAACAGTTCCATTTCGTTGATTTCAACAGCATCGGGAAGTCCACGCATCACGCTTCTTCCCTTTACCAGCAGACGAACGTCATCACGGGGATCATAGAGATTGGTCAATCGGATCTTGATCTGTTCCGCCGTCTGCTCACCGATGAGGAGCTTGTAGCGATTGAGCATATACTTCATAATCGCCTGATCTATACGGTTTCCGGCGGATTTGATGGAATGTGAGGTAACGATGCCGTTCATGGAAACAATGGCAATGTCCGTCGTACCTCCGCCGATGTCCACTACCATGTGGCCTCTTGCCTTGCCGATGTTGATGCCTGCACCGAGCATTGCGGCAATGGGAGCGTCGATGAGGTATGCCTTGCGGCAGCCCGCACTCATGACGGCATCGCCGACTGCACGTTTTTCCAGCTCTGTAATAAACGCAGGCACGCAGATGATGATACGGGGTTTGACCAGCTGATGGCCGCTGACCTTGATCAGAAATTCACGGATCATACACTGCGTCAGCA
>JAZNUR010000022.1:0-3221 GCA_045592405.1 Oscillospiraceae bacterium
CAGCCCGCCGCAGGCGGGCTGGATGAACGTATTCATGAGCTTTCCCCCGCCTGCGGTGGGGGAAAGCTCATGAGAGATTATAGTTTTTCGACAATCTCATTACTTTCGTTTTTCGGAATAGGAATCAAATAATTCGGAAAAATGCTGCTTTTCTTCATCCTTCGGGAGAATCCTCTCAGCGTAGATCAGATACATATTGTCATGGCTGTTGGTGGATTGGTTGATGCTGGGTTCTCTGTATGTGTTGGCATAATAAAAATTGTGAAAGCTGTCCACGCCGTCAAATTCAATAAAGCACACACAGTAATTTCCGTTCTGCTCCGCTCTGCCGAATGCGGAAATGTATGCATCCTTTTCGGATTCCGGAATCTTGACATTGTAAATTCGCAAAAGCTCCGCCTGCTCATCCGCCGACAGATCGGTGATGTACTGTGCGGAATCACCGAAGAAATGCCGCATCTCATGGTTTTTGTTGAAATCATGGATCTTCAGCCCTGCCTGCGTGAGTGTGGCAAGCAGACCAAGAACGGCAAAAATGGTAATTCCACGTTTTTTCTTGCTTTTCTTTTCGTTTTCTTCCATAGTATGTCCTTTCTCATTAGGGGCTGGTTTTTATTCAATTATACCACCGCTGTATTTTCTTGTCAAGAAACAGCGGAGCAGGGGCTAAGGAGCAGACAAAGACGTCCCCTGACGGGAAATCTCGCCGGTGCGGGCTCCGCACTCAAGCCGCCTTGTGCGGCGGTCGATTTATTGGAACAGCTTTGCTCCGCTTGCCGCAGGCAAAGGAGCATTGCGGACAGTAGAACCAGAGGCATACCCTGACGGGAAATCTCGCCGGTGCGGGCTCCGCACCTGTTAGGCAGGCTAATAGACTTGCATTTTCTGAAAAAATGTGGTATAATAAATAGAATTGCAGCGGAATGTCCGTCTGCACCGATTGTTTTGAAAAAAGAAAGGGAAAAACGATGGAAAAACGTTTGATTTATGCGGACCATGCGGCAACCACTGCTGTGTCTGAGGAGGTTTTGCAGGAAATGCTGCCGTATTTTACGCAGCAGTACGGCAACGCCTCCAGCATCTATAAAATGGGACGTGCGTCCCATGAAGCACTCAACGAAGCCCGTGCGAGAGTTGCGGCGTGTCTGGGTGCACAGGCAAATGAGATCTACTTTACCGCAGGCGGCTCCGAATCCGATAACTGGGCGATCAAAGGCACCTGTGAACGTCTTGCGGCACAGGGAAAAAAGCATATTATCACCAGTGTGTTCGAGCATCATGCAGTGCTGCACACCTGTGAATACCTTGAAAAGCACGGCTTTGAGGTGACATACCTCCCCGTCAGTGCGGACGGTCTGGTGGATCCTGCGGATGTGGAGAAAGCCATTCGTGAGGATACTGCACTTGTGACAATCATGTATGCCAATAACGAGATCGGCACGATTCAGCCGATTGCTGAAATCGGTGCCATCTGTAAGGCACATAAGGTACTGTTCCATACGGATGCAGTACAGGCTGTGGGTAATGTGGAAATTGATGTCAAGGCACAGAATATTGATATGCTGTCGCTGTCCGGACATAAATTCCACGCTCCCAAGGGTGTGGGTGCACTGTATGTGAGAAGGGGCATCATCCTGCCGAATCTCGTACACGGCGGCGGTCAGGAATCCGGCAGACGTGCCGGCACGGAGAATGTTGCCGGAATTATGGGACTTGCCAAGGCGATCGAGATCGCAACAGCGGATATTCCTGCAAAGATCGCAAAGCTGACACCCCTGCGAGACAAGCTGATTGACGGTATTTTGCAGCTTCCGCAGACACGCCTCAACGGCAGTCGTGAGCATCGTCTGTGCGGTAATGTGAATGTGTCGATTGTGGGCATTGAGGGCGAAAGCCTGCTGCTGATGATGGATTACTACGGCGTCTGTGCATCATCCGGTTCTGCCTGCACTTCGGGTTCGCTCGATCCCTCCCATGTGCTGCTGTCGCTGGGACTCAAGCATGAGGTGGCACACGGTTCTCTGCGTCTGAGCTTTGATAAGGATTTTACAGAGGAAGATGTGGATTACATTCTGGAAGTCATTCCGCAGGTGGTAAATCGGCTGCGTGAGATGTCACCGATGTGGGAAAGAATGTGCAAGGAAGGCACCAGTCTGGTATAAATATACAGGAGGTAAGGAATTATGATCTACAGTGATAAGGTAATGGACCATTTTACAAATCCCAGAAATGTGGGAGAAATTGAGAATGCAGATGGTATCGGCGAGGTTGGCAATGCCAAGTGCGGCGATATTATGAAGATGTATCTGAAAATCGACGGCAATGTGATTACGGACGTCAAGTTCAAGACCTTCGGCTGCGGTGCGGCAGTTGCGACATCTTCCATGGCAACGGAGCTGATCATGGGCAAGACCATTGACGAGGCTCTGCAGCTGACAAACAAGGCGGTTATGGAGGCACTCGACGGTCTGCCGCCTGTCAAGGTGCATTGCTCCGTTCTGGCAGAGCAGGCAATCAAGTCCGCACTCTGGAATTACTACGAAAAGCAGGGGATTGATCCCGAGCCGATCATCGGTAAGGTGCCCGATTGTGAGGATTGCCACTAAGCGGCGAGTCGCCGCTGACGATTCGCGTGGGTAAGATTTCCTGTAAGGAACATTCATTACTCGCGACGCCAATTCTCTTACCGAAAAGTGCCTTGCTTCGCAGAGGTACTTTTCGATTGAAAAGAAAGAAGGACGATGCATCCAAAGCATCGTCCTTTTTGCTATAATTCAAACCGCACGGGCAGGAATTCCTTCAGCGTATGCATTCCATCTGTCAGAAGAATCCGGAAATCATCCTTGCAGAATTCTGCCATCACCTGCAAACACGCACCGCACGGAATGCAGGGCTTTTCGGCAGGCTCACCCTTCTTGCCGCCGCAGACGGCAATTGCCGTAAATTCCCGTTTTCCATCGGAAACTGCCTTGAAAATCGCAGTGCGTTCCGCACAGCAGCCAAGTGAATACGAGCCGTTTTCCACGTTGCAGCCCGTGTAGATGCTGCCATCGTCCGTGAGCAGTGCAGCTCCGACCGCAAAGCCGGAATACTTGCAGTGTGCGTGTTCCCGTGCCGCAAGTGCTGCTTGCAGCAGTGCCTTTTCGTCCATAACATACCCCCTATGGAAACGGCTGGAAGGGGAAGAGGTGCCGTCCGCCCCAGCTTATCAGAATCATAAG
>JAZNUR010000023.1:0-9628 GCA_045592405.1 Oscillospiraceae bacterium
ACCCCCGACGGGATGACCAGTTCGTTTGCCAAATTCCTCACCGAGGACGAAATGGCGGCTCTGCTTGCCAAAGCCGGTGCCGAGACCGGCGACGTGGTGCTGATCATTGCCGATCCGATCAAAAAGCACGTGTTATCGGTGTTGGGCGCGTTGCGTCTGGCGGTTGCCGATAAACTGAATATCCCGCGTGAGGGATATAACCTTCTGTGGATCACCCAGTTCCCGTTCTTTGAGTGGGATGAGGATTCACAGACTTGGCTTGCGATGCACCATCCGTTTACCATGCCCGAGGATGCTTGTCTGCCCTACCTTGAGTCCGATCCCGGAAAGGTAACAGCAAAGGCATACGACCTTGTTCTGAACGGCGTTGAGCTGTGCTCCGGTTCTATGAGAATTACGGACTACGAGCTGCAGCAGAAGATGTTCCGTGCACTTGGTCTGAGTGATGAGGAAATCGAAGCAAAGTTTGGATTCCTTGTGGAGGCTTACCATTACGGTGCACCGCCCCACGGTGGTCTGGGCATTGGTCTGGACAGACTGGCAATGGTGCTGTGCAAGGCAGAGAGCCTGCGTGATGTCGTGGCATTCCCGAAGGTGAAGGACGCCTCCGAACTCATGAGTGCTTGCCCGTCCATTGTCGAGAAGGAAAATCTGGATGTACTGGGCATTGCAGTTGTGGAGCAGAATGAAGAATAAAGAAATCTTTGATTTTGAGGATAGATAGCGAAATACAAGTAATGAAAGCCACTTTTGATTTATTTCAAAAGTGGCTTTTTGTTGCATACATCATTGACTTTTTCGGGTGAATGGGATATAATTATAGAAAAAACGAACACATTTCAAGAAGGAGTGTTTACTATGGTGATGCGGCGAGGTAACTGCTCAGTGCAGTTATCATATGACAACAGGTTGCACTGAGTAAAATTGTTGTCAGCTAACTGCACTTTTATATGATGAAAAATATCGTTAAAGGAGTAGTTAATATGAACATCAACGAATTATTAAGTGGCTGGAAAGCCGAAGAACAAAAAGCAAAAATCATTGGCTGGGATTTCAGCTATTTGGATGGAAGATTTCTTTCAGAAGAGGATGAACTCCCTTGGAATTTGTACAATGTCATAATGCGTTATAAAAATGACACTGACCGCATTCTGGATATAGATACCGGCGGTGGTGAATTTCTCCTCTCACTCGGGCATTCAAGTAAATTGACAAGTGCAACAGAAGGTTATCCGCCTAATTTAGCACTTTGCAGAGAAAAACTTGGCAATCTGGGAATAGACTTTCACGAAATGAGTGACTATTCAAAAATGCCGTTTGCAGACTCACAGTTTGATGTCATTATCAACCGTCATGGCAGTTATGATGTGAATGAAATCTTTCGTATCCTGAAATCAAACGGCTTATTCATCACACAGCAAGTGGGAGAAGATAATGACTGGGAACTGGTCAAAAGATTGCTTCCCAATGCAAAGAAATCATTTCCCGGACATAACCTATCATCTCAATCTTTGCTTTTCAGGCATACAGGATTTGAAATATTAGAAGAGGCAGAAGCATACTGTCCGATCACTTTTTATGACACCGGTGCACTTGTTTGGTTTGCGAAGATTATAGAATGGGAATTTGCTGATTTCTCTGTTGACAGATGCTTTGATAATCTGCTTGCAATAGAAAATGAAATCAACGAAAAAGGGTTTGTAAGTGGAAGCATTCATCGCTTCTACCTTGTTGCGAGAAAATGAACGAAAGGGACTGCCCGCGCAGTCCCTTTTTTTACGTTTTAAATGCATTTTTCGTCATCCGTAAATCTCAAACTGTGACAGTGCCTTTGGACAATTGTTGGTCTGATTCGCCGTTGTCAAAGGCTTGATCTTTGCATTCATCACCACGCCATCGGCGTATATTCCAGTACCTTACGCTTAACGAGAGCAAGATCAAATGCGTTGATCTTATTGTTGGAATCCATGTCCGCTGCATTCATTGCATGATCATCCAGAGGTGCAAGACAGAGCAGATACTTCTGTAATGCAATGATATCTGTAACTGTAAAGGAATGATCATTATTCAGGTCACCCTTCAGCGACGGATGCTCAATGATCGGTTCAGTGGTAGGTTCCGTCGGAGGATCCGTAGGCTCTGTTGCAGGGGGATTCACCGTACCACTGCCAAGATAGGCGGAAACCTTCTCTGCCCAGTGTGCACCCATCTTTGCATAACCCTGTTCACTCGGATGACAGCCATCCTCAAGATCACCGGCTGCAATGTCAATACAGCTATGAACATCACCGAACTGCACGTTCTTTCCGGCTGCCTGCTTTTGGGAAACAAGCTCTGCAACGCCTGTATTGTAGGCGTCCACGCACTCATCCACAACCTTTGAAAGTGCAGCGGTATTGCCCGTATCCACGCCATAGGTCCAACCATATGGAGCAAGCCAGTCCGCACGGATTGCAGCGTCGATATCCGGAATCGTGGAAACGAACAGGACATCCGAGCTATCCATATGTTCCAGAATCTTGTCCACAAGCGTTTCCAGACGGTCAAGTGCACCGGTGGCTGCGGTAATATCGCCGCTGTTATTGACGGGATTGAGCCTTGCATCCAGCAGATCATTTGTACCGATCTGCAGGAGTACAATGTCCGGATCGTAGGTTTCCATCATATTGCCATTTCCGAATAACGTTTCATAGATGCCGCTGCGTCCATTATACTGCATAATGGAATAACCGCTGTAACCTGCGTGTGCCGGATCATATGTGATGTTCGTTCCGTTCCAGTTGTAGGAAGCTTCGTTCGTCCAGTTGTTGTTCGGCCCGACCATATCAAAATCAATGCCGTTTTGCTGCAGATGGTGACAGAAATATTTGCGGTAACCATTATCCGCATTGATATAGCCGTGGGTAATGGAATCGCCGACAGCCATAATGCGAACGGGTTCACCCGCTGCTGCAAATTGTTCGGGAATTGTACTTCCCATACCCATGCAGAATGCAGCTGCTGAAATTGCGGCGATCATCTTCTTAAAATTCATAGAAATTCTCCTTTCAGAGTGTCATTGAAGCAGATGGTTTTATTATAGCATATTTCGAAAGTACTGTCCATAGATATTCTGTAAAAATATCGCAATAAAAAAGCTTTCCCCCGCCTTTGGCGGGGGAAAGCTCACGCAAAATCAATTTTGTTATGCTATCGTGTTTATCACAATTGCCTGTTTGTGCAGTGCGGCATAGGCGGTTTCGCAAGCCGCTTTTGGATAGGACACCACAGCATCCTGCCGCATGGAATCGGAGAAGTAGTAATTCTCATTGTCAGCACCAATCAGCAGTAAAGCGTGTTCGGGAGAAATGAACGTGAATTCTTTACCGTTCGGCAGAGTCCATTTATGCCCTACACGAGGTTCCTGCATTTCAATTGTTCCCCAGATCAGTACGGGATGTCCCTGTTTCACATAATTCTTGAACAGCGTTTCCAGCGGTACGTTGTACAGCGTGCTGATCTGATATTTCTCCGGTACTGCTGAATGCATTGCTCTTACAATGGCAGTGGAATAGCACCCATAGCCGGAGTCGGAGTAAGGATCGCCAATAAACGCATCCCATGGACTATCCGCAAACATGACTTCATTCTTGTAGTAGGGATAATCGGTCTTTGGAAGATGGTTGTCAATGAAATCCTCCACTGTAATATCAAGACCGTAGTACTGCAGCAGGGAAACAGCAGCCACGCTTTCACAGCCAGTGGGGTAGGATTCAGCCTGATAGATATGCGGAACATTCTCGATGTAGAGGGATGTCAGCGGTTTGATACCGGATTTGGATTCGGATGTGCTTGTGTTATCCGTTGTCAGCTGAACTACGGGGATTGCCGAATGTGTTCCGGAATCCATGGTCGTGTTCTTGTTTTTGGACAGAACCCAGATGAGGGCAATTGCGGCAATAATCAGCAGCAGGAAAATGAATATTCTGATCCTGCCTTTGTTTTTTTCTTTCATGGGATAAAATCCTTTCTTGCTGTTCTTTGCAGTAATGGCATGAAAATTACCAAAAACTGCGATTTTATGCAGTGTTCTGCACTTTTTTCTCTTTAGCTGATTCATTATACCATGTTTGTACAGATTTGTCAATGGGATAATAGAAAAATAAACCAAGAAAGAAACCCCTGCCGATTCATAGAACGGCAGGGGGAATTTTACAAGCAAACCTTCACGTCATATTTTTCCATCCAGTAATCCAACTGGGCAAAGTAAGCGATAGTCTGGGGCTTTGTCATGAGCTGCCCATACCACTGTACGGATTCACTGCCGTACATCAGCTGTTCGAGGGATTCATGCTTAACGATTTGCAGAATGGGGGCGTCCGGATTCTTCAGGCGGCTCTCCAGAAGCTCCGTCACAGCCGTCAGATAATTCGGGTTATGTGTTTTGGGATAGGGACTCTTTTTACGCCACAGAATTTCTTCCGGCAGATAGTCCCGCATTGCTTCACGCAGCAAGCCCTTTTCGTAGCCGCCGTATTCCTTGAAATCCCACGGCACGTTGTACAGGTATTGGGCGATGCGATAATCGCAGAAGGGTACACGCACCTCAAGGGCGTTGTACATACTCATACGATCCTTACGGTCAAGCAGCGTTTGCATGAACCAGTCCAGATTGAGCCGCATCATTTCACGCATACGGCACTCTCCATCGGATTCGCCTGCAAGCAGAGCAGTTTTTGCAAGGGTTTTACGGTATTCTCTGTCCACGTCCCCACGCTGTTCCAGAATATCGGCAATTTCCGGCTTTGCAAATGTCAGTCGATACGCCGTGCTCTGCGACCACGGGAATCCGTATGCTGCACGGATCTCCGGATCACGATACCATGGATAGCCGCCGAACAATTCATCGGCACATTCTCCTGAAAGTGCAACTGTTACTTCATTACGGATCTCTCCGCAGAACAGCAGGAGGGATGCATCCACATCCGCCATGCCTGGCAGATCCCTTGCATCCACCGCCTTGAACAGTGCCTTCGTCAGTGCAGGCGTGTCAATGACCGTCCAGTGGTGCGTGGCATTCAGGTATTCCTGCATCCTGCGGATATAGGCGGGATCGCTGTTTGGCTGGAATTTGCTTTTCTGAAAATATTTGTCGTTGTCCATGTAATCCACCGAAAATGTGTGCAGCTCACGACCGTCCTTTGCAAATTCCCTTGCAGCGACGGATGAAATCAGGCTGGAATCAAGCCCCCCCGACAAGAAAGTTCCCAGCGGTACATCTGAAATCAGCTGCCGTCTGATCGCATCTGTCAGCAGATACCGCACGTGTTCGGCAGTCTGTTTGAAATTGTCCGTGTGTTCCTTCGCTTCCATTTTCCAGTAACATCTTGCCTGGAATCCGTTTTCTTTGGAGTAGTACGCACAATGTCCTGCCGGAAGTTCCGCCATGCCACGGAACACACCGCAGCCGGGGGTTCTTCCGGGGCCGAACAGCAGCAGCTGACTGATGCCGTTCATATCAATTTCATGGGGAACACGGGGGTGAGCGAGGATTGCTTTCAGTTCCGAGCCGAATACCAGACGTTCCGACGTGAGATGGTAGAACAGGGGTTTCACACCGATGCGATCACGGGCGAGGAACAGCCGTTCCCGATTGTGCTCCCAGACAGCAAAGGCGAAAATACCGTTGCACAGATCCACGCATTGTTCCCCATAGGCTGCATATGCCTTGAGCAGTACTTCTGTATCTGCGTGTGTTTGGAATTCGTACCCATCTGCAATCAGCATCCGGCGGATTTCCTCCGTGTTGTAAAGCTCACCGTTGTAAATGATGGTGTAGGTTTCATCGGGGGTTGAGAACTGCATGGGCTGCCTGCCCATCTGCGGATCAATCACCGAAAGCCGTGTGTGTATCAGTGCCGCATGGTCCGTCAGGAGCATTCCCTTCTGATCGGGCCCTCGGCGAATGATGGATGCCTGCATGGCTTCAAATACCCTGCTCTGTGCATACAATTCTTCCTCAAATGCAATTACGCCTGCAATACCGCACATCGTCATCTCTCCTCTATGTAATGCTCATGTTCATCTCTCGAACCACAACAGACAACTGGGATGCAGAGGATGGCAGCCTGCGAAAGCCACCGATTCGACCATCCGATGGTTCTGATCGCCCTTTCTTTCTGCATACTGCAGGATATGCAGCAGCAGAGAATTCGGTGCATTGTTTTTCACTTTAAGCTGTTAACACGATGACAACTTTGGCTGTTTTTCGGAAAAAAGTGAAATTGTGCTTGACATATGCAGCAATATTGTGTAAAATTAATATAGGGAATAGTTGGATGATTGTCCGAAAATTGAAAGATATTTGGAATAGAAAAGATTATTGTGGGCTTTCTTTGTATGTGGGTAGTTCGAATGCGTATGGTAGAATATATTGGGAAAAAGCGGGTAAACTACACTGTACATGAGGTGCATAATTATGTTGGATTTTAGAATCGGGACTTTTTTGAAACTGTGTGAAACAAAGAGTTATACCAATACGGCAAAACTCCTGCACATCACACAGCCTTCTGTGACGCAGCACATCAAGTATCTGCAAAAGCGTTATCAGTGTCAGCTGTTCACTTATGAAGGCAAAACACTCCGGCTGACACCGGAGGGAGAATATCTGCGGCGTCAGGCAAAAGCGATGAGTCAGAACAGTGAAAAGGTGATTGCCGACCTGCAGAGAATGAGCGCAAGACGAAAAATGCTGCGTTTCGGATGTACAAAGGAATTGGGCGACGCAGTTGTTCCGAATATGATCGGAAAAATGCTGAGTCAGGATAAGGAGCTTGATCTTTCCCTGCAGGTAGAAAACACACAGACGCTGGTAGAAATGCTGGAATCAGGCAGGGTGGATTTCATTTTGGTGGATAAGAGCTTTGCAAAGAGTCATTTTGCGAGCTATGCGGTTGCAGCCGAGGAATTCTGCGGTTGGGCAGGTCCGAAGTATGCACAAGAAGCATATGGTCTTACGTTCAAGAAGGTATTCCGTGAAAAGCTGCTGCTGCGTGAGGAAGGCTCCGGCAGCCGAGCAATTCTGGAAGAAATTCTTGGCAGATATAATTGCGATCTGAGTGATTTCTATGCCACCATGCTTTGCAATACTGCATCCTCCATCAAGACGCTGACTGCAGCGGATGCGGGTATCAGTTTCGGCTTTGCTGCCGCAATGCGGGAGGACGTGGAGAACGGAAGAATTCAGAAGCTCTGTTTTTCCGATCTTTCCGAAAACAGGGAGCTGGTGTTCCTCTATTTGAAAGAGAACATCAATGCCGACCAGTGCAAAGTGTTCTTTGCGAAATTCAAAGCACTCTGGAAAGAAGCAAAATAATTTTGAATCCCCAACGCCGCCTGCGGCGTTGGGGATTTCGATTACTTGATATACACTTTTTTCATTACCTGTGCAGTCAGGGGCTTATCAGCATAATTGGTTTCAACGCCTGCGATTTCGTCCACAACCTCCATGCCGGAAACCACCTTGCCGAATGCGGCGTACTGGCCATCCAGATAAGGAGCATCCTCATGCATGATGAAAAACTGTGAACCTGCGGAATTGGGATCCTGAGCTCTTGCCATGGAAAGCACGCCACGGGTGTGCTTGAGGTTGTTGACAACACCATTTGCAAGGAATTCACCCTTAATGTGCCAGCCGGGACCGCCGGTGCCTGTACCGAGGGGACAGCCGCCCTGAATCATAAAGCCGGAAATGACTCTGTGGAAGGTCAGACCATCATAGAATCCTTCCTTTACCAGCTTTTCAAAATTTTCACAGGAAATCGGAGCAACATCGGGATACAGTTCGATCTCAATGCACTTTCCATTTTCCATTTCGATGACTACCATAGTATTTACCTCCAAATTTTCTATATCACAGCAAACGGCATATCAGCAATCATACAAATCTGTTTCAGAGTACTATATGCCGATGTCTGCTATGGACTAAAATAAAGCAACTGTTTGCACATCTTCAAGCTGGATTGTCACCAGATCCTTATCGGTGACATCACACATCATGGCAAGGCGGTTCGCCTGATTGGTCAGGGTTTTTTCAAAGAAATTGCGGACATCTCTGCCGTTAGCAAATCCGGGAAGCTTCTGTTCCACTCTTGTGGTAAAGAATTCACGCACGCACGCCAAAGCCTCATCCGTTACTTCGTAGAAGGATTTTCCACAGATGCCGCAGAAAATATCCACAAGCTCTTCGGCAGAATAATCCTCAAACAGAATTTTCTTATTAAAACGTGAACGCAGACCGGGGTTGGAATCCAGAAAATCACCCATCAGCTCCGGATAGCCTGCAACGATGACCACAAAGTCATCACGGTTGTCTTCCATTGCCTTGAGAAGTGTGTTGACTGCCTCAATGCCAAAGTCATTGGAACCGCCCGTGGTTGTCAATGCGTAGGCTTCGTCAATGAACAGAACGCCGCCCAAAGCACTGTCAATGACTTTTTTTGTTTTGATGGCTGTTTGTCCCACATAACCGCTTACAAGTCCTGAACGATCTACCTCCGTCAGATGTCCCTTACTGAGAACGCCGAGTTTTCGGTATATTCTACCCATCATGCGTGCCACGGTAGTTTTGCCCGTACCGGGATTTCCGGAGAATACCATGTGCAGGGAAACCGAGGTTTGCGGGAGTCCACGTTCCACACGCATTTTGTGAACCTTCAGAAGATTGATCAGACTGTTCAGATCCTCCTTGACCTTGTTCAGTCCTGTCAGATCGTTGAGTTCCTGCAGAAGTTCCTCCAGTGTTTCCTCCGGTTCCGGTGTTGGTTCGGGCTTTTGCGGAGTTTCTTCTTCTTCCGCAACCGGCTGTAACGGAGCCTTTTTAGGAACAAAAGCAGGCGTCTCCATCCTGTCAGCAGGGGAGGGCGGTGCTTTCTCAAAAGGTGATCCCGTGTCCTTGACAAGCTGTTTCCAGCTGCGAAGGTAGGCGGTGCGGTAATTCTTCAGACGCAGCATCAGCAGTGCCATTGCCTTGGTCTGGCTTTCATCATATCGACCGTCATAGGTGATGAATTCCAGTCCCAGCTCATCAAGAAATTCCAGCAGCAGCAGGGAAGTGCTGCCGTATGCAGCCTTATCTTGGATATCTCCGTTAATAAAGACGGAAAGCAGAGCAAGTACGGTATCGAAAATACCGTCTGCGGAAATACGGTGTTCAGAAACAAAGCGGATCACATAATCCTTTGTCAGAGAAAAACCGAGGCATTTGTTGATGATATCCACCTCAAAATCCATAATGCTGTTGTCACTGTCTGCAATGTACAGCATGAATTTCATAATAGCGAATTGAGCATAATCCCGAAGCGGCATCTGATTGCCCTTGATCTGAAGTCCCTGACGTTCATACTGTTCGCTGAGCGTATAAATGTAATGCAGTGTATCACTGATAGAAGTGTTCAAACTTCACAACTCCTTCCGTTGAATCTCTTTATGCACACTATTTTATTATAGCAAATTTTTGAAAGAATGGCAAGACATATTTGAAAAATCATATAAATTTCCATATAAAATAGGATTCTGCACTCAAAAACAAGCTGAAATTATCAATTTTCATAAAAAGATCCCTGTGCAGAATCGAATGCATCTGCACAGG
>JAZNUR010000024.1:0-9033 GCA_045592405.1 Oscillospiraceae bacterium
GGGTGACTCCCCACGGGGTGGGGAGATGCCGAACATCCGTAAGGCAGAGGGGACGGGCTCGTGTAACGAGTGCTCTGCGATAGAGAGCCGCCCCTACCTTGCCGTTTTGCTTCACTTTCCTTTCCGCTTCAGCGGAAACAAAAACATTTTTAAAAGAAAGCCCGCCCGCATCCGCAGGCAGGCTTTGTGTCACCCAGATTATAATGCCTTCTTCATCGCTGACGGCGGTGTAGAAACCTTGCAGATATCTCCGCCGATGCCACGCAGCTTCTTCTCAATATTGCCGTAGCCACGTTCGATGTGGTGAATATCCTCGATCTCCGTCACGCCATGTGCCGCAAGACCGGCAATGATCAGAGCCGCACCTGCACGCAGGTCGCACGCCTTCACAGGTGCCCCCATGAGCTTGCCCGTGCCGGTAATGATCGCAACCTTGTCATTCACCGCAATGTCCGCACCCATGCGACGCAGCTCGTCCACATAACGGAATCTCTGTTCCCAGACGCCCTCCGTCACAATACTTGTTCCCTCCGCCAGCGTCAGCAGCGTCGCCATCTGCGGCTGCATATCCGTCGGGAATCCCGGATGGGGCTGTGTCTTGATGCTTGCCTTTACCAGCGGGCCTTCCACCCAAACACGTACCGCATCATCGTATTCATCAATATTTACGCCGATCTTACGCATTTTTTTCGTAATCGGCTCAAGGTGCTTCGGAATCACACCCTTTACCAGCACATCGCCGCCCGTTGCCGCAGCAGCTACCATGAATGTACCTGCCTCGATCTGATCGGGAATTACCGCATACGTCGTACCGTGCAGATAGGATACGCCACGCACCTTGATCACGTCCGTACCCGCACCTCTGATGTCAGCACCCATGGAATTGAGGAAGTTTGCCAGATCCACGATATGCGGTTCCTTCGCCGCATTCTCGATAATCGTCATGCCCTCTGCCTTGACTGCCGCCAGAATTGCATTCATCGTTGCACCGACCGTCACCACATCAAAGTAGATCTGACCGCCCCGAAGCTTGTCCGTGTGCAGATCAATCATGCCATGATCGTTGCAGGAAATCGCCCCAAGTGCGTTGAATGCCTTAAGATGCTGATCGATCGGTCTGTCACCCAGCGGACATCCGCCCGGCATCGAAACTCTCGCCCTGCCCGTTCTGCCAAGCAGTGCACCCAGAAAATAATAGGATGCACGCATCTGTTTTGCACTCTCATAAGGCACGCTGAAGCTCTTGACACCCTTGCAGGAAATGCGGTAGGTATCGGGCTTGAGCATCTCTACCTGTGCACCAAGCTCATACAGGATCCGCAGGCAAATGGAAACATCACTGATATCGGGAACATTCTCGATGACACAAGGTTCATCGCACAGCAAAGCAGCCGGAATGAGTGCAACTGCGGCATTCTTTGCACCGCTGACCTGAATTTCTCCGGTCAGACGATTTCCGCCCCGTATTACAAATTTATCCACGTTATTCTCTCCTTGTTGCAGCTTTCTCTCTCTGCTGCTATTTATTGAATACCGTAATCGCTCTTGTACCAGCGGATCTCGCTGCCGTCATACTTCTCTACGGTAATGCTGTCGATATAAACAGCCTCTTTGGGCTTGCTGCTATTGTTTACCGGAACCTTGGAGATATCAAAAATAATATCCAGTCCGTCGATCACCTGACCGAAAACCGTGTAACCGCCGTCAAGATGGGGAGCACCGCCGTGCTTCACATACAGCTCCTCGGCTTCCTTGGTGAAATTGATGTCGTAAGTCACACGAGGATCCTGATCGTAGACCTCCTCGTAATACTTCAGCGTTTCCGCATCGGTCGAATCACCCGTTACAATATAGAACTGGCTGCCGTCGGTTGCAGGGCCCTGGCTGTTTGCATACGCAAGTGCACCGGGAACATGAATCAGACGCTCCGTCACACCGCCGTTGAACTTACCGCCCCAGCAGCTCTCACCGCCGGTACCGTCGCCCTTGGGGTCGCCGCCCTGAATCATAAAGCCCTCGATCACACGATGGAAAATCAGCTCATCATAATAACCGTTCTTGGCATGGGTCGTGAAATTCTCACAAGCCTCCGGCAGAAGCTCGGGGAACAGCTTGATCTTCACATCACCACGATCACGGACATGGATGACCACGATCTCCTCACCCTCTGCAGGTGCAGTGTAGTTGAGAACGGGCAGTTCTTCAATTTCAATTTCTTTCTGGCAGCCTGTGAATGCCGTCAGCATCACTGCACTGACGAGGGCTGCAAATACTCTATATCTCATACGATTCCTCTTTCGCATCCGTTTTTTCTGCATACACACATTCCCCAAAAGGGCATAATAACCCCTTTGAGAACCTATCCCACTTATTATACTACATTCTGCCGGATTTGTAAAGACAAAATCCCAATTTTCCGAAAGTTCTATCAAAAATGTTGAGAATATCATGCAGGAAATCAAAAACATTGTGAATTTTCACGACTTTCCCTGCATCCGGACGCACTTTCCCTGTAAAATCCGACAACAAGCGAAGCTTCCCGCAGCGTCACTGTGCACGGTATTCCTCTATTTTCACAGAAATGATCCTGCATTCCTCCACGGGCGGCGTGTAGCCGGAAACATTGGTTTCCGCCTGAATTTCAGCGGCACAGATCGCCTCGATCACGTCGATTCCCTCATAGGTCTGCCCGAACACCGTCATCTGCTGTGCAAAATTCGGCACACCGCCTCGTTCCACAAATGCATCGGCAAGCTCCTCGCTGCCCGAAGCCTCACGGAACTGCTTGACAAATTCCTCATCGGAAAAATCCACGCTGCCCAGCACCATAAATCTGCTGCCCGTGTAGGTTTTCACATTTTTGAACAGCCTGTCAAAGAAGCCGCCCTCCACCGTGGTATTCATCACGCACAAAGCCCCTTTCAGCGGCCAGAGATTCTGGTGCGTTTCCAGCGGCACAAGCTCATTGGTATCGCCGCCATCCGCAAGCGAACCATCGGCATTCGGCGTACCTGCGGCAAAATACACATCCTGTTTCTGTTCAAACACATAGGTGTTGTCGTAGTATCCCGCATTTGCAAGTGCAACGAAATTTTCCACCGTCTTAGGTGCATATTCGGGATACAGCACCGCACGGATCTCCCCGTAGGTGGTTTCGATCACCGCAATGGGTGCACCCTCCTTAATTTCTTCGAGCTGGACAAGTTCCATCGTATCCACATCCACATAGGTGTAGCCCTGATTGGAGAGCATGACCACAAAATAGAACACAATGAAGCTGAGCACGGATGTCACGACCAGAAAAATTCCCAGTCGGGAGAGGGTTTTGCTTTTTTTATACATAAACCTACCGTCCTTCCATAACATACACCGCCCATTTCTGCGGAGCACGCATCAAAGGGGTTGGGCGATCCGCATCGGATCACCCAGCATTCCCTTAAACCTTCTTGATCTCCACACCCTGACGTGTTTCACGCACGGAATAACCGAGAGCTGCGATCTCATCACGGATACGGTCTGCCTCAGCAAAATCCTTTGCCTTTCTTGCTGCCGCACGCTGTTCCACGAGTGCAAGCACCTCCTGCGGAATTTCCTCCTCCTTGCGTTCATACAAAAGACCCAGCACGGAAATCAGCTCCTCAAACACCGCAGAACCTGCCAGAAGCTGTTCCTTGGAAGTCCCCGCATCCGCTGCCATAATATTCAGCTCACGCACCAGCTCAAAGACTGCCGTCAGTGCGTCCGCTGTATTCAGATCATCCTCCAGAGCTTCGATGAACTGTGCTCTGTACTTGTCAAACACTTCCTGTGCCGCAGCGGAAATCTCACCGTTCTTTGCATTTTCCGCAGCACGCTTCACCGTGTCACGGCACTGATAGAGTCTGTCGAGGGAAGCCTTGCAGGCATCGAGCAGATCCACGCTGTAATTCATCGGGGCACGGTACTGTGCCTGAATCATCAGGTAGCGGATCACCTCATAGCCATACTTTTCCGCAACATCACGGGTGAGGAAGAAATTACCGAGGGACTTGGACATTTTCTTGTTGTCCACCGTGATATGCCCATTATGCATCCAGTAATTGGCAAACGGAGCACCGTTTGCAGCCTCCGACTGTGCAATTTCATTCTCGTGATGGGGGAAGATCAGGTCGTGACCGCCGCAGTGCAGGTCGATCGTATCGCCGAGGCAGTCCTTTGCCATTGCCGAGCATTCAATGTGCCAGCCGGGACGGCCGGGGCCCCAGGGGGAATCCCAGTGCTGTTCATCCGTGCCGCAGGACTTCCAGAGTGCAAAATCCAGCGGATCCTCCTTAATATCGTTGATTTCCACTCTTGCCCCCGCATTCAGATCGTCGATCGACTGACCGGAAAGCTTGCCGTAACCGTCGAATTTTCTCGTTCTGTAATACACATCGCCCTGTGCTTCATATGCATATCCATTGTCCACAAGCTTCTGGATGAATGCAATGATTTTATCCATATACAGGGAAACCTTCGGATGGATCGTCGCAGGCAGCACATTGAGTCCCTGTGCATCCTTCTGATATTCTGCAATATACTTTTCCGCACACGCTTCGGGGGAAATTCCCTCTGCCGCACCCTGCTTGATAATTTTGTCATTGACATCGGTGTAATTCTGTACGAATGTCACGTCATAGCCACGGTACTGCAAAAATCTGCGGAACACGTCAAACACGCAGATGGGGCGAGCATTGCCCACATGAATGAAATTATAAACCGTCGGCCCGCACACATACATACGCACCTTGTTTTGCTCCATCGGCTTGAATTCTTCCTTTTTGTTTGTCATTGTATTGAATACCTGCATGATAGTTACCTCCATAGAAATAATTTTTTTGAAAAAAGGGATTCAAAGGGCGAAGCCCTTGCCGGTGCCGGTGCGGAGCACCGGCTTAATATCCCCCCTCCCTCTGGGAGGGGGGCAGGGGGGTGGGCAAGTTATGTGCCCATGCCCCAAGAAAGTCATTCTTCCATAGCCTTTTCCAGTCGCTCCAGCCTTGCTCTCAATGCACAAATTTCCATCGAAACGGGATCGGGGATATGCACCTGATCGAGATTCTTGACAACCGGTTCCTCCACACGAACGCCGTCACGTTTGATAATTCTTGCCGGAACGCCGACCGCCGTACAGTTATCGGGAATTGCCTCCAGCACCACCGCATTCGCCGCAATCTTCACATTATTGCCGACCGTAAACGGGCCGAGCACCTTTGCACCGGAACCAACCATCACATTGTTGCCGAGCGTCGGATGACGCTTGCCCTTATCCTTACCCGTACCGCCAAGCGTTACGCCCTGATAAATCAGGCAGTTGTCGCCGATCACAGCGGTTTCACCGATGACCACACCCATACCGTGATCAATAAAAAAGCCCTTGCCGATGGTTGCACCGGGATGGATCTCAATGCCGGTAAAAAACCGTGATGTCTGCGAAATGATCCTCGCCATCATGAACATTTTGTGCCTGTAAAACCAGTTCGCTATGCGGTAATGATGGATCGCATGGAGACCGGAATACGTCAGCAGGATCTCAAAACTACTCCTTGCCGCAGGATCCCGCTCCTTGACAAGTGCAATGTCTTCTCTTAACTGACGGAACATGGACATTCCTCCTCTCATGGAAAAAACGAAAATCCAACAAAAAAAGCCCCTCTTGCGAAAACGCAAGAGAGACGCCTTATAACGCTGTTCCACTCTGAAACTTACGAAGTCCGTAACGAGGACAAAACGCCGACGGATACTGAGAAAAGCCCGTTCCCCGCCGAAGCTGACAGCCGCACTTCACACAAACCGCCCATGCCGTTGCACCAACCCGACACTCTCTGCAAAGCAAAATCCATGCTACTCTGACTGCTACGCCTTTGTGATATGCTGTTCCTTATTATTATATACGATTTTCGGCAAAAAGTCAATACCGCCTTGACAAATTTTCATTTTACTGCTATAATAAAAATAAAGAGAGTGCCTGCGATAAGCGGTTCACTCCCTCATGTTCCGATTAGAACTAACCGCTACATTTGCGAGATGTGGGGCGGTTAGTTCTTTTTATTATTGTTGTGAATCAAATTTATGATTGCAATTACAAGCAAGAGCAAAGTAAGTACTTCCATAACTGTCATACAACTCACCCCCGTTTCCGAGGGCAAAAACTTGAACCGCCTACCGTTAAGCAGACACCCTATCGTTATTATATCATTACATTATGGTTATGACGATCATCCTCTGAAAAACTCACAAATCTGTTCTTCCATCCATTATACGGCGTACTGTAAGAACCCTCAAAATACCTTTTTCTTAGAGAAAGACATCCTGTTATTGCCCCCACCCCAGCCCCTCCCCGAGGGGAGGGGCTATCGTCGGGGGACTTCGTCCCCGAACTCCTCTGTGTTGCTTTCGCCCCACTCCCAATTGCGTTTTTTCGACAAACTGAAATCCCCTGCAAAGCAGGGGATTTCTTTACTTTATCCTTCCCTCAAAGGGAAATACAGGCAGATCTCCGTTCCCACGCCTTCTTCGCTCTCCAGCGTGATCCTCGCATTGTGGAATGCCATACCGTGCTTGACAATCGAAAGCCCCAGACCGGTGCCGCCGACCTCCTTGGAATGGCTCTTGTTCACCCGATAGAATCGTTCAAACACCCGATCCATATCCGCCTGCGGAATGCCAATGCCCGTATCCTTCACACGCACGCAGGCTTCGTTTTCCACAGTTTCCACATGAATACTGACGCTTCCGCCCTCACGATTATACTTGATGGCGTTGTCGCAGACATTGTAAATGATCTCCTCAATCATATTCCGCACGCCATGAACTTCCGCACGCACTCCCTCGCACACCAGCTGTACTTTCTGTTTCTGAGCATTGAGCTGCAGTCTTTCGGTGATTTCCCCGCAAACCTCCAACAGCTCAACCGCTGTCATGTCATCCTGCACCGTTACACCCTCCTCAAGCCTCGACAGCTTGAGAATATCATTGACCAGTACAATCAGACGCTGTGCCTCGTTGTAAATATTGTCCGCAAAATGGGGAATATCCTTTTCCTGCACAAAGCCGTCACGGATGATCTCCGCAAAACCCGAAATCGACGTCAGCGGCGTTTTCAGTTCATGCGAAACATTTGCCGTAAATTCCCGACGCATCTCATCCTGCTTCCGATGCTCCTCCCGCAGCTCGCCCATCTGCTTGTAGATCTGCTTGTTCTGTGCCATGATGCGATGCAGAAACGGCTTCATTTCGTCATAAATATATCTGTCATAGGGATTTTCCACATCCAGGGCATTGATCGGCTTCATGATATTTTTCGCAAACTGCGACGCCAGCACCACGGACAGCAGAATTGCCGCAGCAATCACCGCAAGCATCGGATTGAGCATATTCAGGATCAATTCCGGAAGTGTATTCTGCCTGCAGGAAAGCCGCAGTATACAGCCATTTTCCATCTTTACCGCATAATAAGCCATGCGTGCTTTCTGTGTTTCGGAATACCTTGTGCTGCTGCCCTCACCGGATCGGATTGCCTGCTGAATTTCCTCACGCATTCCATGATTTTCCAAATTCCGCACATCCGCCACGCTGTCAAACATCACCGCACCATTTGCATTGACAAGGGTGATCCGCATTTCCGAGCTGTGCTGCATTTCCTCCAGGAAGTGCCAATCCTGCACATTGAGAATCGCCGAAAGATAGGCAGCATGATCCTTCAGCTCATGTCGGCTTTTCTGCCCGTAGTAATTGGTCAGAACCAGCAGCATCACACCGAAGCTCATCACAAACACCACCATACAGGCGATGAATATCTGTTTGATCAGCTTATTCCTCATCCGAATGTTCCCCTATTTTGTAGCCGATACCTCGAATTGTTTTGATATAATTCCCCGCATCACCGAGTTTCTGCCGCAGTGTGCGGATATGAACATCCACCGTGCGGTTTTCGCCGTCAAAATTGTATCCCCACACCTGATTGAGAAACTGATCTCTGGTCAGCACGATGTCACGGTTCCGCAGCAGAAAACAGAGCATTTCAAATTCCTTAAACGTCAGTGCCACGTCATTTCCGTTCACACGGACAATGTGCTTTTCGGGGCAGACGTACAGACATCCGATACGGAAAGCGTCCGCAGGACTTTCCTCGGATTTTGTCCGCCGCAGAAGAGCCTTGATCCTCGCAAGCAGTTCCATCATGCCAAAAGGCTTTGGCAGATAATCATCCGCACCGGAATCCAGCCCGATCACCTTATCAAATTCGCTGCCCCTTGCCGTGAGCATCATCACGGGAATATCCTTTGTTTTGCTTTGGTTCCGAAGATTTCGCAAAATGGAAAGCCCGTCCTCCTCCGGCAGCATGATGTCGAGCAAAATGAGCTTCGGCGTCTGTTTTTCCATTGCCGCCCAGAACTGGGAAGGACGTTCAAACCCCTCCGCCTGCATCCCTGCACTGCCAAGCGTGTATATGACAAGTTCACGGATGCTGTTATCATCCTCAACAAAATAGATCATATTTCATCCTCCAATGCTGATTCTGTCCTTTGTTTTGGCTATCAATCATAAAGAATCAGTTTTATTTTCTCACACCCACATGAAAAATGCAATCCCTTTTCTGTAAAATTTATGTAAAATGCGGCGAGTCGCCGCTGACAAGATGATCTATCAGGGGAATGCCTCCTATTCTCCCGACTGCAATGCTCTTTCGCCTTCGGCGAACAGAGCAAAGCTGGTTTCTGCCATAAGGCCGCCGCCAAGGCGGCTTCACTTTCAGCAATAGGCAAGCTGCGAGTCGCCGCTGACAAGATGGTCTATCAGGGGAACGCCTCCTATTCTCCCGACCGCAATGCTCTTTCGCCTTCAGCGAACAGAGCAAAGCTGGTTTCTGCCATAAGGCCGCCGCCAAGGCGGCTTCACTTTCAGCAATAGGCAAGCTGCGAGTCGCCAAAGGCGAGCTGAAAGAACGCTGTATCCATTTTCTCGACAAGCAAAAACCTTAAAATGGAGAGTGGGGGCGAAAGCCCCACAGAG
>JAZNUR010000025.1:0-5281 GCA_045592405.1 Oscillospiraceae bacterium
TGGCTCCGCCCCGACTCCCCCACAGGGGGGTCGGGGGACGAAGCCCCCGAACGATAGCCCCTCCCCGCGGGGAGGGGGTGGGGTGGGGGCAATGACAGGATGCCTATCTCTAAGAAAAAAGGACTTTATCTACAAGCTGAAGCGATGTGCTATTGCACATCGCTTTTCTTATGATCCAGAAGATGATTTAAGTAATCCCCTTCTTTTCAAAAATGCCCCGACTTCTGTCGGGGCATTTTCATGAATTTTAGTTAATGGAACGCTTTACATAGGTTGTGTGCAGCAGCTCGTGAGCCTTATGGCTGTTGGGCTCGCCCAGGAATTCCTCATAAAGCTTCTGTACATCTGCATTCAGATGGGACAGACGCAGTTCCTTCGCAGCATCCTCATCATAGAGAGCCTTTGCACGCAGCTCACGCAGATCTGCAAAGTTGCGAACACTTGCAGGCTGCTGGGGCTGACCGCCGCCGTTTACACAGCCGCCGGGGCATCCCATGATTTCAATGAAGTGAACTTCCTCGCCATCCTGAACGGACTTGAGCAGTTCCTTTGCATTGGAAAGACCGCTTGCAACAGCAACCTTGATCTCAGTGCCGTTAACATTGTAAGTCTTACGCTTGATACCGTCAGTACCACGAACATCAGTGAACTCAATCACCTTGTCCTCACCTGTCAGCCAGCAAGCTGCAGTTCTCAGAGCAGCTTCCATTACGCCGCCTGTTGCACCGAAGATATCGCCTGCACCTGCGGACAGACCGAGCGGATTGTCGAAGTCCTCATCGGGCATTGCTCTGAAGTTCAGACCTGCACGACGAATCATTCTTGCCAGCTCTCTTGTTGTCAGTACATAATCTACGTCCGGAACACCTGCACCGTTCTGATCATCTCTGCCGATCTCAAACTTCTTAGCTGTACAAGGCATTACGCTGACAACTACGATATCCTCAGCCTTTACGCCGATCTTCTCTGCATAGTAGGTCTTTGCAATTGCACCGAGCATCTGGTGAGGAGATTTACAGCTGGACAGATTCTCTGTCATCTCGGGGAAGTAGTGCTCGCAGTACTTAACCCAGCCGGGAGAACAGGATGTAATCAGCGGGAGCTTACCGCCGTTCTTGAAACGATCCATGAACTCGGTAGCTTCTTCCATAATTGTCAGGTCAGCTGCCCAGTCAGTATCAAATACGTCGTCAAAGCCCAGACGACGCAGGGATGCAGCCATCTTGCCTTCTACGTTTGTACCGATCTCATAGCCAAATTCCTCACCCAGAGCTGCACGAACTGCAGGAGCAGTCTGTACAATCACTCTCTTGGAAGGATCTGCAATTGCTGCAAATACATCATCAATGTATTCCTTTTCGGACAGAGCTCCTACAGGACATACAGCGATACACTGACCGCAGGCTACACAACTTGTTTCACCCAGACCCATGTCAAATGCACTTGCGATTGTTGTTGCGAAACCACGCTCATTTGCACCAATGACGCCAACGCCCTGTGTCTTGCCACAAACTGCTACGCAGCGACGGCAGAGAATGCACTTGTTGTTGTCACGGTACATATGTACAGCAGAATCATCAACGTCATATACCTTCATCTCGCCTGCATAGGTATTGAAATCCTCAACACCCAGATCGTTTGCCAGCTTCTGCAGTTCGCAGTTGCCGCTTCTTACGCAGGACAGACACTTCTTGTCATGTGTGGAAAGAATCAGCTCAACTGTCTTCTTTCTGGATTCCAGAACCTTGGGAGAGTTGGTCAGAACCTCCATACCCTCAGTTACCGGATATACGCAGGCAGCTACCAGACGGAAGCCTCTGCCTTCATTTGCTTCAACCATACAGATACGGCAAGCACCGATCTCATTGATTTCCTTCATATAGCACAGGGTGGGAATCTCCACACCTGCAGCATGTGCAGCTTCCAGAATGGTAGAACCCTTGGGAACAGAAACTGCAATGCCATTGATTTTTACATTAATATCTGCCATGTCTTTGTTCCTCCTTAGCCCTTGGAAATAGCCTTGAACTTACATGTGGAAATGCAAGCACCGCACTTTACGCACTTATCGGTATCAATTGCCAGAGACGGCAGCTTGTGACCGGGAGCAACGTAATCAGTCTTGGAAATTGCAGATGCAGGACACTGCTTTGCACACATACCGCAGCCGATGCACTTTTCAGCGTCGATAGAGAACTGCAGCAGATCCTTACATACGCCTGCAGGACACTTCTTGTCAACTACGTGAGCAATGTACTCTTCACGGAAGTTCTTCAGAGTGGACAGAACCGGGTTCGGAGCTGTCTGACCCAGACCGCAGAGAGAGTTTGCCTTGATGTAGTAGCACAGTTCCTCAAGCTTGTCAATATCTTCCAGAGTTGCATTGCCCTTTGTGATCTTGTCAAGCATCTCATACATACGCTTTGTACCGATACGGCAGGGTGTGCACTTACCGCAGGACTCGTCTACTGTAAATTCGAGGAAGAACTTAGCGATGTCAACCATGCAGTTGTCCTCGTCCATTACGATCAGACCGCCGGAGCCCATCATGGAACCAATAGCAATCAGGTTGTCGTAATCGATCGGGATGTCCATATTCTCAGCAGAGATACAACCACCGGAAGGACCACCGGTCTGTGCAGCCTTGAACTTCTTGCCGTTCGGGATGCCGCCGCCGATTTCTTCAATAACAGTACGCAGAGTTGTACCCATCGGTACTTCTACCAGACCTGTGTTGCTGATCTTACCGCCCAGAGCGAATACCTTTGTACCCTTGGACTTTTCTGTACCCATGGAGGTGAACCAGTCAGCACCCTTGAGGATGATCTGGGGAATATTTGCATATGTCTCAACGTTGTTGAGAATTGTGGGCTTGCCAAACAGACCCTTTTCAGCCGGGAACGGAGGTCTCGGACGAGGTTCGCCACGGTTGCCTTCGATGGAAGTCATCAGAGCTGTTTCCTCACCGCATACGAATGCACCGGCACCCAGACGCAGGTCGATGTCAAAGTCAAAGCCTGTGCCAAAGATGTTCTTGCCCAGAACGCCGTACTCTCTTGCCTGTGCGATTGCAATACGCAGACGATCTACAGCGATCGGATATTCAGCACGAACATAGATATAACCCTGTGTTGCACCGATTGCATAACCTGCAATTGCCATAGCTTCCAGAACTACATGGGGGTCGCCCTCAAGTACGGAACGATCCATGAATCCACCTGGGTCACCTTCGTCGGCGTTGCAGCATACATACTTCTGATCGGCATCCGGCACGATGTTGCGGGCAAGCTTCCACTTCATACCTGTCGGGAATCCGCCGCCGCCACGGCCACGCAGACCGGAATCCAGAATTGTCTGGATAACATCCTCAGGAGTCATTTCCTTCAGAACCTTTGCCAGTGCCTGATAACCATCCTTACCGATGTACTCATCAATGCACTCAGGATTGATCGCACCGCAGTTACGCAGAGCAACACGATGCTGCTTGCTGTAGAATGCAGTGTCGTTCAGGGACTTGATGCCCTCGTCTGTAACTGTCTCCTGATACAGCAGACGTGCAACAGGCTGTCCACCCTCTACCAGATGTGTAGTTACGATTTCAGCAATATCTTCAGCCTTTACCATGGAGTAGAATGCACCCTCGGGGTAAACGATCATGATCGGACCAAGTGCACAAAGACCAAAGCAGCCAGTCTTAACGATCTGAACTTCATTTGTCAGGCCGTTCTTTTCCAGTTCTTCTGCCAGCGTCTTTTCGATCTGTGCACTGCCGGAAGAAGTACAGCCGGTACCGCCGCAGATCAGAACATGCTTGCGATACTTAGTGCCGTTTGCCTCTACAGACTCATCACGTGTCTGCAGCTCAACAGCCATTTCATCACGAATCACTTTGATTTCGTCGAGCGATTTCATGTATATGTTCCTCCTTGTTATGTAATCTTAAAGGTGAGCAAATTACTCGTACTTTGCCAGAATGTCAGCGAGATCATCAACGCCCAGACGGCCGTATACGTCCTCATTAATTGTCAGGACAGGAGCCAGACCGCACGCACCGATGCAGCGGCACGCTTCCAGTGAGAACTTGCCATCCTCTGTGCACTCACCGCCGTCAATGCCCAGAATTTCCTTCAGCTTCTCATAGAGATCGCCGGAACCCTTTACATAGCAAGCAGTACCAAGACAGACGGAAATGTTGTATTTTCCCTTCGGGAACAGTGAGAACTGTGCATAGAATGTTACGACACCATAGATCTTCTCCATCGGAATTTCCATTTCGTCGGAAATAATCTTCTGCACCTCAATCGGCAGATAGCCGTAGATGTCCTGTGCCTTCTGCAGCACGGGCATCAGTGCGCCCTGTTCGTCCTTATGCTCAGCAATCACCGCACGAAGCTGTGCTTCCTGCTCAGGTGTGCCACGGAACGGAACAGTCTTCTTCGTTTTTGCACCCATTATGAAACCTCCCAGAATAATTTGCACATAAAATGCAGCATCTATGCCACGCATCGACGCCACTTGCAGTTCTATATGCTTACTATAACATTATAACATATAAATAGACAAAAATCCATCCGCATTGTGCACTAACGAATATGTTGAATTTTGTGCACTATATACTATTCGATAACTTTTTATCTATAAAAATATACGAATACAGTCGGTTATAGTTTTTTTACTTTTTGAGAACTAATCACAGTTTTAAGCATTAAAGCGTGATGTAAAATAACTTTCTGTATATTCCCAAGCATCCAATAGTTAGGAAAGTATCGAATCACTTCCCCCGATACAACCGTAAAAGTATCCAAATATTCATGCTTTTATTTGTGAAAAATAACCTATCGGGAATCCCCCTCTGTCACAGAAACACCATTAGAAAAATATTGATAGTTTTTTTAAAAAACACTGGACAAATGGATTGAAATATGATATAATGTAACATATTATGATTTTTTGAGGTGATATTATGGGTCTCGGAAGCCTTTTTCAGAAAAAAACAAATTATTTTGACAAACAAATGACACCAAAATGCGGTTACTGTCAGTTTGGCAAGCGTACCAAGGAAGGAAATCGCATTCTGTGCACTAAATTCGTCTCTTTAAAGGAAGAGCATGACTCCTGCAACAAATTCGTATACTCTCCGCTCAAGCGTGTTCCTGTGAAGCAGATGAAGAACGAGGGATTTGTTGCTGATGAGGAAATCTACGTAGAAATCGAGGATAAGGAGCCGGAGAAGAAGCCCGAGCCCGTTGCGGCTGCTCCTGCAGTACAAGCAGCTCCCGTG
>JAZNUR010000026.1:0-6951 GCA_045592405.1 Oscillospiraceae bacterium
CTGCCTCTGCTGAGATTTTTCCTCCCAACATCTCCGTAAATTGTTTGGCAATGGCCAGCCCCAGCCCCGTATTCCCCTTCGTTCTCGAAATGTCGGTTGTATAGAATTCATCAAAAATATGCGTCACATCCAGATTCGGTGAGAGCAGCATATTTTCAAATACGATCTGAATGTTTTCTGTATTGTGAACTGAGACCGTCAGATCCCCCTCTCCGTGCTTGAGTGCATTGCTGATGAGATTGTCAAATATCCGCAGGAGCATATTCTGATTGGAAGGAAACATCAGTCTGTGTGTGTTGCAGTGGAATAGGATCTGCCGTCCACGATCACAATAATCATCATAGTAATGGATGATGGATTCTTCCAGTACAGAAACCAGATTCAGTTCTGTCTTTTCAGGCTGCTTTCCGCCGGAAATAATTTGTGAAAATTCAAAAAATGAACCAATCAGCTCTTCAAGACGAAGAAGCCGCTTCTCGACTATTGCGAGCTCACGGCTTTTTTCCTCATCAGGAAGATCTGTATGCTGGATCATGTTAATGTAGCCCATGGCAGAGGTCAGGGGGGTTCGTAGATCGTGGGAAATATTTGTCATCATCTGTTCGAGAGCGTGGTTTTTCTGGCTGTAAATCACTCTGATCTCCCGTGTTTCCTTCAGCAGTTCATTGATGCGGTTGATCAGTGCGTCTGCTGTGCCATTGCCGGAATGGATGAGGACATTGGTGTCCTCATCTTTGATTTTTTCAAGCTGTCCGGCGATATGTCGGATCTCTCTATTTTGCAGGATGCAAAGCAGCAGCAGGACAGCCGCAGCGATGCTCAATACAATGACAGCGACTGTCATGTGAACCCCTCCTTAATTTAATTCTCGTTTTGTGAAACTGAAATATCCGATGACAAATGAAAGTATAATGACTGCTGCACTGATGCAATAACAGTTTCTTCGGTATTCATCCGAACACTCCAGTGCAAGACGGCTGAGCATGGTGTTGATGTCGTAATTCAGAAGCTTTTCTGCAAGTTTCTGTGTGGTTTCGATAGTATAGAGTGTCACACTTGCGGATGTATAGACAATTGGTGTGATGATGGTTACCGCATTAAACAATGCTCCTTTGCGAAGCAGAAAAGCAAGCCCGATAAATAGCGAGAAAATAGCAATCATCAGTGGTAACTGCCTGAAGAACGCAACGGAGAAATCCGACAGGGAAGAGCAGTACTCAGTACCGTTTACTATGCGGTTGACAAAGTAGAAAGCATAGTTAGAGAACAGAAATGCCGTTACAGCATAAAGCAGAGTGAATGCGTATTTTGAGAAGAAGTATTTCTGCTTGCTGATTGCAGAAGTAATGGTATTCTTGATGGTGTGCTCGCTGAATTCTGCAATAATGATTCCAAATACAGGGATAATGGAGAAGAAATAGAAATTGAAATTCATCGCCACAGAGCCGATGTCCATTTTGATCCCCTCAGGTATGAGTGACGGTCCACCGCCGAATTTAACACCGCCAAAATCCTTTGTGGCGATATTGAGCAGATAGGTCAGGACGATGAGTATCCAGAAAATATAGAAGCCTTTTGTTTTTGTGATACGGTACAGATCCGCTTTCATCATGTTTATCATTTCGATTCCTCCCCGACAAGCTGCTTGAAATAGTCCTCCAGTGAAACACCCGATTCATACAGTCCCAGCAGTCGGACATCCTGTTGTACCAGTGTGCGGCTGATGACATCGGGCTTTGCATTTTCATCGTAAATGCGGATCTCGCCATTGTCGATCACCTTGTAATTGGTGATATGCAGACTGTTTTCCAGTATGGTGGCAGCCATTTTGGTATCGTCCGTCTTTACCACAAGACAGCGGCTGCATTCGAGATCGAGTTCCTGCTTGGTGACTTCTTTGAGTGCCTTGCCCTTGTCAATGAAGAGAAAGCGGTTTGCAACTGCATACAACTCCGAGAGGATATGACTGGAGATAACGAGTGTCACGCTACGCTCCTGATTGAGCTTATGGAAGGTTTCACGCAGTTCACTGATACCAATGGGATCAAGTCCATTGATCGGTTCATCGAGGATGATGAGATCAGGATTGTCAAGCATCGCAAAGGCAATCCCAAGTCTTTGTTTCATTCCGAGGGAGAATTTGCGGAATTTCTTGTTTCTTGCTTCCTGAAGCTGTACAAGCTCCAGTGCATCGTCGATCTGCTTTAAGTCCGTGATGCCCTTCTGTAAGCAGTAGTACCGAAGGTTCTGGTAGGCGGTCATATTTCCGAAGAATGCCGGATTTTCGATCAGACAACCGATTTTCCGCTTATCAGCAGCCATGCCATTCTGTCCGAACAGGGAATATTCGCCCTCCGTTGCCTCTGTCAGACCTGTAATGATCTTCATAATGGTGGTCTTACCTGCACCGTTTCTTCCGATCAGACCGTAAATATCTCCACGATTAACGGTCATATCTGCTTGGTCAAGGGCGGTAAAGCTTTTGTAGCGTTTGGTGAGCTGCTTTGTTTGCAGTACGATTTCACGCATGGATGTAACCTCCTGTTTTTCTTTTCAGCTGATAGTTACATTATAACAGAAGAATCTAAAAAAACACTTAACGCAAATCTTAAAAAAGTCTTATTTTTTCAGACGATATCCAATGCCCCAGACAGTTTCAATGTAATCCATATCGGGATTGCATTCCTTAAGTTTTTTTCTCAGCTTGCTGATATGGACATTGAGTGTGTTGTCATCAGCGGAATTCTCATAGTCCCACACCGTATCATAGATCAGGCTCTTGGTACAGGTGCGGTTTGGATTTTCAAGAAGCAGCTGCAACAGGGCAAATTCATGCTTGGAAAGCTCCACTGCTGTTCCATTGCAGGTTACAGAAAATGCATCTGTATCCATCACAATATCTTGAAAAACAAGTTGGTCGGATGTTGTCGTACCTGCGGTAGTCCGCATTCTGGCAGCAATTCTTGCAAGCAGTTCCTCATTGTGAAAGGGCTTTGTGATATAATCATCTGCCCCTAGTGCGAACAGATCGACCTTTTTGCTGACATCATGAATGGCACTGGTAACGATAACGGGGACATTGTGCTTTTCCTTGAGCTCACGAATGATGTCCTCACCACTTCTGCCGGGAAGCATGAGGTCAAGCAGAATCAGACTGATCTCTTTGCTGTGTGCCAGAATGCCCTCCGTACCGGAATAGGCACTGACTGTCCGGTAGCCGTTCTGTGTGAGCAGAATGCGGAGCATGTCATTAATTTCGGTATCATCCTCTATAATCAGGATTGTTTGCATGGCAGAATCTCCTTTTCTGGTTGTTGTATTTATTATACAACAATCTGCAGTAGATTGCAAGTGTGAAGAAGTGAAGCACCGCACTCAACCTAAAGAACATGAGCGACCCCTTTGAGCGTGCATTACGTAGCAGATAATAGGTGTCCGTGGTTTTGAATGTTGCAGAGTGCCTCACTTTCCCATTATTTCAGAAGAAGAGAGAGGGAGTAGGGATTTTCCCTGCAGCAGGATTTTCGTCTGAAATTTCGCAGATCTTGTGGGGAGAGGATAGTAGGACTATGTTGTTTCGATAATAATTTTGGATATGTTACAACCCCTACACGGTATTTGAATGGTATTGCAGAGAAAAAATTTTGATGTAGTAGTATGCCGGTAGATATTATTACTCATTTTAGTTCAGCAAGCTGCTGTGTCAGTTTACTGATTCGCTCCTCCTTGTCAACATATGCGGAACTCGTGGAGGTGTAAACGTAACATTTCGGAATATGAAAAACCGCCCTTTTAGGGGCGGTTTCATTCTATCCTTACGAAAGACCTTTCCTTTGAAACGCAACAGCAAACAGCACTGCGAAAAGCACAAAATTTGCTGCAATGACAAGTATGCTTTGCGGTTCGATCGCTGTATTTCCAAGTCCGTTTATCAGGATGCTTAACTGGTGGGAGTAGGTGATTTTTGCGATTTTTTCGATTGTCGGATTGAACATAGAGAGCATCGGAAGGAATGAGAAAATCATCATAACAGGGACAGTAACAGAGGTTGCAGACATCTGATTTTTGCAGCATACTCCGATCACGGCGCCTGTGAGCTGTGACAACAGAATTCCGATTGCCATGATAAGCATAAACATACAGAAATCAAATCCCCGATAGCCTCCGCATACGGCAAATACCACTGCACCTGCCATGCACATAAGGCATACATACAAGCCCACGCCTGCAAGATAGGCAAAGGGCTTTACATTGCTCATCAGAAGTGTCCGAAGCGTGTTCTTCTCCTTTTCTTCGGAAATGATTGCTGACATACAGGTAAGAGGTGCCATTCCTACAAACATCACAGCAAAGAGTTTCACAAAGAAATGCTCGGGCATGTTTTCAATTTTGATGGCGTTCTCCATAATGATCACCATGACGGGGAACATCAGAAATTGGATCAGAATTGTCTTGTTTTTCACAGTTTCTCTGAGCTGTTTCATGAATACAGCATAGCTATTCCTCATTGTGAAAGCTCCTTTCCCGTAAGCTCCATAAACACGGCTTCAAGGTCGGGTTCGGTGGTGTGAATGGTTTCCGCCTTTCCGCTTCTGAGCAGCTCAGAAACAATCTCCGCCGCATTTTCATCGTGGTGAATTGCTGTTTCCGTCCCGTCGATAAGGTGAATCCTGATCTGCTTTTGATGATTATATCTGCGGCAGATTTCCTTGGGGTTTCCGCATTCCACAATTTTTCCCTCATGCAGAAGAGCAATAGTATCGCACAGCTTTTCCGCTTCGGTCATTGTGTGCGTGGTCAGAAAAATCGTCTTGCCCTTTGCCTTTTCCGCAAGGATCATTTTCTGAATTTCGTCGGCAGTTGCCGGATCAAGTCCGCTTGTCGGCTCGTCAAGGAACAGGATATCGGGATTTTTCATGAACACCCTTGCAAGACGCAGCCTGCTTTTCATACCCTTAGAAAGCTCCGAAGCAGGTGTTTTCTTGGCTTTTCCAAGTCCTACAGCTTCGAGAACTTCATGGATTCTGTCATTTTTGATCCGATAGATCCTTGCAAATACTTTGAGATTTTCAAAGCAACTTAATCGTTCGTAGACACCGAAATTGTCCATCATGATACCATATCCGCTGTAATCCTTGCCTGTGAGTTTCTGGGAGTCAGTGCCGTTGATCGAAGAATTTCCCTGTTCGGCTTTGAGCTGTCCTGTCAGTATTTTGATGAGGGTGGTTTTTCCTGCACCCGATGGACCGAGAAGTCCAAAAATCTCGCCTTTTTTGATTTGCAAACGGATATTGTCAAGAACCATATTCTCCCCAAAGGATTTGGTGATACCGTTTACGGAAACTGCAATTTCCATTACTGCGCCTCCTTAAAGCGTTTCAATGCATCTTCCAGTTTTTTGTTTTCCTGCTTTTCTGCAAGAACTGAAATCAGCGTACTGATCGTACAGCTCAATACAAAGCAGCCGATGAACATGATCCATGGCAGTATTTTTGTGACAGGGAACCAGCCAAAGGCAAATACAAAGCCTATGATCAGTGCGAGAACACATGAAAACATCGCAATAATTCTTGCGGCAAGCGGCATTTTTTTGATGATCCTGTCCGTCATAAATACCACTCGGAGAACGATGATCATGGCGATTGCAGCAAAAAATTCAAGCATGGTCGAAACAGCAATGCCTCCGCTTCCGAGCGAAAAGATCGTTGAAACTTCCGATGCACCATCTCCGAAGAGCATGCAAAAAAGATTCAACAGCAGAACTGTGATACCGAAAATCATGAACACCTGAGAAAGATATCCGAGTAATCCTGTTTTCTTATCCATTTACTTTACCCCCAATCTTTGTTTGAGATCGTCCGCATACTGTCTTGAAACGATGATCTGTTCACCGTTATCAAGCGTCAGTCGGAGTTTTCGGTCAAGCTCCGCCCTGAGTGAACGAATATACTTCAAGTGCACAAGGCAGGATTTACTGATACGCAGGAATCCGCTTTGACACAGCTGCTGTTCCATTTCGTAAAGCTTGAGCCTTGATTCAAAGCAGTCTCCTTCTGTGTAGACAAAGGTCTTTCTGTCAACCGATTCGACATAGACAATTTTTGTGACATCGAGTATGTAAACCTCTCCGTCCTTTGTGACGGTCATCTGACTGTCAAGCATCCGCAGCGCTGCGATGATCCTTTCCGTTTCAGGTGTCAGGGCACTGCAGTTTATCACGATTTCCGTATCGGAACTATTTTCGTTGATGTTGATCGAAATTTTCATCGTATCACCTCTCTGTCATTATCTTACCACATGTGCAAGATTTTTGCAATGGGGTTTAACGCAAGCTGCCATTTTCCGCACACAAGCTGCCAAAAAGAGAATGCATACAAAAACTCCACCGTATTCCAATACGGTGGAGTTGCATTGTTACAATATGATGTGTTTATTATTTAGCTGATTCAGTAACTGCTGCTTCCTTTTCCATATCCATCAGCTGCATTCCGATGATGATTACACCGCCAATGATGAAGAAGATCCAGTTGAATGTGCCAAAGCTCAGAACTTCTCTCGGAACGTCCAGTGTCATAGGGCCGACAACAACTTGATAGTATCGGGGATATGTTATGACGTTAAAAACACCGGAAAGTACCGCAAAGTACCGGAAACTACCGGAAAACCGGAAAGTCAGGAAAGCGTTTCTGTCGCACTGTCGCACTTTTTTGTGAATAGACGATTTCAGTTTTCTGAAACACAAAATGCGTCGGGTATTATCAATTTCTACCCCTCTCTGAACAAAAGTGCATATATCTGAGAAAACAGAAAAGCCGTAAATACGCCATATAACGTATCTACGGCTTTTTTTATGCGTCTTTTTTACTTTAAAAATACGCATATTCAGTTGGTGGAGGCGATGCACCACCTTTTGATTTTGCGTATTTTTAAGCTTTGCTCGATGAAGTCGGA
>JAZNUR010000027.1:0-10837 GCA_045592405.1 Oscillospiraceae bacterium
TAGCCATGTCGTTCTGTGAGCCAAGGAGTTGTGTGTGAATGTTGTCTTCCTAAGACCGCTTGGCCTCCGACTTCTCCCGATTACCTTTCCGACACATCGGATATCGTCATATACGGAAAATTCAATATCTGCATACTCGGCGTTGAGGGAAATCAATCTGTCACCGCCGAATTTTTTGATATATCCCGTTCCATTAATAATGAAAATACCGATTTCACCATGCTCAATCGACGGCTGCTCCTTGACAAGCACGATATCATCACTAAAATACACCGGTTCCATACTGTCACCCTTGATGGTCAGTGCAAAATCAGCCCTGCGTGCTTCCTCTGTGTCAGGAATAGAAATGGTTTCCCAACTATCGCCGTTTCCAAGCTCAAAGCCCGTACCGGCGGATACCTTATAAAAACTGTGACGAATCGTGATAAGCGGTTCTTCCATCTTCGAAACTGCTGTGCAGCGTATGTATTCCTTTTCAAGCACCGTGTTTACCAGATCCTTGCCGAATTCGTCAAGACGCTCGTACTTTCTCGCAAATACTGGCGGCATCTTGACGATAGTTGTTCGTTTGAATTCCGAATAGAATTCCTCCGGATTGCAGTCAAGATATTCACATATGTCCAGAAACTTTTCAATTTCAATCTTGGTGTTATCCCGAAGAATCATGCTGCTCAATGTTGTTTTCGGAAGCCCTACGGCAGATGCAAGCTCTGCCTGCTTGATTCCCTTCTCTCTCATCTTCTCTTCCAGCAATTTTCCAAATCCCATGAAAATCACCTCCACTTATATTATAACGCTCTCTTTTGAAAAAATCAATATGTAAATCCGAATTTTCGTATATTATCTATATTTTTGTACGAATAGACAGATTTTTACCGTGTTTTTTATCTATTCCTACAAAATGCGAAAATGCGTACAAATATACTTGACAAAGAACGAATATTCGTGTATAATAAACTTATGCGGTACGAAAGTTCGTTTGTTTTATAGTGTTTTTGTGTTTTTTGTACGAAGAAACATACTTAGGGGGTAACTACGTAAACGAAGAATCGCACTGCAAAAGCAATGAATGAGAAAGGAAGGATTATTATGGATTATTTGAATGTTCCCCAGTCGTCGGACAGAAATTATGGAATAATGAACCCGTACCGAAAGGAGGCTTCATGCAGGAACTGATTGCAAGTTATGAGGAAAGTCGGGAGGCGATCATCAAAAGAATCGCAGAACTCCGTGACAAGCTGAAAAACGATAAGACGCTGCTGTCGAAACAACAGGATGCTCTGAGGGCAAGGATTGATCTGCTTTGTCAGGAACGAACGGAATTACAGCTGGATATTCGTCAAATGCGTGAACACACGGAGCTTCACAGGTGTGAACGAAATGCCGCCTTTTCAAAGACCAACCATAGAATCGGATGATCCGGATGCCCCTATCGGGGCGTCCCATACATAATACAAATGCCCCGAACCTTTCGGCTCGGGGCAAAATCTTATGCAATGCTGTATTTTTCTCGGTACTGATGGAATCGTTCCTTGAAGCCCTCATTGGTATTTCGCATCTCTCGCAGAGATTCATGAAGGTTCATATTTTCGGCAGCAATGTCAATGATGCAGCCTGCAATATTGGAGCAATGGTCGGCGGTACGTTCCAGATTGGTCAGCAGATCCGACCAGATGAAGCCTGCGACAATGCTGCATTCACCCTGCTGCAAACGCTGAATATGGCGGGAACGCAGCTTTTCACGGAGATTGTCAATCACCTCCTCAAGCGGTTCCACCTGTGCGGCAGCCTCCAGATCATTCTTTAGAAATGCTGCAAGTGCAAGATCTGTGATCTCCTGTACCGCTCCGCATATCACGGACAGTTCCTTCACGGCGGCAGGGGTCAGGGAAATGTTCTTTTCACGCATTTCCTCTGCGGATTCCAGAATATTCACAGCATGATCGGAAATTCGCTCAAAGTCACCGATGATCTTCAATAGTTTCGCAGCTTCCGAGCTGTCCGATGCACTGATCTGGTGTGAGCTGAGCTTTACAAGGTATGTGCTGAGCACATCCTCATACCGGTCACTCTTTTCTTCGTTTTCTCGAATCACAGCCGCAAGCTCGGGCGTATACTGTTTCAGGACTGTCAGACTGTCGCCAAGTGCCGATGCTGCAAAGCCTGCCAGATCGGCAGCACGATGTGCACACTGTTCCAATGCAATCGGCGGTGTGACAAGCAATCTCTCATCAAGAAGCTGAACTTCTTCCTTCTTGCTCTTGTCATCCGGAACAAGCTTGTAAACCAGCTTTTCCAGAATTCCGGACATTGGAAGCAGAATGCAGGTACAGGTGATATTGAAAATAGAATGTGCTACCGCAATACCTGCATGAGAAGCCGATGCATCCAGAAGTGCGGGGGCAAATATGGCATTGATAATTGAGAATACGGTCAGAAGGATCACCGTACCAATAATGTTGAAGAACAAATGTACAAAAGCTGCACGTCTTGCGTTCTTATTGGTACCAACGGAGGAAAGCAGAGCAGTGACACAGGTTCCGATGTTCTGTCCCATGATGATCGGAATGGCAGCACCATAGGAAACCTGTCCGGTCGTTCCGGCAAGTGTCTGAAGTATACCCACGGACGCAGAGCTGGACTGGATCACAGCAGTGAGCACTGCACCGGCAATTACGCCGAGAATGGGGTTCTTGAACATGATGAACAGCTGCTGAAACTGCGGAATATCCGCAAGACCGCTTACAGAATCGGACATGGTATCCATACCGAACATAAGCGTTGCAAAGCCAAGGAAAATCGTACCGATCTCTTTTTTCTTATCGCTCTTGCTGAACATATGCAGCCCGATGCCGATCAGTGCAAGAACGGGGGTAAAGGAAGTGGGCTTGAGCAGCTGCAAAAAGAGAACATCACTCTCAATACCGCCAAGGCTGAGAATCCATGCTGTTATGGTAGTACCGATATTGGCTCCCATGATCACATTGATCGCCTGTTTGAGCGTCATGAGTCCGGAATTCACAAATCCGACAACCATTACGGTCGTTGCCGATGAACTCTGGATCACACCCGTTACTGCAATACCTGTCAGAAGTCCTGCAAACTTATTTGTGGTCAGTTTCTCAAGAAGCGAGCGTAGCTTACTGCCGGCACTGCGTTCCAGTGCTTCACCCATAAGATTCATGCCGAATAAGAACAAACATAATCCGCCGATAAGGGTCAATACGTCAAAAATATCCATATCCTGTTTCCTTTCGCTGATAGGCATAGCTCTGCCCTTCTGCTTATAGTTTACCAATTATAAATCAAATCTAACAGCAGAAGTTTGTAAAATCTTTGTAAAACCCTGACAAAAAAGCCCGTATCTTGGAGATACTGGCCAGCTCAAGGCTTATCAAACAGAAACCCCGTATCGTGGGGATACGGGGGTTGTTCTCAATATGTCTTTTGTTCCCTGATCAGCTGTCTTAAATGGGCGAAGGTCTTATCCTCCCCCTCATCTGCCAGCATTTGCAGCAGGGATTCCAGAAGATCCGACGTTTCGGGATGGATCACACGCCTTTGCTTTGCACGCAGGAAATATGCAAGAGAGTCGCTGTCCTTATAGCGTTCGCCATTGTAGATCTTACTTGCTGCGACACGGTCACAGAACATTTCTGCAACATAGTTCAGCGGCATTTTGACAGGTTCCATCTTCCCCGTCTTGGGGGAATAATCCGTCCAGTACTCAAAATGATGGCGATTCCTTCCCTTGTGATGCATCCATGCGGTGGAATAGCCGATCACACGGCGTTCCTCCTCATTCGGACTGCGTGTGCCCTGATAGTACTTCACGCCGTTCCAAAATTCCACAGGAGTGTATTTGGAAAGGTCATGACGCAGTCCCTGCCAGAATATGCCTGCCTTGCGGCAATGCCGAATCACCGCATGGCGGTGACGTGTAATGGTATAAAAATGTTTCCAGATGTTTGCAAGCTGCATACAGTCACCTCCGGCACAGGTTATAATTCTCCCCTAAATCTGAACGGACTTTTGTCTATTCGGATTCAGTCAACCTCCAACCCCCAATTGCCCATTGGGGGTTGGAGAATTCGTATTAATTCGTCGCTCTCTCCACGGACAATACGCCCTTGATCTTGCGGATACGATCAAATACAGAGGTGAGCTGGGACTTGTTGACGATCTTGATAGATGCATCAAAGATGGCATTGCCGTTCTTGAGTACACGGGATGAGGAATGCACGATCGGAATACGAGCTTCCGTCAGGATCGCACAGATATCGAATACCAGTCCCACACGGTCAAGTGCAACGACCTCAATGCCCGTCTGCATGGCAGTATTGGAAGTATCCGTCCACTGGATCTCCACCCAGCGTTCCTGTTCTTCGGGAATGTTGCGGCTGAGCATGGATTTGTAGTTGATGCATTGTGTGGTGTGCACGGAAATGCCGTGTCCTCTTGTGATAAAGCCGATGATGTCATCACCGGGAAGCGGATTGCAGCACTGTGCAAATTTCACGGCACAATCGCTGATGTCGTCGAGAATGATACGGCTGGAAGAAGGCGTTCTGATGGGGCTGATGATCGACTGCTCCTGCGGTTCTTCTTCCGTTCGGTAATTCTTGTGGTACAGATCCTTCCATCTGGGTACAAGCTTCTGAAGGATAATGCCGCCATAGCCGATAGATGCGTAGAAATCCTCCAGACAGCAGCAGTTGTGGCGTTTGAGATCATCGGCAAGGAATCCCTCCAGCTCCTCCTCCGGAATCAGGATGCGGCTGCGTTTCAGCTCCTTTTCGAGCATATTGCGTCCTGTGACGATGTTCTCCTCACGGCGTTCCTTCTTGAACCAGGAACGCATCTTTGCTTTTGCGTCGTTTGTCTTTGCAATGTCAAGCCATGCACGGTTCGGTCCCTTGTCGGGATCCTTACTGATCATGATTTCACAGATCTGTCCTGTCTGCAATTCATAATCAAGCGGAACGATCTTGCCGTCAACCTTTGCACCCATGGTCTTATGACCGATCTCCGTATGAATGCGGTATGCAAAGTCAATGACGGTTGCCCTGATCGGCAGGGACACGGTATCGCCCTTGGGCGTCATAACGAGGATATCCTCGGGAGCTAAGTCATTCTTGATGATGCGTACAATCTCCTCCACATCATCGGAGGTCTGCTGGGTTTCAAGCACCTGCCTTACCCATGCAAGACGCTGGTCCATCTTATCCTTTCCCTTAATGCCTTCCTTATACTTCCAGTGGGCGGCAATACCGTATTCGGCGGTAGCGTGCATATCCCATGTACGGATCTGCACCTCAAAGGGAATGCCCTCACGACCAAGCACGGTGGTATGCAGGGACTGGTACATATTGGCTTTCGGGGTGGAAATATAATCCTTGAAACGATTGGGCAGCGGACGGTACATATCATGGATCAATCCAAGCACCGCATAACATTCCGCTACATTGGATACGATCACACGCACTGCGTATTTATCGTAGATCTGGTCGAATTCCTTGTGCATCATATACATTTTCTTGTAGATGCTGTAGTTGCTCTTGACTCTGCCGGAAATTTCCGGTTCCCGTTCAAACTGATGGTCTTTCAGATGTTCGGCGATATATGCCTTGATGGAGCGAATGAACTCCTCACGTTCATTCTTTTTCATTGCCATGATCTGCTCGATCTCCGAATGTGCAAACGGATCGAGGTAACGAAACGAGAGATCCTCCAGCTCATCCTTTACTGCACGGATACCAAGACGATTGGCAAGCGGTACATAGATCTGCATGGTTTCGGCAGCGGTATGACGCTGCTTGTGCGGCGGGCGGAATCCCAGCGTCCGCATATTATGCAGACGGTCGCAGAGCTTGATGATAATGACACGGATATCCTCTGCCATGGCAAGCATGATTTTCCGGACGTTCTCCGCCTGCTGCTGTTCCTTGTTGAAGATGGGGATCTTCTTCAGCTTTGTCACACCCTCAACGAGCTGTGCCACATCCGCACCAAATCGTTTTTTCAGATCATCCGTTGTCGCATCCGTATCCTCCACAACATCGTGGAGCAGTGCGGCACAAACAGTATCCGTATCCATTCCCAGCTCCAGCAGTATCTTCGATACGGCAAGCGGATGCATAATATACGGCTGTCCGGAAGAACGGAACTGTCCTTCATGTGCCTTTGATGCAAACTGATAGGCGGACTGGATCTTGCTCAGGTCATACTGCTTGTCATTGGTCAGAATGATCTGCACAAGTTCATCAATCGTAACCATTTTGTCTTCCATTATTCCACAGCCTCCTTTAATCGTTTCTGTATATCCGTCAGAATCTGCGACGCCTGCAGATCCACTTTCTGCTTTATGGGACACAGTACAGCGGTATTTTCTCTGTAATCCTGCTGCATAAGCCCAAGCTCGCAGAAAATATCCAGACAGATCCGCATTTTGCAGTAATTTATGTCCTTCTGATACATCTGCAGCATGAGTTTTTCCATGGATATGCCCTTTGCAGGCACTGCCCGATAGACTGTAATGCATTCCTCCCGTGAAGGACAGATCGCCTCATACACCGCCTTATCCAGCATTTCCTGTCGTCGATATTTATCATACACCTGCATGGCAGATAGTATTTTCCCTTGTTTCAAGCCGGACATCCGATAATCCTGCACGATCATCCGCACACTCGTATATCCGTTATATGTATTCACACCCAACTTCACCATCAGATGGCAGACGCCGCCTGCCTGCAATCCCGTCCGATCGGGTGCCACACGGAACAGCAATGCATCGTAGGTCTGACCATGCACCTGCACGATCAGTTTTGTATGCAGTCCGCCGGAAAGCGGACGAATTTCCATGATCTTTGCGTTTTCCACAAAAAACACAGGCTCGGGGTTTCCCGCACCGAAGGGTTCAAGCTGCGAAAGGCTCTGCACCTGTTCCACACTAAGCATCTGCGGATGCAGTGCACATACGGCTTTCAGCTCCAGCATGGGCATTTCCGGATGGTTTTCTGCGGCATACTGTGCGATCTTGGCAATCAGTGCAGGAATATTCTCCTCTTTCACTGTCAAGCCGCCTGCAGCAGGATGACCGCCATATTTTTCCAGAAGCTCATCACAATATGTCAGACAGCCGAAAATGGAAAATTCGCCGAAACTGCGTGCGGAACCATGCCCATATCCCTCCTGCACGCTGATCACGATGCAGGGCTTTCCGAAACGCTCCACAAGACGTGACGCCACAATGCCAAGAACACCCGTATGCCAGTCTTTCCCACAGAATACGAGAACCCGTTCATGCAGCATTTCGGGTTTTTCCGCAATGGTCTGCAGCACGGCTTCGATAATTTCCGCTTCGCATTCCTTACGTCCGGAATTGATCTGGTTCAGCTCCTGTGCAAGTTCCCGTGCTCTTCGGGGTTCTTCCAGCAGCAGCGAAACCGCAAGCCTCGGTGACTGCATTCTGCCGGCAGCATTGATTCTGGGCGAAAGGGCAAACGCAACATTGGACGCTGTCAGCTCACGCTCGGCAACGCCGCTGACATCCCGCAATGCACGCAGACCCTCACGCTCCGTGTTTTCCAGATACTGCAGTCCCATCTGCACAAGATATCGGTTCTCGCCCGTCAGGCTGACCACATCGGCAATGGTTGCAATTGCTGCAAGATCGCCGAACTGCTCCAGTGCCATTTCCGTATCGCCCTCATTGAGTGCGGCAATCAGCAGCATTGCCACGCCGGCTCCGCAATAAAGCCGGAACGGGGAATAATTGTCCTCACGATGCGGATCAACAACTGCGACTGCTTCCGGCAGCTCCCTCCCCGGCTGGTGATGATCGGTAATGACGAGTTCCATCCCAAGCTCGGCAATGAGCTTTGCTTCCTGAATAGCAGAAATACCATTATCGACCGTCACAATGAGCTGCACGCCGTCTGCGTGCATTTCACGGACAGCAGTTTCGTTCAGTCCATAACCCTCGCTTCGTTCTGGGATTTTCCAGACAACATCCGCTCCGATCTCCGAAAGGAAGGAATACAGGATAACCGTAGCCATGACGCCGTCGCAGTCATAGTCGCCATAAATACAAATACGTTCACCTGCATCAACGGCTTCATTGATACGATCTGCCGCAGCCTGCATATCGCACAGGAGGAATGGATCGCTCAATTCGCTGCATCCGATGAGTTCCGCTGCCTGAGAAATCGTTTCACAACCCTGGGCAGCAAGCACATGGCAGCACAGTATTGATAAATCACTTCGGCTCTGCAATGCCGAAACGATTTGGGGTTCCGGTTTTCCTATGACCCACTTTCTCATAATTCCCTCCTGTTTATTACAATGTTATATTATTAACATTATATCATCTTTCCTGCCATATTGCAAGTACCGGATACATTTTTTCATCATATCAAGCCGGATTGTAACTTTTGCATCCAACCTTTTCAAAAAAAAGCAAAAAAACACTTGACAAAACAACTGCAATATGATATAATAATAAAGCTGGTTGACAGACTGGAGAGATGTCCGAGCGGTTTAAGGAGCCAGTCTTGAAAACTGGTGATACGGCGACGTACCGTGGGTTCGAATCCCACTCTCTCCGCCATTTTTCATATTTTTTTGTTCACCATGGAGAAATACCCAAGTGGTGAAGGGGCTCCCCTGCTAAGGGAGTAGGTCGGGTAACCGGCGCGAGGGTTCAAATCCCTCTTTCTCCGCCAAAAAGCACGGAAACTTGCGGTTTTCGTGCTTTTCTTTTTGTGCCCGTGATTATATTTTGCAGTCTTTTGTTGTTAGTATTTTTGTGCTATTTCACACGTTATTTCACACAGGCATTTCTTTTATGTTTTGTCAAAATACACAAGCGTTAGCTGTAATTTTTGTGCAACTGTACAAAACGTTCCAAATTGGAATATTTTATCCAAAAGAACTTGACAAACATTCCGATTTGGTGTATAATATAGATACAGGGTAAGGGAAAAGCCCAGAAGCGAAACGAAGGAGAATTATTATGAAAAACACAGAACTCAAGACCACCATCCAGAACACACTGACCGGAGCAGTCAGAGAAGATGCACGCATTGAGTACACCCAGTGCGGCAACGGCTACTGTGTATGCATCAGAGTACCGCACCTCAACCAGCTGACAGGTCGCACCGAGTACAGTCTTCCTGCAACCTTTAAGGCGTGGGGCATCCAGTCCGAGCAGAGCATCCGCAGAACAGTTGCAGAATTCCTGTGCTACAACAAGCACCTTGCAGCGTGAGCTATGGCTATATATGTAAGAGAGTGCCAGATGTGCGGGGTTGTTTTTAAAGGTGGACCCCGTGCATGGTACTGCCCCGATTGTAGGCAGGCACGGAAGATCATGCAGAAAAGGGAACAGAACGCCAAGCAAGCGGCAGGCACTACCAGAAAGCTTGGCAGCACCGATTTGTGCGAGAACTGCGGGCAGCCATACACCGTGTCAAGCGGGCGGCAAAAGTGGTGCCCGAACTGCCGGGAGGAGATGCTCAAAAAAGCCGACAGGGAGCAAAGCCTGGCATACTACCATGACAACAAAGACGTCATAAATCCCAACAGAAACATTAAACGGCGGGCACCGGGTAAGCGGTGCGAAATTTGCGGAAAAGACTTTTACAGCCCCACCTGCACAAAATACTGCTCAGATGAGTGCAGGAAAGAGGCAGCCAGAGGCAAAAACCGCATGATTTACGACAAAAGACGCAACTGTAAAAAGGAGGAAAACAATGATTAACTTTGACACCTACCGTGCCCTCTACGCAGAGGCAAGAGAGTACACCAATATCGACATGTACATCATGGAGCGTGGCTGGCAGGACTGGATGGATGGCATGGATGCTGATCAAATCGCCGATCTGCTCCGTGATATCCATGCGATCAGCAGGGGCGGATTTAGTGCTGCCGTAAAGATCGAGGGGCTAAAGCTGACAGCTTTTTGCAAAAGATACTGCTTGCCGTACAGCACCGCACAAAAATGGGTTGGCGATATCGCCGCACCGGCAGAGTACATGGTGCTGCATCTTGGATACTCGGTTATCAGCAACAAATTCAAAAAACCGGCAGAGGATTGATTCCCCTGCCGGTATCTTTATATTGTGAAATTATCTCGTGTCGATCTCGTGAAATCACGGGAAAGATCACAGCTTTTTGCAATACGCACTGCCGATGTTAATCCATCCCGCACCGCTTTTCAGCTTGCCCCATGTAGAGCTGCCGACCTGCTTTGTATCCACGATGGTATACACTTCGTTTTTGTGTACCACAGTTTTGATCTTGTGGCTCGTTCCTGCATCCGCACGGACGTTCAATGCTGTGCAGGTAACCTTTACCAAAAACGGGCTGAAACTACCCTGAACGGGTGCTGCGGGCTTCCGGATAGCATCAGCCATCCTCTCCTCCACATCCTTCTTGAATTTCTTCCAAGCGGTCTGCTTGTCGTCATCGGAGCCGCCTTTGGACGCAGGCACAAAGCACTTCGGGCAGATCTTGCCCGTCACATCGTAGTGACGGATGAGATCGTTTGCGGTCAGCCCGTACTTCTTCAGAAGCTCCGCACACAGCTCGACCAGTGAAGTATACGTCTTGTCATTAAATTTGCCCGTCCAGTCAGGATGGCAGCACTCAATGCTGATACTGTAGGCGTTCGCAGAATTGGTGCAGTGTGCGATTACATCATCCGGCACACAGCGGATGATCTCGCCCTCCAGACCTACGATATAATTGCTGGAAACAGAATTCTTCGTGAGCCTGTTGTTCTCGAAGTAATTGCGGTTTGCAATTGCCGTGGATTTCGGGTTCGCAACGTAATGCA
>JAZNUR010000028.1:0-10160 GCA_045592405.1 Oscillospiraceae bacterium
TCAGAAATCAGATCCCCTTCTCAATCGCCTTGACAGCCTGCATCATGATCGCACATTCCAGACGCTTCTTTTCCATTTCGCAGGAAAGCTCATGTGCATTGTGAATATCACCGGCATACTGGTAGTTGTTCGCATTACAGCCGCCGCTGCAATAGAACTTCGCCCAGCATTCACGGCACTTGGGCTTGTTGTAGATGTGCGTGCCTGCAAAGACCTTCTTCATTTCCATGTCAAAAGTGCCCTCTTCGAGGTTGCCCATCTTGTATTCCTCCATGCCTACGAACTGGTGGCAGGGGTAGATATCGCCGTCGGGGGTGATGGCAACATATTCATTGCCGCATCCGCAGCCACGCAGACGCTTGATGGCACACGGTCCCTGATTAAGATCAAGCATGAAGTGGAAGAAATTGAAGTGCTTGCCCGTCTTGTCGTTTTCCAGCAGACGCTGTGCAAGCTTTTCGTATTCTGCAAATACTTCCGGAAGCTGTTCTTCCGTCAGTGCATACGGATCATCCGGCTTACCCACAACGGGTTCCACGGAAATCTGGTCAAAGCCTGCTGCATTCAGATGGAACACGTCCTCGGAGAAGTCCAGATTGAATTTTGTGAACGTACCACGCACATAGTAGTCCTTATCCTTGCTGCGTGCATCCACAAGCTGCTTGAACTTCGGCAGAATGATGTCGTAGCTGCCCTTGCCGTTGGGAGTCACACGGATGCGGTCGTTGACTTCCTTTCTGCCGTCGATGGACAGTACTACGTTGGACATTTCCCTGTTGATGAAGTCGATCTTGTCGTCATCCAGCAGCAGTCCATTTGTGGTGATGGTGAAGCGGAAGTTCTTGCCGTATTCTTTCTCACGCTCTCTTGCGTAAGCTACAATTTCCTTAACCGCATCGAAATTCATCAGCGGCTCACCGCCGAAGAAATCAAGCTCCAGATTTTCACGATTCCCCGATTTTTCCAGCAGGAAATCAATTGCCATTTTGCCGGTTTCAACGGGCATCAGCTTTCTGCCCGTGCCGAAATCACCTGTGGAGGCAAAGCAGTATGCACAGCGAAGGTTGCAGTCATGTGCAATGTGCAGGCACATTGCCTTGATGGGAGAAGCAACTGCAAATGCCGCATATTTCTCATAATCATCCTCGGAGAACAGAATTCTCTCCTCATAGAGGGATTTCAGCTCAAGGTAGCATTCCTTGAGTTCTTCGGCATCATATTTGCCGGAAAGCTTTTCGAGGATTTCCGCAGGACATTCCTCAGCGAACGGGGGCTTTGCATCATCCAGCAGATCATAGGTGATCTCATCCACGATATGCACGCCGCCGCTGTTGATATCCAGTACAATGTACAGACCGTTCAATGTAAACTTATGTATCATAGCATTCATCCTTTGATTTGTTGTTTTCATATCTTCCCAAACTCCGCTGAAGTTGTGGGAATTAGCATCACATAAAAACCGCCCTGCACGGTGGGCAGGGCAGTGAAGAAACTGTAAAAGAACTTATCTCTCACACTTCTGGTTTGCAACTGTGCAGGAAGTCTTGCAAGCAGACTGGCAGGATGCCTGGCACTTACCGCAGCCGCCCTTCTGTGCACTCTCCTTCAGGTTTGCCTTGTTGATTGTCTGAATGTGCTTCATCTCGGTTTCCCTCCGTTTCCTGTTCGAGCATGCTCGTTTTTCTTATTATACCATATCTTTCCCCCAATTGCAAGAGGGAAAGACATTTTTTTATCATCTTTTTGATGAATCAATATGGCGGCTTGTTGATTTTGGTATTGACCCCGCAGATTCCGCCGCAAACGCCCGATGGAAGCACTGCCGCACAGCGGATCCAGACTCTTGCGGTAATTGCCGCATCCATGCAGACACAGGCGGCAAGCAGAATACAACACAGGAATAATCCGCAGAGCAAGCCGATGCGGATTCCGTGCAGTCTGGCGTGTTTTCCTGAAATTCTGCCGGCTATGAATGCACCGATGCACCAGATCACATCCGCAGCGAGAATGAGAAAGCGTTCAGGAACATTCATAAACAGCAGCAGGATCGTCAGCAGTGCTGCAATTCCAGCCATTGGGATCATGCCGCATAGAGAGGCGAGTATTGTTCGGAATACCGAAGATTTCCATACGCTGTCACGCCGCAAAAGTACCACTCCCGTCTGTAATTATCGCCCTGCGGATGCAGGGCGATCACTGGTACATATTATGCGGACAAAAACGGAATTATTCCTTGTTGATTTTAGGCTGTGTTTTTGCCTTCATCTTCTCTGCTTTGGCAGCTGCCGCAGCTTCTCTTGCTGTGACATTTTCCTTGATGGCATCCTGCATCATACGGATCTTCAGACGGTCACTGCCCGTTTCGAGCACAACAGTCTTGGTAGCGTCTTCCACACGCAGAACGATGCCTACGATGCCGCCGATGGTGATGACTTCGTCACCGATCTGAAGGTTCTTCTGCATTTCCAGTGTTTCCTTTTCCGCTTTACGCTGCGGACGGATCATGATAAAGTACAGGAAAAACAGCAGCAGAATGGGGAGTGCGAATGTGGAAATCAGTGTACCCAGACCGCCTGCCTGCTGACCTGCGTTGGATGATTCCTCTGCGAAGGCAACGATTGTGCCTGCGGCTGTCATTGTGGATACACCTGTCAGTGCAGCCAGCACCTTTAAAAACTTTTTGCTCATAAATACTACCTCCGTTATTGTTTTGCTTTCTTTTGCATATATTCGTCCATTGCCCTTGCGGCAGCTTTACCTGCCCCCATGGCAAGAATGACTGTTGCTGCACCCGTTACGGCATCGCCGCCGGCATACACACCTTCCTTTGTGGTCATCATATCCTCATCCACAATCAGGCAGCCTCTGCGGTTTGCCTCAAGTCCCTTGGTCGTGGTGCGGATCAGGGGATTCGGGGATGTGCCGATGGACATGATCACGGTGTCAACCTTCAGCTCGTATTCGGAGCCTTCCACAGGAACGGGACTGCGTCTGCCGCTTTCGTCAGGTTCACCGAGTTCCATCTTCTGGCAGACCATCGCACAAGCTCTGCCGCTTTCATCACCGAGAATTTTCACGGGATTATTCAGCGTAAGAAATTCTACGCCCTCTTCCTTTGCGTGGTGCACTTCCTCACGTCTTGCGGGCATTTCGTCCTCGGAACGACGATAGACAATATACACGTGTTCCGCACCCATACGCAGTGCACTTCTTGCGGCATCCATCGCCACATTGCCGCCGCCGACAACAGCAACGGATTTCGACTGCAGAACAGGTGTGTCATAACCTTCCTTGTAGCCCTTCATGAGGTTGATTCTGGTCAGATACTCGTTTGCGGAGCAAACACCCACCAGTGCTTCACCCTCAATACCCATGAATCTGGGCAAGCCTGCACCGGATCCCACAAAAATGGCTTCGTAGCCCTGTTCCATCAATTCGTCGATGGACAGCACCTTGCCGATGACCATATTTGTCATGATATTCACGCCCAGATCACGTAGTGTCTGTACTTCCTTCTGCACGATATCCTTGGGCAGACGGAATTCCGGAATACCATACATCAGCACGCCGCCCGCTACGTGGAATGCTTCAAAGATCGTTACCTCATAGCCCATTCTTGCAAGATCACCTGCACAGGTAAGTCCTGCGGGACCGCCGCCCACGATGGCGGCTTTATGACCGTTCGGAACGGGTTTTTCCACGGTGGAATCGCCGTTTTTCATATGAGTATCCGCCACAAAACGCTCCAGTCTGCCAATACCGACAGGTTCTCCCTTGATACCACGAACACACTTGCTTTCGCACTGGCGTTCCTGCGGACAAACTCTGCCGCAGACAGCGGGAAGTCCATTGGTACTGCGGATAATGGCATAGGCTTCTTCAAATTCGCCCTCAGTCACCTTGGAAATAAACTCAGGAATCCGTACACCTACGGGACATCCGGAAACACAGGGCATATGCTTGCAGTTGAGGCATCTTTGAGCTTCTTCCACGGCCATTTCTGCGGTATAACCGAGTGTTACCTCATCAAAATTCTTTGCTCGTACCTTGGGATCCTGTTCGGGGATCGGTACTTTATTCATTGCCATATTCGGCATATTCGCCACTCCTTCTGTTAAAGCTTGTCAGCCTGTCTGAACATACGGCAGTTTGCTTCACGCTCACGGTAGGTGCCGTTGCGACGCATCAGCTCGTCAAAATCCACCTTATGGCCGTCAAAGTCGGGACCTTCCACACACGCATAACGAATCTGTCCATCCACTGTAACACGGCATCCGCCGCACATTCCCGTGCCGTCCACCATAATGGGGTTGAGGGAAACGATGGTTGGGATTTCGTATTTCTTTGTCAGCTCACAGACGAATTTCATCATCGGTACAGGGCCGATGGCGATCACAGCGTCGTACTTGACACCGGCGTCGATTTGTGCCTGCAAAGCCTGTGTCACAAAGCCCTGTCTGCCGTAGCTGCCGTCATCCGTGCAGAGGATGAGCTGTGAGCAGGCATTCCGGAATTCCTCCTCCAGAATCACAATATCCTTGGAACGGAAACCGGCAATGACATCCACCTGTTTGCCGTCCTTGTGCAGATACTTTGCCTGCGGATAGGCAATGGCACAGCCCACGCCGCCGCCGATGACGCAGATATGCTGTGCACCTTCGGGAAGCTCGGTCGGCAGTCCCAGAGGTCCTACCACATCCAGAATACTGTCGCCCTCGGAGAGGGAATTGAGTTTTTCCGTGGAATAGCCAACGATCTGGAAAATAATTGTGATCGTGCCCTTTTCACGGTCAAAATCCGCAATGGTCAGCGGCACACGCTCGCCGGTTTCATCCACACGGAAGATGATGAACTGTCCCGGCATTGCCTTTGCGGCAATGTAGGGGGCAGATATTTCCATTAAAGTAACGGAAGGGTTGAGCTCCTTCTTACGAACGATTGGAAACACGTTCAGATTCCTCCAATCCTATGCGAAAAATCGCAGAATAATAATTGCATTCTCTTTATTATAGCACAAAAAATGTCCCTCGTCAATGGATTTGGGGCATTTTTGTATAGTATGACATAATTGATGCGACCTTTGCAGCACAGCTGCATTGGGAGCAAATCGCCAGCGGCGGCACGCCGTGGGGTTGTATAGTTTTATGGAGTTTTCACCATTATTTTAGCGTCATCCTCTGCCCATCTGTGCTCACCACCGTGTCGGCGAATATTGCCTGCACGGCAGCCGTATATTCCGCAGGATCCGTCAGTGCCGGACTGTAATGCGTCAGCCAGAGTTCTTTTACAGCGGCATCCCTTGCAAGCACTGCTGCCTGCGAAAAGACCATGTGCGTTTTCTCCTGCATTTTCGGCAGATAGTCATCATCCCCGTACATTCCCTCACACACCAGCAGGTCGGAATCCTTTGCAAAGTCCGTCATTTCCTCAAAATACATCGTGTCGGTCATATAGGTGACCTTGATGGGGGGACGTGTTTCATCCGTCACCATAGCTTGTGTGTAAACAACATCCTCCGTTGTGATGGTTTCTCCTGCGTGGAGTGATTTCCAGAATTGCACCGGAATGCCAAATTCCTTTGCCTTCTGCGGATTGAATACAGGCTTTCTGTGCAGTTGAAAGGAATAACCCAGACAGGGGATCTTGTGACGCAAAGGAAGACTTTGCACCTTGAGATCATTCCATGTAAAATGGGAAATTTCCGTTTGTGAAAGTTCTTTGACTTCAAGAGGGAACGGCAGCATCGGGCAGATGCAGCAGAGCTGTTCGATGACAGCACTGATACCCTCGTGCCCGTAGATGGTCAGGGTGTCCGTTTTTCCGCAGTTTCCGAGGGAAAGCAGAAGTCCCGCAAGCCCCGAAATATGATCGGCGTGGGCATGGGTGATCAACAGGGCATCAAGTCGGCTCAGCTTGCAGCCTTGTTTGGCAAGTGTGATCTGCGTGCCCTCACCGCAGTCGATCAGTGCCGCTTTCCCGTTGTATTCCAGCCACAAACAGGTCAGCCAACGATTCGGTAAGGGGAGCATTCCGCCGGTTCCGGCAAGGCATACGTCAATCATGAAGATTTACCTCTTATTCACTCGTTATTTTTTGAAGATATTGATGCAATTTTTAGCAATCGTTTTGGGATCTGAGGATTCTGTCAGGCTTTCTGCAACCCTCATTACCTTTTTGACAAATTCAGAGGAGAACCGTGATTCCATCAGATTCTTCATCCACTCAATATCCTCGATGGTTTTGTTACCTAAGTAGATCTGCTCAAAAACATAGATTGAGCCTTCGCCGAGTGCTGTGATGATGCTGCCGGCGATGATGGCATTGAGAACACTTGCACCGAGATTGATACCCGGTATCATTTTCAATGCACTGATTGCAGCCTTTGCTGCAACGCCAACAGTACCTACCTCAACAATGGAGGTAAAGAAAACCTTTGATTTTTCATCCTTATTGATGCCGTATATCTGTGAAAGGGAGTTTACCATGGCAACCTCAAGGGGAGTAAGGATCGCTGCATCGGCAAACGGAATCGGTACAGCACCTACGATGACACCGGCAGCTGTCGCTGCGGCAACTACGGTCTGTGCCATTGCACGCTTTCGGTTGAGCTTGAATTGTGCAAGATCATTTTCTCCTGCCTGGATTCCTTCCGGCATCAGTTCATTTGTCTTTTCAATCAGTTCTGTAATTCCTGACGGCGGTGAAAACACTGCGTCATCAATTTCGTAGATTGCTGCCACAACGGGAATGATCTCACGGGGCATTCTGGATGCATTCTTCTGCTTTGCGAAAGCAAGCCTAACCATCTCGGTGTTTTCCGCTCTTTCTTTCACAGAATAGGATTTGGTGATCGTCACAATGATCGGCACGGTTTTCCACATGGAGGTTGCTCTCAGAAAGACCTGTAAATCCCTTGCGAACAATTTGCGACGAGTGCCATCCACACAAAACCAGATGAGATTGATCTGATTGTCCTCACGTCCTTCTTTGGCACAATTCTTCGACCATTTCTTTACAGAATTGATTGCCTGCTGATCTTTCAGGAAGGTTGCCTCAAAACCAACGGTATCAATCAGACGAAACGGAATATTCTCGTTTTCGTGGATTTTCAGTTCACTGGTCGTTCCTTCAATGCCCCATCCGGTTACAGCAACATCTTCGCCAAGAACAGCATTGATCAGAGTTGATTTGCCGACACCGGAGTTTCCAATTACCAGTACATTTCCTTTTTCCATTTGTTTTCAATCCCTTCCGTTTTTTATCCAATTATTTTTAAAATTCCAAATCCCTATATGGGGTTTGAGCTTGTCAAAAAACAAGAATTTCTCTGAAGCATTCTCCGCCGAAGTCGGGGAAAAACTGATCAATATGTTCTTTCAGCCCGCCTGCGGCGGGCTGAAAATCACATCTTCGACAATCCGAAATCCAATCATATATGGGATTTGTAATTGATGATTTATTCTATAATCAAAGAACTTCCCGTCATTTCCTTGGGCTGTTCGAGTTCGAGGAGCTTCAGGATGGTCGGGGAGAGGTCTGCCAGAACACCGCCCTCACGGAGCTTGCAGTCGCCAGCACCGACAACAATGAACGGTACGGGGTTGGTGGTGTGTGCTGTGAATGCACTGCCATCGGGTTCGTACATCTTGTCGGCATTGCCGTGGTCAGCAGTAATCAGAGCTGCACCGCCCTTGGCAAGGATAGCGTCCACCATTCTGCCAACGCAGGTATCCACAGCCTCAACCGCAGCAACTGCTGCATCGAAAATGCCGGTATGACCTACCATATCGCAGTTTGCATAGTTGAGGATGATAACATCGTATTTGTCGGATTCGATGGCTTCCACAACAGCGTCTGTCACTTCATATGCACTCATTTCGGGCTTCATATCGAAGGTTTCCACGTCGGGGGACTTGATGAGGATTCTGTCCTCACCCTCGAACTGCTTTTCTTCGCCGCCATTAAAGAAGAAGGTAACGTGTGCATACTTCTGTGTTTCTGCAATTCTCAGCTGTGTCTTGCCGCATTTGCTGAGGTATTCGCCCAGCGTCATGGTCAGAGCTTCCGGCGGGAATGCAACGGAAACGTTCGGCATGGTTGCGTCATACTGTGCCATGCAGACAAAGTGCAGCGGGAAGAAACCGTTCTTTCTCTCAAAGCCTGTGAAGCTTTCGTCCACAAAAGCTCTGGTGATCTGTCTTGCACGGTCAGGACGGAAGTTAAAGAATACTACGCTGTCATCAGCTGCAATCTTTGCACCGCCTTCAACAACAGTCGGGAGCATGAACTCGTCCGTTACCTCGTTTGCGTAGGAATCCTCAATTGCCTGTACAGGACATTGTGCATTCACGCCAATGCCGTAAACCATCGCAGCATAAGCCTTTTCCACACGATCCCATGCATTGTCTCTGTCCATTGCGTAGAATCTGCCCATTACGGTAGCAACCTTGCCCACGCCGATCTCATCCATCTTGGCAACTGCCTCTCTCATGAAATCTGCAGCAGAGGACGGGGGAACGTCTCTGCCATCGAGGAATGCGTGAACATAGACCTTGTCAATACCATTCTTCTTTGCCATTTCACAAAGGCCGTAGAGGTGCTCCATGTGGCTGTGTACGCCGCCGGGGGAGAGCAGACCCATCAGATGCAGTGCAGATCCCTTTGCCTTGCAGTTCTCCATAGCGTCCACAAGTGCCTTGTTCTCGAAGAAATCGCCGTCCTTGATGGACTTGGAGATCTTTACCAGCATCTGGTATACGATTCTGCCTGCGCCGATGTTGGTGTGACCAACCTCGGAGTTGCCCATCTGACCATCCGGCAGACCAACGTCAAGACCGCTTGCACCGATGATGGTGTTCGGCCCCTGCATATACTTATCGAGGTTCGGTGTTTTTGCAGCGACAATGGCATTGCCGTAATCGCTTGCATTATAGCCGAAACCGTCCATGATAATCAGTGCGACTGGTTTTTGCTCATAGTTTCTAACCCTTTCATAATTGATTTTATTTGATAAAAATAATGATAGCCAATTATATCCAGAATACCACAAGTCCTGTTTCATAATTGAGCATACAGCCCTTGTTGTAGTAGTCCGGTATTTCATAGATTACCGCATAATCCAGACTGTCCGTGAATCCAGCCCTTCGTACCCTGCTGTAAACGTGCGTAGGAAATTCTTTGGGACAGCGAACAGAGTCATAAAACGGATCCGGATCGGTGTAATAGATATATTCCGGATCATACGGATCAGGTGGTGTGCTTTCGTGCCGTTTCGTTTCTGCCAGAGATTCCATATGCAATTCATACTTTCGCATGGTTTCTTCATCCGTGTGGAACATCAGATACAAAGATGGATGGTAATCCTGTGTGACCATACTACCTTGTGTGATCATTACATAGTCCTCGCAGTCAGAAGGAAGTAATTTCGGTAAGATTTGTTCACAACGTTCACGACTGCTTACACCATTGGCATAGACATATTTTTTTACTGGGTACATCCATTTCACTTCGTTGAAAAACATATTAATGGAAGGTACTGCCCAAAAAATAATCGTACACAGTATGGCGAGCGTACGCAAACAGGAAACAAGCAATTTTCCTTTAGGATTTGATTTGAAAAATCTATAACAAATGAATAGAACGAGATTGACTGCGATCAACACGCCGACCAATTGTATGGAAATACCGAATACTGTAATCTGCAACAAGAATGCAACAGGATTGAAAAACAACAGAAAGCCAATCAATAGATTTGCTGCTTTCCAGCTAAATTTACTCTTCGCAGATTTTTGGGAGGACGCATTTACCGGAGGCTCACCATCGGTGCAGAGATAACTATAATTGTTTGGTTGTTTATCCATGATGTCTACCCTAATCAGTTACAGGGGATGCCGTATTTGACATCCCCCACGGAATGTTATTTAGCCGTTGATTGCAGCCTGTACAATGGTGTTGAAATCAGCAGCCTTCAGGGAAGCACCGCCGATCAGACCGCCGTCGATGTTGGGCTTTGCCAGCAGCTCAGCAGCATTTGCAGCGTTCATAGAACCGCCGTACTGGATGGTAACAGCATCAGCAGTTGCCTGATCGTAGAGCTTAGCGAGCTGTGCACGGATGAATGCACAAACCTCTTCAGCCTGATCCGGTGTTGCAGTCAGACC
>JAZNUR010000029.1:0-16389 GCA_045592405.1 Oscillospiraceae bacterium
GTACCGGAAAAGCGATTGCGTTCGGAAACTGCGGATTGCCGTAAAACGGACTGATCTCGCTATCATAAAGCCACTTTACCTGATAGCGTTCTTCTGCCTCGACGTTGCGACAAGGCAGGAACATATGATGCGTTGGAGCCATCTGATAGCCGTACCGCTTTAGTTCTTCATTCAGTTCAGTGAGTTTCCCAAATTCAAAAAGGCGGTGCCCCTCTGCATCCTTGCTCCAACCATACAGAAACTCGTGCAGGCATTCGTCCGCCATAATGACAGTGTTTCTGCCAAGCGTCACCATTTGTAAAAACGGCTTATCAGGGCTGTAGCTCCTTCTGCCCTCATTCAGTTTCGAGACTGTGATGATATTCTCCTTCGCCTGAAGGTCCGCTGGAGTACAGTTGAAATCAAGAGACAACTGCTTCAGGAGTTTTTCATAGTATTCTTTGAACATGCTTCTCGTCCTCATTTTCTCTTCAACAATTCTGATGGATTACCCCTTTTATTATATCACTCACAGATCAAAAACACAATACCCCGACTTGGTTTACTTGGTGATGGCTTGGATTAGGATTTTCTCCGTTCCTCCCTCCACTGTGCAAAGACATCATCATACAGCGGCGAAATATGTGATTTTGTCAGACAAACCCACTCCTTATCAAAGGGTTTTGCCGCCACTGCATCAACATCTTCCTTGTCGTAATACAAATACGGACTGCATTCTCCGAACAGCAATGCATCAGGATATTTCTGCATATATGCCGCTGTAATCTCCAGCAGCAAGTCTGTATTCACGCTATCCTCATCATGATAGATCGAATCAAAAAACACTTCACGATAATGCCTGCCGAACGGTTCAGGGTAATCAACAGGCTCTGCTGTATCAACATACACACGGATACCATTCGGACGGCTGTGCTTCCAAAGATATAATGTGTGTTCATTTTCATATTCAAACTGTATCCCAAGCGACGAAATCATGCCTGTGAATTCACAGATCACATCCGCCCTCGGACGTTTCGGAATCAATTTCCGGTTAAGATACATACTGCTGCCCATATTTTTCTCCTTTTCAGGTCTGGTTTGCAAATTATGGTTTTCACTTTCATTATACCACGCACTCACTGAAAACACAATACTCCAACTTAAATAAACCTGAAAGGGCTGTCCGTTTTGGACACCCCTTTTGCCGATAAAGCAGCCGACAGATTTCGCCCCCGTATTGCAGTTTTCTTCCCGATATGCTATAATTATGATAATAAAAATAATCCGCAGGAAGGTGAAAGAAATGCAATATCCATTCGGAGAAAAGGTACACAGACTCGTACAGGAAGACCGTTCCCCAAAACGTGTATTCGTGCTGGGCGTTTACGCAAGTGCGGTACACGCAAAGTGGAAGAAAGGAAACAAGACCATCTGTCAGGCACTTGCTGTTGCCAGTGAACCGAGAATTTTCTGGGACGGCAATCCCGAAGAAGCAAAGCGGATCATTGATCGCATCAAAATTCCTGCTGCGCTTGGTGAACTGATCCCTGCAAGCCGTCAGCTGAACGGGCCATCTGCAAAGGTGCTTGATGAGCAGATTCTTGCACCGCTCGGATTCACCCGCAAGGATGCATGGCTCTGCGATCTGCTGCCGGAAACCCGGTTGAACCCAAGTCAGGAAAAGGCGATTCGTGAACGATACAATCCCCTGATCGAAGAATACGGACTGAATCCCGTGACAATTCCGAACCGTCCGAGCAGTTTCTGTGATGAAAAGCGTGCAGCCGAAATCACGGATGAGCTTATGGAATCGCAGGCACCGCTGCTTGTTCTGCTTGGCGATATTCCGATCGCACAATATCTGAAGCGTGTGGCTGAGGTAGATTTCTCCTCGCTGCAGGAATTTACAGAACGTTATGGATACGGCAATACTGTTTCAGTTCAAATCCGTGACAGAATCGTTGATATACTGCCTCTTGCCCATCCCCGACAGATCGGAGCTTTGGGCACACACAGCGAGAAGTGGTATCTGCTGCATCAGCAATGGGAAGCGAATCGGTGCAATGGGAGATGAGTGGTATGCAGACCAAAGAACTTGTGAAATTGATTGACAGGACGATCGTGGACATCTGGGAGAATGAAATCAAATCCGACTACGAATGCGGCTGGCTTCTCAAAGAAGATACGCTGAAAAATGCACTGTACTTTCATCTGCGCAGCAAGCTTGGGAAAGTTTTTGAAAACAATGATGTCCGTATTTTCACAGAATTCACGGACGATAAATTCAAGGGCACGGGCTGCCGTCCGGATATGGTCATTGCCCGTGTGGATATGAATGCTTCGTCGAAATACTGGGGCAATGACGTGACCGAGTGCCTTGCCGTCATCGAGATCAAATACAAAGTGGGGTTCACACCGCATCACGATATTATTGCGGACTATGAAAAACTGAAATACTACGTCCAAGAACTCGGCGTAACCGCTAAGCTCTACATGGCGACGATCTGGGAATATGAGGACGATCCCACCAATTGGGAACGCAAGAATGCAGCCTGGGCAAAGGGCAGACTCACAGAGCTGAATGCTTCCTATGCCAGGGAGAGCGAAGGTGAGATGCGGTTTTATGTGTATCCGCATGAGTGAATCATTTTGATTTCGGAGGAGAATGTGATGTCCAATCCATGGGAAGAAATACGGCTCGATGATTACGAAAATCATATGCGTCTGGATTCTGTCCGACAGCTTCAGACGATGAATGCCATTATGAAGGAGCAGTTCGAGGCGTATCCGGTCGAAACAGCAATGGTGCTCGGTGTTGCAGGCGGCAATGGACTGGAGCATATCCGGACGGAAAAGTATCGCACTGTTTATGGTGTGGATGTCAATGAAGCATACCTGAGTGCGGTGTCCGAGCGATATACCGATCTGTCGGATGTGCTGACGCTGCTGCATCTGGATCTGGTACAGGATGCGGAACGACTGCCGCAGGCAGAGCTTGTGATCGCCAATCTCGTGATTGAATACATCGGGTATGAGGCATTCCGGAAAGCTGTGCTGCAGTCGGCACCCGAATATGTGTCCTGCGTGATTCAGATCAATATGGATGAGAATAGCTGGGTCTCGGATTCGCCCTATCTCCATGCATTTGACGGGCTGGATGCTATTCACCATCAGATGGAGGAAAAGGCACTTGCTGAGGCGTTGGAGGAGATTGGATACGTTGAGATTCTGCGGGAGGCTGAAAGACTGCCGAATGGGAAGGCGTTGGTGAGGGTGGATTTTCGAAGAGAGGCAAATTGATTTTGAGATGTGAAAGCACCTGCTTGGGCGGGTGCTTTTTGTGGTGTGAAAAGAAGCTTTGTCAAGTATGAGGGACATTGACGTGGATGAACGGTTCATTTTGATTCAGCAACTTCAAAAACTTGTCAAAATTAGCGCAAAAGATTCGCTTTATCTTGAAATTTGTGGACATTTGTGGTATAATAAGTAGTATTAATGAAATTGACGTGTGGAGTGCCGCAATACATAGGTACAGATATATAAATGGTACATTGCATCAGTCTGCCGCAGTCATTTATGGAACAGTCCAGATTTATTTTTTGAAGAGGTGAACATCATGCAGGTAAGAGAGACTCCCCCATTTGCTCCAGTCTTAATGGAATCGACAAGAGCAATCGGTTATAGCTTAGAAGCAGCAATTGCAGATATTATTGACAATAGTATAGCTGCAAAGGCTGGAAAAGTAGAATTGTCTTTTTTTCCTGTAGGCGACGCTTATGTGTGTATTCTGGACAATGGCATAGGTATGGATGATTCTCAAATTGATAGTGCAATGCAGTATGGCAGCAAAAGCCCTACGGATATACGAGAGTCAACAGACCTCGGAAGATATGGTCTGGGATTAAAGACCGCATCATTGTCTCAATGCCGTGTTTTGACAGTAGTAAGCAAACAAGGCGATTGTATTATAGGGCGGCGTTGGGATCTTGATTATGTTATCAAAACTGGAAGCTGGTCATTGATGGTTCTTGACAAAGATGACATTGACACTGTTCCGCACATCTCCGATCTGCGCAAACAAGATCATGGAACTTTAGTTGTGTGGCAGAATCTTGACCGTCTGCTGATGGGTGAAATGGATTACGAGAAATCCCTTGGTCGTAAAATGGATGAAGTCAGGCAGCATTTGGAATTAGTTTTCCACAGGTACTTGTCTGGTGAATCAGACATCAAGAAATTAGACATTTCTTTCAATGGGGTAAAGATTAAAGCTGCAGACCCTTTTTTGCTGAAAAAGAGTACCCAGGCAATGGATACGGAAACTCTTATAATTCGTGGTAAACGAATTGTGGTTAAACCCTATATTCTGCCGCACATTTCCAAAATGTCCGAAGACGAAAAAAAACAGCTTGGAGGAAAAGAGGGTATACGTAAGCAGCAAGGATTTTATGTTTATAGAAATAAACGTCTTTTAATCTGGGGGACGTGGTTTCGCATGATGCGGCAAGGTGATCTTTCAAAGTTAGCTAGGGTAATGGTGGATATTCCCAATGACTTGGATGACTTGTGGACTCTGGACATAAAGAAATCTCACGCTGTTCCTCCGGCAGAAGTTCGAAACAATCTTCAAGTAGTAATTGATCGTATCGCTGAGAAGAGTAAACGAACATGGACTTTCAGAGGAAAGAAGGAAACAGCGGATACGGTTGAACATATGTGGACACGTTTCAAAACTTCAGGCAGCGGCGTTATTTATGAAATTAACAGAGATCATCCGCTGGTTGATCAAATCATTGCCGAAGCACCAGAAATCCGCAGTAAGCTTGAAACACTGCTTAAGTTCATTGAACGTGGAATTCCACTGAACCAGCTCTATGTTGACCTAAACAATGACGAAAAATTTGAAAACGATACAGATATTGAAGAAAAAGAACTGCAGAAAACGCTGGAGCAAATGCTTTCATCTATGCCAAGCAGCATATTGCGCCGTGAAATGTTAGAGAGAATAGAACATACCGAACCATTCTGCGGATATCCTGATGTAATTCGCCGTCTAAAAGATAAGGAGGTAAAATGATGCCGGATCCTAATGTTGCAATGCTTGAAAACCTGATTTCTGCGGCAGTCAGCACACAATATAAAGAGGTGCCGCCTACTGAAGAAGAGTTTCTGGTTCTTGCACAGACCATGCGTGAAAGCATGAACGTTTTATATCCTGTAGCAGATGATGACTTTGCAGATATATTGGTCAGACTTCGTTCCAACATTGTTATTCAAATGGACGTAGGCGTATTTATCAATGACAGAAACACGCCTCATAAATCATGGCTCCCTTCAAGAAGAGCAGATCTTGATTTCTTCTTCTGGAATCGCTATAAAAAATATTTGGAGGAAATCAAGCATTGGAATCCTAGGGTAACCGCAACACTCGACAAGGTCTCCGATGAAATTGTTGATTTGCTTGGCGATCCTCGAAGCAAGGAGCCTTTTCAGCGGCGCGGCTTGGTTTTAGGCGATGTTCAATCCGGCAAAACTGCGAACTATACCGCAATAAGCAACAAAGCAGCTGATACCGGCTATAGAATCATTATTGTCCTTGCAGGTATGATGGAAAATCTGCGTCAGCAAACGCAATCTCGTTTGGATGCTGAATTTTCTGGTCGAAAGAGCGAGTACTATTTGGATCCCAAAGCTGAGCAGGAAATTAAAAACCAACCAGTTGGTGTGGGCCGATATGGTGTGCAAAAGCGAATTGCTGCTTTTACATCTGTATCTAAGGATTTTGATATCAATGTTTTAAAGAGCAATGATTTAAATCTGCAGAGTGTCTCAGATCCCGTTGTGCTGGTTGTTAAAAAGAACAAGAGAATTCTTAATAATCTGATCAAGTGGCTTTCTAAAAGCCGAGATGATACTACCGGAAAGATTATGCTGCCAATGCTTCTCATCGACGACGAAGCAGACAATGCCTCTGTAAACACAAAGAGTGAAGATAGCCCTGCAGCAATCAACGCATGTATCCGTCAATTATTGAATGAGTTTTATCAGGCTTCTTATTTGGGGATCACTGCGACGCCATTCGCAAATATTTTCATCAACCCTGAAACAGAACATGAGATGATTGGTGATGATCTGTTTCCCAGAGATTTTATTTATTCTTTGTCTCCCCCTACCAATTATATTGGCGCAGACAAAATTTTCGGCGAAGAGTCCTTGTTCTCTGATGTCCTGATTTCTTTGCGGCGCGAGGAAATGGACATGTTTTTCCCATTTGTCCATAAAAGGACGTTGGAAGTAGATGCATTGCCGCCCAGCATGTATGAAGCAATGGCATATTTCCTGCTGTTTAATGCAATTCGTGATCTGCGCGGCGATCATTCCGAACATCGCTCTATGATGATTCACGTCAGTCGGTTTACGGATGTACAGAACCGTATTGCTGAAGTCGTAAATGAATGGCTTGTTCAGGTCAAATCCGATGTACAGAACTATGCTGCATTATCTGAGGAACATCGAGAAAAAATATCCAGTCTGCGCTATTTGCACAAGGTGTGGATTAAGCATCACTTAGATACGATAAGCGGTACAGATTGGGACGACATCTGCTGCAGCTATCTTAATCGTGCGATTGCCCCTATCGCTGTACGTGCAGTCAATCAGAAAACTGGTGCAACCAGTTTGGATTACTTCAATCACAAAGAAGATGGCTTGCGGGTAATTGCAGTAGGAGGCAACAGCCTGTCTAGAGGTTTGACATTAGAAGGACTGGCAGTGAGCTATTTCTATCGCAAGTCTCAGATGTATGATACCTTGCTGCAGATGGGGCGATGGTTCGGCTATCGTCCGAATTATGATGATCTTTTCCGAATTTGGATGGCCGAAGAAGCAATCGACTGGTATGGATACATTACAAGAGCTGCTAATGAATTAAAGAGCGAGATTGCAAAGATGAAACTTGCTAATCAAACTCCGATGGAATTCGGTTTGAAAGTGCGCCAAGATCCGAACTCTTTGATCGCAACAGCACGCAACAAGATGAGAGCTGCAACACAGGTCAGCCGACCTGTAACCGTTTCCGGGAAACTGCTTGAAACCCCAAAATTAAAGGCTAACTTGGAAATCTTGAAATCAAATGAAGAGGCATTTAAGGATTTTGTGGACCATTTGGCCGATGCAGCAACTCTTGATCCATCAGAGAAGCCATACTATTGGCGTGGAGTGCCAAAAGAAATGGTCATTCAATTGCTTCTAGGATTTGAAACACATCCTTGGCATTTGGCATTCCAAGGAAGAGCACTTGCTGAATATATTGATGAACAAATGGGTGATGAATCCTGGGATGTTGCCCTTATTACAGATGGTGAAGGTTCCAAGTATGCACCTGGTCTTAAGTATGGAAACGAAGTCTTACCTATTAAAGCAACTGAGAAACGTACTGTTGTTGTTAATGATAAAACGATCAAAATTAGTGGAACTAAAGTAAAGGTGGGCTCTGGTGGCTGTACAAAAGTTGGTCTTACGAAAGAACAGATTGAAATAGCGAAGAGTCGTTTTAGAAAACAGAAAGGCGATAAGCACATGTCTGACAGTGCCTATTTGATTCAAGAACGCAGTCCATTGTTAATGCTTCATATCATTGAAACCCGGCTTGATGAAAAAGAATCTGATAATACGGATGTGCCTGCTTATTTGTTTGCACTGGGTATTGGCTTCCCTGACACAGGAGTCGGTATTCGCACTGCTAATTATATGGTAAACATGATTGAGCTTAGAAACTGGATGGATCCGGATGAGGAAGATGACGAATGAAAATTACTTCTGAATACCTTCATAGTAAATGGAATGCCATTAATTACTACGATGGAGGGTACATACAAATAGAGGCGGAACATGTGCTTGAATGGCATGTGGGTTACAAAGAAATTGATCAGAAGGCCCTGGTTATCATCACTGACAAGGAGCCGGAATTACTTCCATCTTCCAAATCAATTATTGTTGCTAAAGGCCGCCGGGTGGATGGCAGATGGGCACTTTCCTTTACACTTATGCGCATTGAACAGGACAGCGTCTTTGAGTTGTTATGTGCAGATTTGATCACCTATTCTCATGCAGCAGAAAATGAGCTGTCAGCATTGCATCTGGTAGTGAAACGTTTCAAACAGTGGAATAAATTACTCGAACATCAACGCAAAAATCTTATGGATGAGAGCAGCAGAAAAGGATTGCTTGGAGAGCTGATTTACTTATGCGATGTTATCGACAGCGGATATCCGCTTGCAGCGGCGATTCAAGGATGGGTTGGTCCAGATGGTGCAGACCAGGATTTTGTATACGCAAGCAGCTGGTATGAGATTAAATCAGTAGGTATATCGGCTTCTTCTGTGAAAATTTCTTCTTTGGAACAGCTTGCAAACAGCGATCCAGGTGAACTCGTTGTAATGCGCATTGATAAGTGCGCTCCAGAACGAAGCGGCGCTGTATCACTGGGAGAACAAGTTGATCTGATTCTTGCACGAGTGCATGAAGATCCTGATGCCCTTTTGCTTTTAGAAAGCAAACTCATGCGATGCGGCTTTATAGATCTTCCAGAATATAGAGAACAAAAATATGTTTACTCTGGAAAAATGCGTTTTCGTATCGATGCAGATTTTCCAAAATTATCAGCTGCCAACGTGGCACCGCAAATTACTGAAACTCAGTATTCGATCAGCTTAGCTGGTATCGAAAACTGGCGATTGGAGGATTAACATGGATGCACAGGAATTCAGAAAAGATTTTCTTGAAAATGTGAAAGCAGAGGCTGCAGCTACTGGAGAGGGTTCCTGTGCTTCATTTGTTGAATCAATGGCACAGTACCTTGTAGAAGCAGAGGTTTTGCCTGATTTTGTTCCTTCTTTCTACACCAACACCACTTCCAGGCGAAAGGTTTATCGTGTAGATGGATATGTTTTTGATGAATTTGACTATACAATGAATTTGATCATTGCGGATTATGATGGAACAGAAGAAAGAACAATGGGAAAGTCGGCATCATCCATTAATTTTCAGCGTTTAGCTGTATTTGTGGATCAAGCCTTAAATACAAGACTGTATAAGGAAATCGAAATGAGCACACCTTGTGCGGACTTGATCGATCTATTGCGTTTAGAAAAAGAAAGAATTCGAAAATATCGTCTCATAATCTTTACAGATGCGGACGTCAGCAATACACTAAAAACACTTGAAACACTTGATATTGGAGGTGTTCAAGCCGAGTGCCAGATCTGGGATATTGATCGTGTATTCCGTGTATGTTGTTCCGACTTGGGACGTCAAAATATAGAGATTGATTTTCGTGAATACATTCCGGAAGGCATTCCATGTTTGGAGGCCAGCAGTGCTGCAACAGCTGAATATAACAGTTACCTCTGTATTATTCCTGGAGAAGTGCTTGCTGATATCTATGATAAGTATGGCAGTCAGTTGTTGGAGGGAAATGTTCGCTCATTTCTCTCTACTAAGGTCGCAGTAAATAAAAAGATCCGTGAAACCATTTTAAAATGTCCATCCATGTTCTTTGCCTTCAATAATGGTGTGTCTGCAACAGCTATGGATGTTCAGCTTGAGCATACAGCAAATGGAACTCGTATAGTAAGTGCACGAGATTTCCAAATTATCAACGGTGGTCAAACAACCGCTTCACTTTCCAATACACGCCATAAAGATAAAGCGGATTTACAAGGAATTTATGTTCAGATGAAGCTCACAGAAATTGACGAGAGTGATATGGATCGTTCTACTGAACTAGTCCGAAATATTTCCCGCTCTTCTAATAGCCAGAATAAAGTTACAGATGCAGATTTCTTCTCTACACATCCCTTCCACATCCGAATGGAACAGCATTCCCGAAGAATTTTTGCTCCTGCTGAGGCAGGCGCCCAGTATGAAACCAAGTGGTTTTATGAACGTGCCAAGGGACAGTTCCTGCAGGCACAAATGCGTCTTACCCCTGCCAAAAAGAAGCAGTTCTTGCTTCAGAATCCTAAGAGCAAAGTAATTACCAAAACGGATCTCGCAAAAGTTCGCAACACATGGAATGAGATGCCGCACATAGTGAGTAAGGGTGCTCAAACAAACTTTATGAAGTTTGCAGAATTGATCGATGATGCCTGGGCATCTGACAACATTCAGTTCAGTGAACGCTATTTTACTGAAACCGTGGCTCTAGTAATTTTGTTTAAGCATCTGGAAGCTTTGATTCCAAAGCAGGAATGGTATGAACATGGTTACCGTGCAAATATCGTTACATATTCTTTGGCATTGCTCCATCAACTGATTCGGAAACAGTTTAAAAACATGGAGCTGGATCTGCAAAGCATCTGGCAGCGTCAAAGTGTCCCCGATGTTGTGACAAAAGTTTTGGAACAGATTTCTGAGCAAGTATTTTATAAGATCACTGATCCGAATCGACCAACCATTAACGTTACCCAGTGGTGTAAAAGAGAGGCTTGCTGGAAGAGTATTCAAGACATCGAATTGATGCTTCCAGCTGAGTTTGAAAACGTTCTCATTGGTAAGGCAGAAATAAAAGCAGCGGATAAAGCCGCCAAAAAGGATCAAAAGATTCTGTCTGAAGTTGATGCACAGATTAAAGTGTTAGAATATAGTGCATCACAGTGGAAATTGCTTTATGCCTTTGCAGAGCAAAAAAAGATGGCCTCTCCCGAAGAAACTACGGCTTTAAAATATGCATGCCAAATACCCAATAAAATGCCCAGCGGTTATCAGAGCCAACGGCTGCTTGCTTTGCTTGAACGTGCTCTGTCCGAAGGTTTTAAGTTTTAACTGGCAGAAAGAGGAACAAATAGTGTATACAGTTGTTGATCTGTTTGCAGGAGCAGGCGGCCTAAGCCTCGGCTTTATGCAGACAAAGAAATATGACATAAAGGTCGCTTTTGAAAATAGCCCGCATATGCAGGATACATATCGGCGCAATCATCCTAATGTTGAAGTTCAGGGGGATGTCTGCAGTGCTGATTATGCAGACATCATGCGCAGGTACGGAACAATCGATGTGGTCATCGGAGGTCCTCCGTGTCAGGGATTTTCAAATGCGAACCGTCAGAAGAACCACGCAATCAGCCAGAATAATATGCTGGTTAAACAGTACCTTCGTGCAATTTTGGAACTCAAACCCAAAGCATTTGTTATGGAAAATGTCAGTATGCTGCGATCTGAAGTACATCGCTTCTACATGGAAGAATCTGATGTCAAGACTATTGAACGATGCGGCATACCTGTGAAAGTAACTTCACTTCATTTGCTTGATGCGGATTTTATGTTTGAAGGTGTATTGGAAATCATTCAAACTGAAGAATCAATCCATAAGTATCTTTGGCTTGATGAAGATTATTCTGAATTGAATGTCATCTATAAAGCGTCAAAGAATATAACTAAAATGCGTACGGCACTTGACAAGCATAAAATGAAACTGCTTAGAATTGCTCCGCATCATACAGTTCCTTCAGAAGACTGTCACATCTTCAATGAAGCAGCCAAGGCTTTCAACGCAATTGAATCTTATTATGACGGTGAACTAGCAATCGAAGAACTCAAAACAAAAATAGAACCGTCTATCATGATTCAAAGAATGCTGAGCAAAGCTCTGGAAATATTCGACAATCATATTGTCGTGGATAATTACTCGCTAGACCATGGCTTATCCGCTCAAATTCGCTCTTTTGCAGTATATGATTATTTGCGAGGCATTCTCGAAGCACCTGAAAATAACTATACTATTTTCAGCGATGTGCTTTGTGCCGCTGACTATGGAGCTCCACAGAAACGTATGCGCTTCATAGTTATAGGGATTAAACGCAGCATAGCAAATAAAATTGCCTTGCCCAAGGGCAGTTTTGACGCAGATGAATATCGTACAGTAAAAGATGCAATTCTTGATCTCGAAGATGTTGTACCTGTTGTTTCACTTGAAGAAGATAAGGACGGTATTCCACTGCAGCCCAAAGAGAACTTGTCCGAATTAGCATCTGCATTACGCAACTCTGCAGTCCTCTATAATCATATGGTTACAAAAACTACACCTGTTGCATTGCAGCGTTTCAAGGCACTTAAGCAGGGACAGAATTTCCATTCACTCGATGAAGCACTTAAAACTAACACCTATACGGATGCTGCCCGAACGCAAAACACCATTTATCTTAGGTTAAATTATGGTGAACCGTGTGGAACTGTGGTCAATGTCAGAAAATCAATGTGGATACATCCGACATTAGATCGAGCAATAAGTGTAAGAGAAGCGGCGCGCCTGCAGACTTTTCCAGATAGTTTTGTGTTTTGTGGTTCAAAGGACAGACAGTACCAGCAAGTTGGCAACGCCGTTCCTCCAATCATGGCAAAATCCATAGCTAAGAAGCTGGCCCAAACTTTACAAAGGAATCTTAAGCAGGTCGTGAAAGAAAATGGCTGATAATCACACCAAAGAGACACGCAGCATGAATATGTCACATATACGCAGTACAAATACAAAGCCTGAAGAGATCGTGAGAAAGCACCTGTTTTCAAAAGGATTCAGATATCGAAAGAATGTAAAAAGTCTTCCTGGATGTCCTGATATTGTCTTACCTAAGTACAGGACAGTGGTCTTTATAAATGGCTGCTTCTGGCATAAACATGACTGTCCTAGATTTGTTTGGCCTTCATCGAACCAAGAATATTGGTATCCCAAAATTAATGGAAACGTTGAACGAGATCATCTTAATAATCTTGCTCTGTCTGCCTTGGGATGGAAGGTAATCACTGTCTGGGAATGCGAACTCAAGAAGAAGACACGGGATTTGCGATTAGCAAATCTTGAAAATGAAATCATAAATCAGCATACGGAGGTATAAACATGGCACAGATTAGTTTGGAAAGCATAGAAAAGATTGAAAAGCATCGTAATACCGTACAAGAGAAAGTACGAACCACCTATACCGTCTTTGAAGCAGACGGCAAAAAGTATGTTCAGATTGATACTTATGGCCGCACTGCTCGAGAGAATCCGGAAAAAATCAGTCAGTCATTTCAGTTCGATAAAGAGACTGCCGAATTTCTGGTGAAACTTTTGGACGAAGAGTTCGATTTAAAATAAAAAGTCAGAAGTTGGATCGTCCGATTCCGGCGAGATTCTTGAAGAAGACGAATAAGTTGATGGCGGGGTAAGATAATTCCGTTTTTGCTGGACTTCCCTCACAACTTGTGGTATACTGTTGTACTACAAGGAGGTGGTCACATGGCACAGATCACGATTGAGGAACTATACCACGGCGAACAGTACAACATCATGGGCAATGCCATAGCAGAGTATCTGGCGAAAGGCGGCCTGTGGCAGCAAGATACCGATACGACTTTGGAACTGCTGATCGTCAAGCACACGCTGCTTGCTACACAGCAAATGCAGGCGAATGGTGATACCGTCCAATTCTGACACAACCATGGCGCAAGATATCACACACCGCCTGACATTCTTGATTCAGTTTGAAGCTGCAGATAACGGCTATGATGCGACCTTATCTAGCTATTATGAGTGAGTGGTTGCTTCGAAGATCTACAGACACAGAACGCTCTTAAGGTATGAGAAAAGGGACTGCGTGGGCAGTCCCTTTCATTTGCAGGTTATTCTCATTCCCAGATTCCGCCGGTCATCTCAGCACCAAGCGAGAATGCCTTTTCTTTATCAGTCGGGAATACAGTTTCATGCCGCTGTTTCTTGGCTTCAGGATCAAACATCGTCCAGTTGTATTTGCTGTAATCGCTGACCTGCAATGTGTCGCTGCTGATCATGACCTTTGTCGGTCCCACCATATTGCAAAGCATATTCTGATAATTCGCAAGCATTTTATCATAGCCGATCTGTGCATAAAATTCCTCGGCGGCGTTGCTTGTCATGATGAACAGAACAGGGATCCTGCGTTCGTTGTAGCTTCTCGGTTCTGTTTTGTATGTCAGAGACTGAAAAATCAGACGCTCATACAATGCACGAAAACCTGCACTGACATCACCAAGATAATTGGGTGTGCCGATGATCAGACCATCTGCGCTGCGGATATCATCAAGTATCGGTGTAAGACCGTCCTTGCAGACGCACACGCCCTGATTCTCCGGCAGCTTGCAGCCAAAACAGGAAATGCAGCCTGTGAACTTTTCGGATTGATAAAGGTCATACACCTTCACCTCTGCACCTTCGGATTCAGCACCTTTGGCTGCTTCACGAATCAGTGTGCCGGTATTCCACGATGTACGAGGACTTGCGTTGATTGCGATTATTTTTTTCATAATACCCTCCGATTTATTCTACAAAATGAATACGGCTCTCATCAAATCGATCCTGCTGCTGTCTTTCTTCGGCAGGATAGCCGTAAGGGAAGATGGCAAAGGCTCTCAGTGTATCCGGAATATCAAGGATTTTCTCAACCGCCTGCATCCGTTCTTCCTGCGGTGCAATGCCAAGCCACACGCCGCCAAGCCCCTGTGCGTCCGTTTCAAGCCAGAGATTTTCCATCGCGATCGAAAGGTCGATCTGTGCATATGCAGGGATCATACATTCTTTTCTGTAGACTGCTACGATTGCAGCCGGTGCGTTTTTCGTCATGCCGGCATACGGATGCACGGTGGAAAGCGCATCGAGCTTTTCCTTGTTGGTCACAACATAGAATTCCCACGGCTGCTGGTTTGCAGCAGAGGGTGCCTGCATGGCAGCTTTGAGGATTGCAAGCGTTTTTTCCTTTTCGACAGGTCTGTCCTGGTATTTTCGGATGCTGACTCTGGAATAAATGTGATTCATAAATTTACCTCCTTGTAAAATTGGATTGATCATATTATCCGGTCTTTATTGACCTCGAATACATACTTGCCATCCTTAGATGCAATATCATCGGGCAAGGCGGTATCAATGATGAAAGTATTTTCAGTTTCATTGATGATATTACAGCGCATATATCCGACACAGGGCGGAACAAGCTCATCATCACCGCTTACTACCGGAACTTTATCAATGAAGTAATGGCTTGCACCTTTTGCGTCAACCAACTCAAATTCAACAAAAATCGGATAGCTCGTATCGACGATTTTCAGAATCTTCACTTTTACCGCAGCCATATACGCTCCTCCGATTTCTTAATTCTTATCAAGTTCATTATACCACATCTGCGTGCCATTTTCAAGGAGACACATTATCCGAATCCCTGAAAATCAGTCCGGTATTCACTTCCTCCCCCTATTCGGAAAACACCTCTCCAACCATTCCACAAACTCCTCCACGGTAATGATTCCATTGGTACACTCATCCCGTTTCACCAAAGCCTGAAACTTCCACTTCTTAAAGTCCGCCTCCTTGATCTGGCGGACTTTCACTCTTGCGGCGTATCGCTTGTAATACTTGCTGTAGATGGGCAGTGCAGCGTTGTCTGCGACCTTCTGTTTGTAACGTTCCTGTGCCGCCAGTTCCTGACAGCTTCTGCTTTCGCCCTCTGCAACACGATCACAGAACTTCGTATCATAGTTGCCCTTCATGATGAAATACCGTCCGCACCGCTGACACTTGCGGAAACGCATATCCATCTCCAGCATTTTTGTGAATTCCAGTTCCAGAATCTCCTGTGTGGTACAGAACACATACCCCACATTGATGAACGTAGGAATCTGCGTTCTGGTGATCAGCTTGTTCACATCAATGTTGTAATGCTCCGCAAATTCCTTGTGCTGATCGCCCGGCACAATCTGCATACCAAATCGTTTCTTGAGTCCGTCCCCATCCATGCCATAGGGCATCTTACTGCCGCTCATTCCATTCATGCGCATACGGAAAGTTTCATGCCGACGCAGAACCTGCGGATGATCGTGCAGGCTCTTGTACAAACAGAATCGTTCCGACGGCATCATATGTCCCAGCACATCGGGATAGAAATCATCATCGAAGCAGAACTCCAGCAACTCCCGATACTCCTGCTGCAGAGACATGAGATACTTGTAATACTGCCGCAGCGGTCGTGCCACCACATTGCATTGCTTGAACGTGGGCGGACAGATCGCCGTATACAATGATGCATAGCAGATTTCCCGCACATGGGTTATGGTCAGTGTGTAGTCGAGATAATCCTCCGCCATCAGCTGTTCTTCCAGATACACTTTGGATGGTGTTTTTTCTCGCTCTGCCACTTCGGGATGTTGCTTCTGATACGCTGCAGCCAGAGATTCAAACAACAACGGCATTTGAATGGCTTTCTGAAATGACGTTTCAAAATCCGCATACACAAAATGCGAGGATGCGGTGAGACATCAGCAGTCGGATTAAGGTCTCCGTGTTTCACGCACCCCTTGGCAAAAGGCAGAACGAAGCGATGCACCTTAGCGTAGCAGACGGGGTAACGAAAC